>DGSY01000205.1:0-16174 GCA_002394125.1 Ruminococcus sp. UBA4350
TACTATGGCGTTTTTTCTATTGACAATGCAGCAATTCTATGCTATAATTGTTACGAATATAAATCGGAATTTATAGTATGATTGGAGGATACGGTTATGTTCAAATTCTTAAAGGAAGAGATCGACAACAGAGAGAAAAGCGCAGAACGCATTGCCTATCTCGAACAGAAGTACGGTATCATTTTTCCGGATATTCTGAAAGAACTCTATGCCAAAACGGATTGTAATAGTATAAAGATGTGTGAAATCAAAATCGATGAACGCTCCTATGTTGTTGCAAGTCTTGTTACGCTGGAAGATGGGGATATTGATTTTGAATACGCAGCAGATGACGCTCGTGATGAACCGATGTGCAATTTTGTCCCCTCTGACTGGTATCCGCTTGCGTATGATAATGGCGGCAATTATTATTATTGGAGTGACAAAACACATCAGGTTTATTTCCTCGATAGTGAAGATGTTGACGAGCAAGTGCGTATTTCTGAGAGCATCGAAGCCTTTATTGAATTGCTGAACACTTCTATCTTTGAAGAAGAATAAAGCGTTAAATTCTGATTTATTATAGCACCAGTATAAAAAACAATGCCCCGAAGCGCTTTTGTGAAACGCTTCGGGGCAAAACTTCTATATGAGTACCGGCATAATGCGCCGGTCTTTTTTTTGCATAAAAATTTTCTGAACCCCTTGACAAACAGGTCATTTTCGTGTATAATGATTGCATACAAGTAAACTGTACAAAACCAAACAGGAGAATGACATGAACGACAAATTCGATGCACTCAAGCTGAAAAATCAGGTATGCTTCCCGCTCTACGCCTGCTCCAAGGAGCTGATCCGGCAGTACGGCCCCTACCTCAAAAAGCTCAACCTCACCTACACACAGTATATCGTCATGATGGTGCTGTGGGAGCAGGAAACGGTCTCGTCCAGAGCGCTCGCGGCCTGTCTGCATCTGGACTACGGCACACTGACGCCGGTCCTCAAAAAGCTGGAGCACGCGGGATACCTGACGCGGGAACGCTCCGCGGCGGATGAGCGGCTGCTGACGCTGACGCTGACCGATTCCGGCAGAGCGCTCAAGCAGGATGCTGCCAAAATCCCGCCCGCCATCGCTGACATCATGGGGCTGACACCCGAGGAATTTCATACATTGTATGTGCTGACCTACAAGGCACTTCTCGCAATGGAATCTAAAGAATAACAGGAGGTATCACAATGGCAAGAATCTACGATTTCACGGTGAAGGACAGAGGCGGCGCGTCCGTCAGTCTCGGAGACTACGCAGGCAAGGTTCTGCTGATCGTCAACACAGCGACCGGCTGCGGATTCACCCCGCATTATGAGCCGCTCGAAGCGATGTACCGCGATCTGCGCGATAAGGGCTTTGAGATCCTCGATTTCCCCTGCAATCAGTTTGCAAATCAGGCGCCCGGCAATGACGAAGAAATACACCAGTTCTGCACGATGAAATTCGGCACGGAATTCCCGCAGTTCGCAAAGATTGATGTCAACGGTGAAAGCGCCGATCCGCTGTTTGCATATCTCGCGGCCGAGAAGCCGTTTGAGGGCTTCGGCAAGGGACTCAAAAATGCTGCACTGAATAAGTTCACTGATATGAACAATAAGAAATTCGGCGACAAGGCCTATATCAAGTGGAATTTCACGAAGTTCCTCGTTGACCGCGAGGGCAATGTGGTCGCCCGCTTTGAGCCGACGACCGATATGGCCGATGTCCGGAAAGCCGTCGAAGCACTGCTCGGCTGAACCGCAGGAGGATACGGTATGAAATATCTGAAGCTCATCCGCGCCAGACGGAGCGTGCGCACCTTTGACGGCAGACCGCTCACCGACGAGCATCTCGAAAAGCTGCGCGCCTTTGTCCGGACGATCAATAATCCCTATGATATTCCCGTCGAATTCTTCTTTCTCGACAAAGCCGCAAACGGTCTTTCCAGTCCGGTCATTTCCGGCGAGACCATGTATGCCGCTGCAAAGGTGAAGGCCGTCCCGCACAGCGAGGAGGCATTCGGCTATGCGTTTGAGCAGATGATTCTCTATGCGCGGTATCTCGGCATCGGCACGACTCTGATCGGCGGCACGATGAACCGTGAAGCATTCGAGACTGCGGTGCTGCGCGAATCCGATGAACGGATGTATCTCGTCACGCCGCTCGGCTATCCCGCCGATAAAATGTCCCTGAAAGAGACTGCGATGCGGGCGGCGATCCGCGCAGACAAGCGCAAGCCGTTCGATGAGCTTTTCTTTGAGAATGATTTTTCCGCGCCGCTGGAAACCGATGATGAAGCGATCCGCGAGGCGCTGGAGGCCGTGCGGCTCGCGCCCTCGGCCGTCAATAAGCAGCCGTGGCGGATCGTAAAATGCGGCAATGCGTTCCATTTCTACGAGGTACACAGCAAGGGCTATGCGAGCGAGCAGACCGGCGATATGCAGAAGATCGACATGGGTATTGCGCTGGCGCATTTCATGATGATGACAGACTGCGCATTCTCGGTTTCCGATCCGGGGATCCCTGTCAGCGATGATACGGAATACATCGCGACGGTCACGGTCGGCGCATAATATACAAAGAATACAGCGGAGACGGGCGATTCGTCTCCGCTGTTTGTGTTTTATTTTCCTGCGATCAGCCGCTCGACCTGCTCGCGTTTCTCGTACAGCACACAGCCGCCTGCATGGTCATCCGCAAGAAGATCACCGCTCCGCAGTGCCGTGAACAGCGGTGAATGCATCGCTTCGAGCAGAGAGGTCTGCTTCACATTCACATCGGAAAACGGCGAGAACGGACAGGGCTCCGCGCCGCCGTGCGAATTGATATGGAAGAATCCGCGCCCCGCCGCAACACAGCCGCCGGAGCTTTTCTCATCGCCGGGGAACGAAATGAACAGCATCTCTCCATAGGATTCGCGAAGCTTCTGAATCGCATCCTGCAAATATTCCCTCTCCGGATCGGTCGGCGCGAGCGACCTACTCTCCTCTGTCACCGGCACATATTCCACAAAGATCACCGCCTTGCAGCCGCGCGCAGAGAGACTGTCGAGGTATTCCCGCGATGTGACCTCCCGGTAATTCTGCTTCGTGACCGTCACGGATGCGCCGAAGATCAGACCGCGCTTTTGAAATTCATCCATATTCGCGATCGTCCGGTCATAGATGCCCGCGCCGCGTCTGGCATCGGTCTTCTCGCGCCCGCCCTCAATGCTCATGATCGGAATGAGATTGCGGCATTTGTCCAGCAGCGCGAAATATTCCTCGTCGATATATGTGCCGTTCGTAAAGATCGGAAACAGGATATTCTGCTTCTTTCCGGCAGCCCGGATGATATCGCGGCGCAGCATCGGTTCACCGCCGGCAAGCAGGATAAAGCTGATGCCGAGATCGTCCGCCTCATCGAAGATCCGCGCCCATTCCTCCGCCGTCAGCTGCTTCACGGGCGCTGAATCGACCGTCGCATGATTGCAGCGCGAATAGCAGCCCTCACAGTGCAGATTGCACTGACTCGTGATGCTCGCGATCAGGAACGGCGGGATATGCTCGCCGCTGTCCTCCGCCTTTCTGCGCTTAGCCGATGCGATCCGGCTTGCTGCGGCGAATTTCAGCATAAACGCGCTTTCCCTCGGATTTTTGAGCGTCGCTTTCAGAGCGCCCGCGACAATATCCTCCACACCCTCGGTCAGATAGCTTTGCAGATCAAAATTCTCCTGCATTCAGGTCACCTCTTTCTTTTGATTTTGCACGTTTTACTTGTATACAATTATTATACACGATATGAATGCATTTGTCAATAGGATATTGCAAATCTCTGAAAAGAAAACTCTGTCGGAGTATGATCTGCCTCTGCCCGTGCAGAAAAAACCTCAGCACAAAAAAACCGGAAAGCGCACGTTTCCGCCGCTTTCCGGTTTTTTCAGATGAATTTGCGAAGCGCTCATGCCTTGGCGAGATCCTCCGCTTTGATGATCTTTGCCAGGTACTTCAGGATCTTCTCGCCGTCATCCGGCTGGATCGCATTGTCATGGGTGACATCGGCATTGGCCTTGCCCTCTGTCGAGATCACGGCCGTCTCATCCTCTACGGCATACCGCGCGATCAGGACGACATCATTTACATCGACTTCGCCGCTGCAATCCGCATCGCCCCAGAGGATCTTGTCATCCGGCTGCTGCGGATCTGTCTGCTGCTGTTCACCCTGCACATAGACAGCTTCGATCGTTACCTCGCCGCCGGCCGGAACGATCACAGCGGAAGCAGTTTTCGCATTGCCCTCGGCAAAGTCCGCGCCGGTGACCTTCCATTCGGTGAAGGAATAGCCCTCCTTCGGCTCTGCATTCAGCGTCAGCGGGAGATTCTTCGGATAGCTGCCCGACCATGCGCCGTTTTCGCAGGTCAGCGCCAGCGTGTTGAAATCCACCGTTCCCTGCGCCGCCGGATTGTTCACGGTCACGCGCACGGTCTCGCTGCTGAACTTGTTCCGCGATGCAGAGACCAGATGCTGTCCGGCTCTCGATGCGCGGTCCTGCCAGAATGTCTTGATCGTATTGAATTCGTTATTGAGTGCGGTATTCGATCCGTCCTGCTGCTGTCCCGGCTGCTGACCCGGCTGTCCCGGCCAGCCCCAGTCGCCCATGCCGGGGAATGACCATCCGCCGCTGGAGTAAGAGAAGCGCGTATAGGTATCGGCCATCGACGGCGTATAGATCTCCTGCAATTCCGACAGCCGCGGCAGAACGCGGTCGGAGCGGTAATTCTCATTGCAGAGATCGAAATATGCGCGGGCGAATGCCTCACGGAATGCGTCATTCGCATCGAAGAGGCCGAAGAACAGCTTTGAGATCCAGCAGTCTATCCGGCGAAGCGTATCGAATGTGCTGGTGCTGGAATTGCTCTGATTGTAAAGCCCCTGACCGTATTCGGTATCGAACAGCAGGAAGCGCCATTTGCCGTCTGCGTACTGCTTGGTATCATCGACCGATTCCGTCTTCCAGAGGGCATAGTTGTTGTCGCCGAAATCATTGTTGCCGAGGAAGATCTCGGTCGCCATATACTGCGTAAAGCTGTCGATATCGACGAGCTTGCAGAAGTTCTCATAGAATGCCGCATCGCCGAAATTGCCGGAATCCGCGAGCGCTTTCAGTGCTTCGTAATCCGCATAGCCCTGACTGGTGCCGTCCTCCAGCTCGTCGGTCTTGATCATGCAGACGGAATCCTCCTTGACCTTGTAATGGTCAGCGATGTATTCCTTGCCGATCTTCTCGACGATATTGTATGTACCCCAGAATTCGCCGTCAATGAACACAACGCATTCTGTCTGCTTCTGCGTGCCGAATGCGCGGTCTGCGACCATTTCCTGATTCAGGCGGTCACGCACCTTCGACTTGTCATCGTTGCCGCCGTTGCGCAACACGAGCTTGTCAAAGGAGTCGATCACCTTGCCCTTGATATTTGTCAGATCGCCGTTGAAGAAATCGTATTCCATTTTGCGGGTGCCGTAATCCAGACGCGCATAGAGCTTAAAGCTCTTCTGCGAGGCGGAACGCGTCGCGCCGCCGTGGATACGGATGCCGATATTCGCATTATAGGCCGCCTGACCGTTCTCGAACACGGTGATATTCGCCGGTCGCTCCCATTCCTTGCCGGACTGCGTATAGTTTGCCGGCTGTTCCCACGATTGCAGCATACGGTCAGCAGACGGATCGTTCCGCCAGTCCTCATAGACCTTGCCGCGGACATAGATGCCCTTTTCGTGATCGAACAGATTATCCGGATCGGTGACGAGCGAGATCACGCGCATATTCATCACATAATCGCTCTGCGCATAGCCGATGAAATAGGACTTCGTGATGATCTCACTGATATTGCCGTTCGCATCGGCAGCCGCCGCACGGACGATCATTGCCTTATCGACCGGATCCGACGGCGCTCTGTAACCATCCGCAATATCCGTGATCGCTGCATACACATTCGCTTCGGATGTCCGGTCATAGACGCGGATCGGCTGACTGTAGCGCTCGGATGAGGTCGTCGGATCGCTGCCGTCGAGCGTATAATAGACCGTGCAGCCCTCCGGCGCGGTCAGCGTCAGCTCAAAGCCGTCGTTATAGAAGCCGCTCTCCTTTGAGAATTCCGGTGCCTTGACCGTAACGGCTGCCTGCTGTGCGGGATTGCCGCTGCCGGGGCTTAACTGTGAGAGAATGCCGAACTGCTCGCTGCCGTCCGGAACGCGGCCGTAGGCATTGTCCGATGCGAGCGCAGGCACCTCGACGGTTTCCGCTTCGGCACCGTCCGCATTGCGCAGCGTCAGCGTTTCACCGTTCTTGGAAAGGCCGAACACCGCGCCCTCCGTGCCTTCCGCCACGCCGCAGTAGATGACATAGAAGCCGTTCGCGGGAACGGATGTGCCGTCCGGAATGCGGTAGCGTGCCGGATCCGCCGGATCATCGCTCAGCGTCCAGCCGCCGATGCTGACCGGACTGCCGGTCGTGTTGTAAAGCTCAACATAATCATAGAACTGTCCGTCCGGCGCTGCGAGGGTGGAGTTCTTCGTACAGACCTCGTTGATGACGACTGCCTCCGCCGCGCTGACCGCCGGCATTGCGGCTGCGGCGCCGCTGACAGCGAGAAATGCGCCGAGTGCTGCGGCAAATGCGCGCCGTGCATTGTGATACTGTTTCATGGTAATCCTCCTTGTTTTCATGACATACGGATGCCCTCTGTTTTATGTCGGGCAAATCGTTCCCCTTATAACACGATTATGCCATAGAAACCTGAAATGAATCTGAAATATTATTTAATATCAGAATCACACTCTCACTGCTCCAGCTTTTTCAGGAATGCCCGCGTCCGGTCATTGGAGGGATGGTCGATGACATCACGCGGATCGCCCTCCTCGACGATCAGGCCGCCGTCCATGAACACGACATGATTCGAGACGCTCCGCGCAAAGTCGATCTCATGCGTCACGATCAGCATAGTCATCTTCTCCGCCGCCAGCTCTTTCAGTACCTTGAGGATCTCTGCGGTCAGCTCCGGATCCAGCGCAGAGGTCGGCTCATCGAAAAAGAGCATCTTCGGCTTCATCGCAAGCGCCCGCGCAATCGCAACACGCTGCTGCTGACCGCCGGAAAGCTGATAGGGATAATAGTCGCCCTTATCCGCAAGCCCCATTTTTTTCAGCAGCTTCTTTGCCTCCTCCGTGACCTCGGCGCGGTCGCGCTTCAATACGCGGATCGGCGCATCCGTGATATTCCGCATGACAGAGAAATGCGGAAACAGATTGAAATTCTGAAAGACCAGACCGAAGCTCCGCTTGATCTCGGTCATGTCCTCTTTTCCGGCATACTGCGGCCTGCCGTCCCGCTCCGTGACAGCCTTTTTGCCGCAGTAGGTCATCGTGCCGCCGTCCACGGTTTCGAGCATCGAAAGGCAGCGCAGAAATGTCGATTTTCCCGAACCGGACGGGCCGAGGATCGAAACGACCTCGCCCGCGCCGATGTGCATACTGATATCCTTCAATACCTCCAGATCTCCGAAGCGCTTGCGGATATTTTTGACTTCAAGCAAATATTCCATGTTGTCTCCCCCTTATCTGAAATAGTTCAGTTTCTTCTCAATGCGGTCCATGACGAATGCGACGACTGCATTGAATACATAATAGAACAGACCGGCGATGAACAGCGGCATGATCGTTGCCTCCGATGCGGCGACCTGCTTTGCCAGCGTGAACATTTCCGTATAGGAGATCGCGAATGCGAGCGAGGTGTCCTTGACCAGCGTGATGACCTCGTTCGTCACAGAGGGGATGATGTTCTTGACCATCTGCGGGAAGATGATCCGGAAGAAGCGCTGCATTCCGCTGTAGCCGAGGATCGTGCTCGCCTCATACTGTCCCTTCGGAACAGCCTGAATGCCGGAGCGGTAGATCTCCGCGAAATATGCCGCATAGTTCAGCGTAAATCCGATGATGACCGCATAGAAGCGGTAGGATGCGGATGTCTGCATCCGGAACAGATAATACGGGCCGAAGAACACGACCAGTAATTGCAGCATCAGCGGTGTGCCGCGGACGATCGAGATATAGACCGAAACGAGCCAGCGCAGCGGCTTGAAACGGCTCATTCTGCCCGCAGCGATCAGCAGACCGAGCGGCAGCGAGAACAGCAGCGTCAGGAAGAAGATCGCCAGCGATGCGCCGACACCGCGCAGAAGCTGCTTGCAGATGCCGAGCAGCTTTTCCGTGAAAGGTACCTTCTCCGCGGTCTTTTCCTCTGTGGTATTGCTGCTCTCCGCCGTCAGACAGACGCTCTCATCCAGTCCCCATTCCTTTGCGATCTGCATGAAGGTGCCGTCTTTGACCATTTCCATGAGCGTCGCTTCGACCTGATCGCGCAGCGCCGTATTGCCCTTGAGAAAGCCGATGCCGTAGACCTCCGAGGAGACTGTCTCATCCAGCTTCCGGAAGCCCTCGCGCTTTTCGATCTCATATTTCGCAACGCCGATGTCCATGCAGACCGCATCGACCGCGCCGCTTTCGAGATTCAGGAATGCACTGTTGTAATCGCCGACCTGCTGAAGCTCCTTGAAACTCTTTGCAAGCTCGATGTTCTTTTCCTCGGCATCCTCTCCTGTGAATGCCGCCAGTGCAGAGCTGTCCGCCTGCACCGCGACCGTCTTGCCGCTTAAATCGCTGATCGCCTTGATATCGGAATCGTCCCGCACGACAACGACCTGCGAATTGTCAACGTAAGCGCTCGACCATGTGTAGTCGGATTCGCGGCCGTTGATCGTGAAGCCGTTCCAGATGCAGTCGATCGCGCCGGTCTCCAGCTCCATATCCTTGGAATTCCAGTCGATCGGCTGCTTGACGAGCGTCCAGCCGCGCCGCTTGCAGACCTCATCTGCGAGCGAAAGATCGAAGCCGACATATTCGCCGGATGCATCCTGATAGCCGTAGGGCGGGAACTCCGCATCAAAGCCGACCGTGAAGGTCGTGCGGCCGTCGCTCTCCGCTGCTGCCGCGGGCGCTTTGAGACAGACTGCGTCGGAAAGCCCCCAGTCCGCAGCGATCTGGCTGAACGTATTATCGTTCACCATTTCGTAGAGCGTTTCCTGCACCTGATCGCGCAGCTCGGTATTGCCCTTGAGGAAGCCGACGCCGTATTCCTCTGAGGAGATATGCTCATCCAGCATTTTGAATTTATCGCCGCGCTTTTCCATTTCGTATTTCGCCACGCCGATATCCATGCAGACCGCATCGACCGCGCCGCTTTCGAGATTCAGGAATGCGCTGTTGTAATCGCCGACCTGCTGTAGTTCCTTGAACTGCTTTGCAAGCTCGATATTCTTTTCCTCGGCATCCTCGCCGGTGAACGCCGCCAGCGCCGAGCTGTCCGCCTGCACCGCGACGATCTTCCCTTTCAGATCCTCCAGAGTGCTGACACCGGAATCTTTCCGCACGACCGCGACCTGCGAATTATCGACATAGGGCACTGTCCATGTGTAGCTGTCCTCTCTGCCGTTGATCGTGAAGCCGTTCCAGATGCAGTCGATCGCGCCGGTCTCCAGCTCAAGATCCTTGGAATTCCATTCGATCGGCGTTTTCACCAGCTCCCAGCCGCGCCGCTTGCAGACCTCCTCCGCAAGCGAAAGGTCGAAGCCGACATATTCGCCGGATGCGTCCTGATAGCCGTAGGGCGGGAACTCCGCATCAAATCCGACCGTAAATTTCTGCGCCGCAGAGACCGTGATCCCGCCGATCAGACCGGTACAAAGGCCGGTCAGCATGAGTCCTGCCGTCCATGCGGCTGCAATGCTCCGCAATTTCAAAGTGATCGCTTCCTTTCTGTCGAAAACAGTATTCTCATATTACTATTTTACCATATTATCACAGAAAAAGCAATAGCTTCGGCGGGATGTTTTTCGCCGCGCAAAAGATGCGGAACAGTTGACATTTTGCGCGATTTATGATATGATACCTTTATCGGTGTATTGTCATGAATATGCCGAAATACGGATCACATGAAAAGGAGAGGGTTTTATGTTGGATCTGAAAGGAAAATGGGCGCTCGTCACCGGCGCGAGCCGGGGCATCGGCAAACTCGCCGCAGAAGCGCTCGCAGAACACGGCTGCAATCTGATCTTGCTCAGCCGCGACAAACAGCACACGGCACCGCTCGCTGCGGTGCTCTCGGAGAGGGTCATGGTTCATGAGGTCGCCTGCGATCTCGCGGATGCACAATCCGTGGAGCAGGCCATTGCGGAGATCGACGCGCTCGGCGTGCCGGTCGATGTCATACTGAACAATGCCGGTGTGCAGATCGCCTACCGTACCGATTACTGGCAGACGCCCGTCAGCGATTACATGACGAGCTTCCAGATCAACACGGTCTCGCCGATGATGCTCTGCTATCACTTCATCCCGAAGATGATCGAACGCGGCTTCGGCAGAGTGGTCAATACGACCAGCGGCATCCGGCTCGAACCGGAGCAGGCAGGCTATTCCGCCAGCAAGGCCGCACTGGACAAGGTCACGATCGACCTCGGCTCAAAGCTCGAAGGCACGGGCGTTGCGATCAATCTGACCGATCCCGGCTGGTGCCGCACCGATCTCGGCGGCCCGCACGCCCCGAACGCACCGGAATCGGCTCTGCCCGGCGTGATCGTCGGCGCATTCATCGAACAGCCGAAATCCGGCAGAAATCTGGCGGCCGGACTGTTCTACGGCATGACGCTCGAAGAAGCCGCTGCAAAAGCCGATACAATGTAATGGGACTTGATTTTGACCTCTGGGCGGAGATCCGCCGGAAATCCGACGGAAAGCCCGTCACGCATACGAAATTGTGGAAGGGTGAAAGCCCGCGGTTCCATGTTTTCTGGTCGGGAGACTATGACATCATGCACGGCGTGATTGATACGCTCAACCGCTGCTGCGGGACTGCCTATGATGAATATACCGGCAGAATGGATGTGCCGCCTGATGCGCTCGTACCGATCTACCGCTGGCTGCTGAGCCGCTGCGATATCCCGAAGGATGATCCGCTCCGGCAGAATCACGCGGAGTGGCCGGAGCTCTATGAGCATCCGCTCCATGCAGAGCAGCAGAATCTGCATCTTGCCAAGGCCGTGCATTCGCTCATCGTGGATGTATTTCAGCCGAAGGATTTCTTTTTCAGCGATGCGTCAGAGCATATGACGGAAGCGGATGCAGATGACTATACAGAGCATCCGGAAAACTACGAATGGCATTTTGAGATTACGAACTGGTGGTGAACGATGAAGCTGATCATCATCCGGCACGGTGATCCCGACTACGAACACGATTCGCTGACGGAGGCCGGTGTCATCGAGGCAAAGCTGCTCGCCGGACGCCTCGCACAGCATGAAAACATCGCGGCGTTCTATGTCTCCCCGCTGGGGCGCGCACAGGCGACCGCGCAATATACACTCGATGCGCTGCACCGCACGGCGGAAACCCTGCCGTGGCTGCGCGAATTCCATGCGCCGATCCTGCATCCCGACACCGGTGATGTCCGTGTCCCGTGGGACTGGCTCCCGCAGGCATGGACGGCCGAGCCGCGCTATTACGACAAGGACAAGTGGGCGGAGACGGAGATCATGCAGGAATACGGCGTCGGCGCGGAGGCACAGCGCGTTTATGACGGGCTTGACCGGCTGCTCGAACGCCACGGATACCGCCGTGACGGTCTTGTCTGGCGGCCTGACCACCCCAATAACGATACCGTTGTTTTATTCTGTCACTTCGGTGTGGAATGCGTCATGCTCGGACATCTGATCGGTGCATCGCCGATGGTGCTCTGGCACGGGCTCTGCGCCGCACCGACGGCAGTGACAGTCCTCACGACAGAGGAGCGCCGGAAGGGTACTGTCTCCTTCCGGATCAATACATTCGGTGACACCGGACATCTGCTCGCAGGCGGGCGGGAGCCTTCCTTTTCTGCCCGCTTCTGCGAGGCCTATGACAATGCCGATGAGCGGCATGACTGATCGGTATGCCCGACGCAAAGCATGACTTTCGGAGGAGAAAAGGGATTTGAACATTATTATTGTCGGATGCGGAAAGGTCGGCAGAGTGCTGGCCGAGCGGCTCAATGAACAGGGCAACAGCATCACAGTCGTCGATATCAACAGCGTCCGGGTCAATGAGACCGCCGAGCGCTATGATGTCATGGGCATCGCCGGCGACGGCGTCAACCACAAAACGCTGGAGGAAGCCGGCGTCGCGAAGGCCGATCTGCTGATCGCAGTCACAGGCTCCGACGAGCGGAATCTGCTCTGCTGCCTGATTGCGAAAAAGGCCGGCGGCTGCCAGACGATCGCACGCGTGCGCTCGCCGCAGTACAGCGACGAGATCTCCTATCTCAAGGAGGAGCTCGGCCTTGCAATGGTCATCAATCCGGAGTTTGCCGCTGCGGAGGAGATCGCAAGACTGCTGCGCTTCCCGTCCGCGCTCAAGATCGACACCTTCGTCAAGGGACGCGTCGAGCTGCTGAAATTCAAGCTGCCGGAGGACTCCCCGCTCTGCGATATGTGCGTCAGGGATATCGCCCCGAAGCTGCACTGTGATGTGCTGGTCTGCACGGTTGAGCGCGGTGAATCCGCCTATATTGCATCCGGTGATTTCCACTTCGCGCCGCATGACGTCATCTCGATCATTGCGGAGCCGAAAAACGCACTCACATTCTTCAAAAAAATCGGCTACAAGGTCAAATCCGCCAACAATGCGCTGATCGCGGGCGGCGGCGATATCACGCTCTATCTCTGCAAGCTGCTGGAGAAATCCGGCATCAGCCTGACCGTCATCGAAAAGGATTCCGCAAGAGCCGACCTGCTCTCCGACGAGCTTTCGGATGTCAATATCATCCATGACGATGCCGCGAATCAGGAAATGCTGCTGCGCGAGGATATCGACCGCGCAGATGCGTTCGTGACGCTGACGAATCTCGATGAAGAAAACATCCTGCTCTCGCTCTATGCGAAATCGGTTTGCAATGGCAAGATCATCACAAAGATCAACCGGATCGAATTTGATTCGGTCATTGAGCATCTTGACCTCGACGCGATCATCTATCCGAAAAATATCACGAGTGATCTGATCGTGCGCTATGTCCGCGCCATGAAAAAGACGCTCGGCACGAACCTCGAAACGCTCTATCAGATCATCAAGGGCAAGGTCGAGGCGGCCGAATTCATCGTGCAGGAGGAATGCGCCCTGACCGAAGCGCCGCTGAGCCAGCTCCGGCTGAAAAGCGGTGTGCTCGTTGCTGCGATCTCCCGCGACCGCAAGGTTCTGATCCCGCGCGGCAGTGATACGATCCGCCGGGGCGATTCCGTTGTCGTCGTCACGAATCATCTCGGACTGCATGACATGAACGATCTGCTCGCGTGACGGAGGAAGAAAAGCAGCATGAACATAGGAATGACCATCTATATCCTCGGCATTATCACGGCCTTTGAGGGCGTATTTATGCTTGTCCCGACAGCGACGGCCGCCGTCTATCACGAAAAGCAGCTTTTGCTTTTTGCGATCATGTCCCTCGTCCTGATCGCTGCCGGCGGGATCATCACGCGCTTTAAGCCGAAGAACAAGACGCTGTTCGCAAAGGACGGCTTTCTGATCGTCGCGCTGAGCTGGCTGCTGATGAGCTTGTTCGGCGCACTCCCCTTCTGCATCTCCGGCACGATCCCGCATTTTGTCGATGCGATGTTTGAAGCGGTCTCCGGCTTCACGACAACCGGCGCGAGCATCCTGCACACGCTGGAGGGCGTCCCGAAATGTATGCTGATGTGGCGCAGCTTCATGCACTGGATCGGCGGCATGGGCGTGCTGGTCTTTATTATGGCGATCCTGCCGCTTTCCGGCGGACAGAATATGTATCTGATGAAGGCGGAGAGCCCCGGCCCCTCGGTCGGCAAGCTCGTTCCGCGTGTCCGCACGACTGCCTTTCTGCTGTATGCGATCTATTTTGTACTGACCGTCGCGGAATTCATTCTGCTGCTGATTGGCGGAATGCCCGTCTTTGACGCGATCAATATCGCCGTCGCAACAGCCGGCACCGGCGGCTTCTCCTGCGATCCCGCAGGTATGCCGTATTCGCCGTTCTGCATCAATGTCATCACGGTGTTCATGTTCCTGTTCGCGGCGAATTTCACATTCTATTTCCTGCTGATCCGCCGCAGATTCAAGGAAGCGTTCAGCGAGGAGATCAGGCTCTATCTCGGCATCATTGCATTCGCGATCATCACGATCTTTCTCGACATCCGGCATCTGCCGATGTTCAGCGGTGCCGGTGAAGCGCTGATGCACGGCGCCTTTACGATCGGCTCGCTGCTTTCCTCGACCGGCTTCGCGACCGTTGATTTTGACAAATGGCCGGCTTATTCACGGACGCTGCTGGTCATGCTGATGTTCGTCGGCGCCTGCGCAGGCAGTACCGGCGGCGGCATCAAGGTCTCGCGCCTGATCATCCTGTTCAAGAATATGACGAATGAATTCCGCGTGATGATGCACCCGCGTCAGGTCAAGCGCGTCAAAATGGACGGGCAGCAGGTGGACGGCGAGGTCATCCGCTCCGTTCATGTTTATCTCGCCTGCTACATCATGATCTACGCGGTCAGTATGCTGGTGCTGTCGCTCGATCATCTCGACCTGACGACCAATTTCACAGCTGTTGTTGCAACACTCAACAACATCGGCCCCGGCCTGAATATGGTCGGCCCGACATCGAATTATGACGTATTTACGACATCATCAAAGGTCGTGCTGATCTTCGATATGCTCGCAGGACGGCTTGAGCTGTTCCCGATCGTACTGCTGCTCGCACCCTCGACATGGAAAAAATAATGCTGGAAATTTCGCAATGAACGGAGAATCAGAATGAAGCAAAAAACAGGACTGGTCATGGAGGGCGGCGCGATGCGCGGGCTCTTTACTGCGGGTATTATTGATGTGCTCATGGAGCAGGAGATCGAAGCGGACGGCGTGATCGGCATTTCAGCCGGCGCGACCTTCGGCTGCAATTATCTCACCAAACAGATCGGCAGACCGCTGCGGTACTGTGTGCGGTTCGCAAAGGATCCGCGCTTTTGCAGCGTATCCTCTTTGCTGACAACCGGCGATATGTTCGGCGCAAAATTCTGCTATGAGACGATTCCGCTGGAGCTGGATATCATCGACAATGAAACATTTGTCAGGCAGAATGTGCCGTTTTACGTTGCCGCGACCGATGTTCACACCGGCCGGGCGGTCTATCATCAGTGCAGAGATGTGATCTCTCCGGCTGAGCTGGACTGGATCCGTGCGAGTGCCTCGATGCCGCTTGCATCGCAGATCGTTCACGCCGGAGACTATGAACTGCTCGACGGCGGCATTGCAGATTCGATCCCGCTGAAATACATGGAGTATAAAGGCTATGCGCGGAATATCGTCATACTGACACAGCCGCTCGGCTATCTGAAGCAGCCGAATTCGACCATGCCGCTTGTCCGGACGGTTTATCGTGACTATCCGGCGCTGATCCGCGCAATGGAGCGTCGGCATATCGTGTATAACCGGCAGCTCGAATACATTGCGGCAGCCGAGGCCGAGGGACGGGCATTTGTGATCCGTCCGCCGCGCAGGCTCCCTGTCAGCCATATCACGCACAGCGCCGAACGGATGCGTGAGGTCTACGCGATCGGCCGACAGACCGCGCTGACCGTCCTCCCCGCACTGCGGGCATTCCTTGCCGAAAACGAATAAACATCAGAATCCCTGCGGAGCGCCCGCAGGGATTTTCTGTATCATCATATCATATACAAAAGCGCCCCGCGGACAGATCCGCAGGGCGCTTTGCATTATTGGTTTTATGCGATTCGGAACGAATTACTTGCGCAGTGCTGCCTGTGCTGCTGCCAGTCTTGCGATCGGCACGCGGAACGGCGAGCAGGAAACATAATCCAGACCGATCTGGTGGCAGAACTCAACAGAGGACGGGTCGCCGCCGTGCTCACCGCAGATACCGCAGTGAAGCTTGGGGTTGACCGGCTTGCCGAGATCGATCGCCATCTTCATCAGCTTGCCGACACCAGTCTGGTCGAGCTTTGCGAACGGATCGCTCTCGAAGATCTTGGCATCGTAGTATGCGCCGAGGAACTTGCCGGC
>DGSY01000205.1:16283-16591 GCA_002394125.1 Ruminococcus sp. UBA4350
AGGTCGTTGGTGCCGAAGCAGAAGAAGTCAGCTTCCTTTGCGATCTCATCAGCAGTCAGAGCTGCACGCGGGATCTCGATCATGGTGCCGATCTCGTACTTCAGGTTTGCGCCTGCCTCTGCGATAACAGCGTCAGCAGTCTTCTTGACAACGTCCTTGACAAACTTGAGCTCCTTGACCTCGCCAACGAGCGGGATCATGATCTCCGGCTCGACAGTCCAGTCCGGATGTGCCTTCTGAACGTTGATCGCAGCCTTGATGACAGCCTTGGTCTGCATTGCAGCGATCTCCGGATAGGTGACAGCCAG
>DGSY01000084.1 GCA_002394125.1 Ruminococcus sp. UBA4350
CGATCATGCCGGTGCCGCCGCCGACCAGTGCGATCGGCTTATTGCCCGCCATCTGCATTCTCTTCATCAGGCAGAGCGCCATGAAGTGGCCGACATGGAGGGAATCCGCGGTCGGATCGAAGCCGATGTAGAATGTGGCCTTGCCGTTGTTGATGAGCTCGGCGATCTCCGCCTCATCGGTGGTCTGTGCGATCAGACCTCTGCGCTTGAGTTCTTCGTAAACAGTCATATTCATTCTCCTTTATGTTTCCGCATTGCGGGTGATTTTTCAGTCAGGAAGCGGGTATGCCCCGCGCTGTATATCGTACATCCTCCAGCGGAAGATGCAGCCAGTGCCAGTAAGCGGCATGGCAGATGATTCTCGTTTTCATGTTCATAGTCCTTTACGCATCCCCGTCCCGCACGGCAGTTTTCGCATGGAGCAGGAAGAACAGCACCATGAGCAGCTCGCCGAACATACTGATAAGGAAAATGAGGTCGGCATTGCCGGTCGCAGGGCCGAGCGCCGAGAATACAAACATCAGAAATGCCGCGAGAAAAATGCAGGGATTCTTCTTTTTGATGATGACGCCGATGCCCGCTGCCAGCAGCGGAAGCACCGTGCCGAAGGACAGCACGCGGTTGATCTTCTCCGCCCAGACCGGTGCGCCTGACGATGCATAGCGGACGATGCCGCCGAGCTCGCGCAGCTCCGTCTGCCGCGCAAATCCGCTTGCCGCGCCGAGCACACAGACGACCGCCGTGATGATCCAGAGAACCGTCTGCTTCTTCGTGCCCTGCCAGTCCAGCACACAGCCGCAGAGTGCAATATTCAGCGGGATCAGGATGCCGTGGCCGATGAAGCGCACACGGCTCAGCACGGAAAGCAGTCCCTCCGGCATCACGCTGCCGAGCGCCATGACCGCCGCATCAAAGGTCAGTCCCAGCGCGATCAGCGCCATGAGCAGAACCGTGACCGACTTTTTCTTACCGAAGCATACCGCGAGCAGCACCGTGAGGATCAGCTCCAGCACGGCGATTCCCGCGATGACCGGAACCGCATTTGCAATCAGAAAATCTCTCATTTTGTCAGTCTCACCGCCAATCACCGCATTGCAATGCCCTTGCTGCGGCAGTCTGCCTTGACCTGCGGGATCGTCAGTTCACCGAAATGGAACAGCGATGCCGCAAGCGCCGCAGTCGCATCCGTCTCCTGAAAGACCGTCGCAAAATCGCTGAGCTTTCCCGCGCCGCCGGACGCGATCACCGGAATATTCACACGCGCACAGACCGCTTTCAGCATTTCGAGATCAAAGCCGCCGCGCACGCCGTCCGTGTCGATCGAATTGAGGCAGATCTCCCCTGCCCCGCGCTGCTCGATCTCCTCGACCCATTGCAGCAGATCGACCTTCATGTCGATACGGCCGCCGTTTGCGTAGACCGTGTAGCCGCCCCTGCCGTCGCGCTTGGCATCAATGCCGACGACGATGCACTGTGAGCCGAAGATCTCCGCGCCGTCGGAAATGAGCTGCGGATTCCTGACCGCCGCGGAATTGATGCTGATCTTATCCGCACCGGCGCGCAGTGTCTCGCGCATATCCGCAACGGACGAAATGCCGCCGCCGACCGTCAGCGGGACGAACACCTGCTTTGCGGTATCGCGCACGACATCGAGGAATGTACCGCGCCCCTCATGCGATGCCACAATGTCATAGAACACGATCTCATCCGCGCCCTGCCGGTTGTATTCCGCCGCGCAGGCGACCGGATCGCCGACATCCTTCACGCCCTCAAAGTTCACGCCCTTGACGACCTTTCCGTGGCGGACATCGAGACACGGAATAATTCTTTTTGCAAGCATTTTGCTCTCCTTTATCAGTATTCGGGATCGAAGCGCACCATTTCCGTCAGTGCGAGATCCCGATAATTGAGATCCTCCCTGAGCCCGAAGCCCATGCTCTCCCAGAACGCATTGCCGAGCGCATTCTTCCGGAATGCGACCAGCGCCGTCTTGTTGATACCCTCCGCTTTCAGCGCGGCGAGGGCTGCATCGAGGAGCCGTCTGCCGATGCCGCGCCGCCGGTAAAGCGGCGAAACGGACATATGCTGGATATAGCCCCTGCGCCCGTCGTGTCCGCAGAGCACCGCGCCGGCGATCACGCCGCCGTCCTCCGCGACAAAGGATGTCGTCGGATTGCGCCGGAGATATTTTTCGATGCCCTCGCGGGAATCGTCGAGATTGTTGAGCCCGTTTCCGCAGGCCGTCCAGATCGCATAGAGCGCATCGTAATCGTCGATCGTCATCGGGCGGATTTTCAGCGTATCCGCAGCCGCGATCGCCTCTTTCAGATCGATCGTTCCCTGATAGAGCGATTTGCCGGCGATCGTGCCGTAAAGACCGAGATCGCGGCAGATCACGATATCGTCGATCGTATGGACACCGCCGGATGCGACGATATTGCACTGACCTTCAGTCGCCTCCGCGAGCTTGCGAAGCTGCTCCGCATTGACGCCGGAGAGCGTGCCGTCCTTGGAAATATCCGTGAAAATGAATGTCGTAACGCCGATGCGGATCATTTCCTTTGCAAGGTCGATGTAGTGGACCCCGCTCGTTTCGAGCCAACCCTCCGCCGCGACCATTTCATTTTTCGCGTCGATCCCGACAACGATTTTCTCCGCACCGAACTGCTGCACCGCATCCGCCACAAGCTGCGGATCTTTCAGCGCCGCCGAGCCGAGAATTACGCGCTCAATGCCGAGCTCCAGATACGCTCTGATCGTATCCAGCGTGCGGATGCCGCCGCCGACCTCAACCTTGAGATGCGTATTCTGCGCGATATTGCGGTAAATCTCGGTATTGACCGGATAGCCCGCCTTTGCGCCGTCCAGATCGACCATGTGGATCCATTCGGCACCGGCCGCTTCAAACTGCTTTGCCGTTTCCAGCGGATCCTCCGCAACCTTCTGTGCCGTTGCATAGTCGCCCTTGACGAGCCGCACGCACTGTCCGCCGATAATGTCGATCGCAGGAAAAATAATCATATTGCCGTCCTCTCAAAATTCCGGAGCATCATCAGTCCCTTTTCGCCGGATTTTTCCGGATGGAACTGTGCGCCGAAGACAAATTTCCCGTCCGTGACGAGCGCCGGCACCTTGCCGTCATAATCGCAGTACGCAATGATATTGCTGTCATCGCAGAACGCCTGATAGCTGTGGACAAAATAAGTATAGAGCGGCATTTCGATCCCGCCGAGGAGCGGCGATTCCTGCGTGATGACCAGCTCGTTCCAGCCCATATGCGGGATGATGACGCGCTTCGACGGGAGCAGATGCACCTCGCCGGGGATCAGCCCGAGCCCGCTGCACTCGCCGTTTTCGTCGGAGCGCTCAAAGAGCATCTGCATTCCGAGGCAGATGCCGAGCAGCGGCTTGCGCGCCGCGTTTTCGCGGATCGTCCCGACAAGTCCTGTCGCCTCCAGCGAAGCCATTGCCGCCGGAAATGCGCCGACGCCGGGCAGGATCACCGCATCTGCGCGGTCGATCTCCGCCGCATCCTTTGTGACGCAGTGCGCAATATTCAGATAATTCAGCGCATTGCAGACCGAAAACAGATTGCCTGCGCCGTAATCAATGACCGCGATCATCCGAGTGCTCCTTTCGTTGACAGCACCGTGCCGTCCTCGTTTTCCTTCACAGCCGCCTTCAGCGCGTGTGCAAATGCCTTGAACAGCGCCTCGCATTTGTGGTGATCGTTCTTGCCGTAGCACATATCGAGATGCAGCGTGATGCCGGCATTGACCGCCAGCGCTCGGAAGAATTCCTCCGTCAGACACGCATCATACTGCCCGATCATCTGATTCGTGAATTCGCCGCGGAACACGACAAACGGCCGGTTCGAGAGATCGAGCGAGCAGAAGGACAGCGCCTCGTCCATCGGGATATAGGCGCTGCCGTAGCGCGCGATGCCGGATTTGTCGCCGAGCGCCTGATTCAGCGCCTGACCGAGCACGATGCCGGTATCCTCGACGGTGTGATGTCCGTCCACATACAGATCGCCGTCCGCATGAACGGTCATGCTGATGCCGCTGTGCCGCGACAGCGCCGTGAGCATATGGTCAAAGAACCCGATGCCGGTCGCGATCTCGCTCTCGCCCCTGCCGTCAAGCCGGACAGTGACGGTGATCTTTGTTTCTTTCGTATTGCGGGTAACGGTAGCCTCTCTCATAGTTTCCTCCGGAACGGACCGCTCAGCGCGTCACGCGCTCAAGTGTCCAGATTATCAGATAATGCACAGGATAAAACGCATAGAAAAACCATTTTGCAAAAATCGGATGCCTGCCCTTTCTGCCGTTATAAAAAACGGTCATGCAGGCATATGCCGCCAGCATCGCGGCAAGGTCGAGCGCCTTGTCAAGCCAGAATCCCGCATCCATTTCCGCACCGATGAAGCTGATTCCCTGCCAGAGCAGTGTGAGGATCAGATAGGCCGCAAAGCGTTTCTCCGGCTGCCCGCGGAAGATATGCAGGAACAGGATGAAAAGCACGCCGAAGAGCATCCAGTCCGAGCAGAGCAGCACCGAAGCGCCGGCGCATCCCAGAATCAGCAGGACACGCTGCCAGAGTTTCAGCCCGCTCTCCCATGCCATGATCGCCAGCAGACCGAGCAGCAGCGTGAACATGATATTCATCTGCCGCCAGCCGTAAACCGGCTGAAAGATCAGCCAGTCAAAGGGCTGTGTAATCAGCGCGAACAGTCCGAGCCGCAGCGCATATTTTCTGCGGTCACGGGTGTATTTCCAGCCGTCCGCGATGAAGAAAAACATCACCGGCGGACAGAAGATAGAAAAATGCGTAACAATGCGCATCCAGAGCGGCATCAGCGAATAAGGCGATGATGCTTCGGGATGCCGCATGAGCATCACCCACGCGAACAGATGTCCCCAGAACATGAGGAAGATCGCCAGATACTTGCAGGTGTCGCGGTTCAGTATTTTGTATTTCTGCGGCGCTTCCATACTGTGCTTCTCCTCAGACAAGCCAGAATTCGAGAATGAAATCATAGAGCATATGCAGGAAGACCGGCAGCAGCAGATTTTTATGCTTCAGAAAGCAGACACTCGCCAGAACGCTGAATAACATGATCGACACAAAGCCGAAGCCCGTAAATGCGCTGACGAACATCCCCTTCTTGATCCAGCCCGGAAAATGGATGCAGAGAAACATCACTGCATTGACAGCGATCGGCTTCCAGTCCTTTTCGTTCTTGGCTGTTGCATTGAGCAGCCAGCCGCGGAACACCGCTTCCTCGGTGATGCCGACGATCAGCAGCCACTGATGACTCGCAATCGAAAACGCGGGATTGATATGCAGCGTGCCGCGCAGCAGCGCGATCAAACGCTCGCCGCCGCTGATCGCCGCAAAGAGCAGCGTCCAGAACAGGATCCATTTCAGCGGCACCTTCTGCGTAAACATCTGCCGCAGGCCGACGGTCATCTCCGGCTCAAACCGCTTCACGAGCAGCAGTGCCGGCACCGCCCAGATCAGCACCTTTACGGCCGAGCTGCAAAGCTCCGGCAGCAGCGTCTCACCGAACGCATTCCGGTATGCCGGACGGATCAGCAGCGCCCAGACCGCCCATATCCCGTAGAAGATCACGGAATAGACGGTCAGCACGGGCAGCAGATTCCGCCGCTCCCTTACCGCCGGCTCACTCATAGCGCCGCAAGCTCCTGATACCGTTCACGGAGCGACGGATAAATCCTGCGGTAGAGCTGATAATACTTCTCATATTCCGGCACCGCCTTTTCATCCGGCTGACAGATCTTGTCCGCCGCGATGATCGCGCGGCAGGCCTCCGGAACAGATGCATATGCGCCGGTGCCGACCATTGCGAGGATCGCCGCGCCGAGCGCCGGCCCCTCCTTCGATTTCGTCGTCTGGATCGGGCAGCGGTAAAGGTCTGCGAGCATCTGCCGCCAGAGCGGGGACGATCCGCCGCCGCCGCAGGCCATCATGTCATCGACCTCGATCTGCATTTCACGGAAGACCTCCACGCAGTCGCGGAGCGAATAAGTCACGCCCTCCATGACGGCGCGCAGCAGGTCGCGCTTCTGATGCATCGCGGAAAGCCCGAAGAATACGCCGCGTGCATTCGCATCCAGATGCGGAGTGCGCTCGCCCATGAGATAGGGCAGATAGAGCAGTCTGTTCGCGCCGATCGGCGACTGCTCGGCTTCCTTGTCCATGAGATAATATTCATCCACACCCATATTCTTCGCGGTATGCTTTTCCGCATCGCAGAAAAGGTCGCGGAACCATTTCAGCGAAAGGCCTGCGCCCTGCGTCACGCCCATGACGTGCCAGCAGCCGGGGACTGCGCAGCAGAATGTATGCACTCTGCCCTTCGGGTCGATCGAGATCTGTGAGCTGTGCGCGAAAACCACGCCGCTCGTGCCGATCGTCGTGAACGCCTTGCCGTCCTCTGCAACGCCGGTGCCGATCGCTGCCGCCGCATTGTCGCCCGCACCGCCGACGACGGGCGTTCCCTCGCAGAGACCGGTCAGGCGCGCCGCTTCAGCGGTCAGCGTGCCGGTGATCTCCGGCGACTCATAGACCTTCGCGAGCAGATTTTTGTCAATGTCCAGCTTTTCCAGCACGGTATCCGACCAGCAGCGGTTCGGGATATCGAGCAGCTGCATACCGGATGCATCGGAGACCTCCGTTGCGAATTCACCGGTCAGCACAAAGCGGATATAGTCCTTCGGGAGCAGGATATGCGCACATTTCGCATAATTCTCCGGCTCATGATTCCGTACCCAGAGAATCTTCGAGGCGGTGAAGCCGGTCAGTGCGGGATTCGCAGTGATCGCAATGAGCTGCTCCGCGCCGACGCGCTCCGTGATCTCCTCACACTCCGCCGCCGTGCGCTGGTCACACCAGATGATCGCCGGACGGATGACCTGATTCGCCTGATCGAGCATGACAAGGCCGTGCATCTGACCGGAAAGGCCGATGCCCTTTACATCCTGCGGATTCACGCCGCTCTGCTTTACCACGGCTGCAATCGTATGCAGGACGGCATTCGCCCAGTCCTGCGGCTCCTGCTCGGCATAGCCGTTCTGCGGCTGATACAGCGGATATTCCTCCGACGCCGAAGCGATCACATTGCCGCTGACATCAAAGAGGACAGTCTTTGTCCCGCTCGTGCCGATATCCGCACCGATGTAATAAGTCATGTTCAGATCCTCCTCATCATTTCATGTTTTATTTGTTGTATCTTCTGCATAAACGGATACTGCACCGTATGCAGACAGGGCTTTCCCCGTCTGCATACAGCGCAATCCGAATCTGTTCAGTACATGGAACCGCCGCTCACCACCACTGCTGCTGCCACTGCCACTGCGGTTCTTCGGTCGTGGTCGTGGTCTCCTCAGTCGTGGTCGTCGTCGTCGTGACGGTCGTGGTCGTGGTCTCGGTCTTCGGAATCTCAACGCCCTCCGGATGCACCTCCGGAACGGTATTGGATTCGAGGAACGCGGAAAGATCGCGCGAGCTCTCGCTGAAGGTACGCTCCAGCACCGCGACATACTGCCGGAAAACGACCTTGCCGTTGACATACAGCACCTCGTTCTCCTCCGGCACGCCGAGCGTTGCGAGGTTCTCGTCGGTCATGCGGGAAAGGCGCTGCTCATAGGTCGGGCTCAGTCCGAGATCGATCATCTGTTCAAAGTTCAGCGTCACGGTCTCCTCCGGATCCTTCAGCGTGATGCGCAGGAGCCTTGCGAGCTTCGAGTCGATCTTGTCGTCGTTCGAGCCGTAGCCGAGCTTGTGGCGCTGACGGCGGCTCAGCTCACCGATCGTGAATTCCTTCTGATAGCCCGCATCCAGTCCGAGCAGCTTGATCTGCTCCGCATCGAGCGTAAAGACGGTGCTGGGGTTATGCGTGATCAGCTCACGGGTGATCTCGGAGCGCGTCTGCGTTTTCCATTCTATCTTGAATTTTTCAGAGAGCGGTCGCTCCTGATAGACCTCTTTCGCGAAGCCCTTCGCGTACCACTTGGAATGGCTGTAGTCGATATCCGCGGTATTCGGCTCGATCGACACATAGGTATTGCCGTTGCCCTGATCCAGCACCTGCACGACGGAATAGCGGAATGCGCCCTTCGGTGTAACATCGCGCTTGATGACCGTCTCCTCGATCGCCGGCCGCAGGAGGCTCTGCACCGTCATGAAAACGAATGCGCCGAGGATATAGAGCGATAAGAACACCGCGCCGAGGATCGTTTTGACGCCCTCGCCAGAGCCGCTCGCAAGGAATGTGATGACGACCATGATCATCAGCGGCACGAGCAGAACGAGATGCTGATAATTGAACAATATGATCGGCAGGTAGAACGGCATCGCACACATGATGACGACTCGTGTGACGATCTGCCGCCTTGTGAACAGCATGACCGCACCGAAGAAGATGCAGACCAGCGTCACCAGAAAGCAGTAGGTCTTCTTGCTCTCCTCCGGAATATCCAGCCGGTAGAACATACTGTAATACGCCAGCCGCAGCACGCCCTTGAAATAGAGCAGCGACAGGAATGACAGCAGGAACTGTGCGGCAAGGATCAGGTACTGACCGTTTCTTGTGCGGACGGCCTCCTTGAGATTATGCCAGCCGCTCCGGAGGGATTCTCCGGTCTTGACGATCACATCCAGACCGCGTGCTGCGGTTGTTTTTTTCGCTTTTGTACTCATGATGACACCTTTCGGATTCGGGCATATTTTGCCAGTATTTTTTTCGTCCCCGCATGATCGAATGCGATCTCCAGCAGAACATCGCCTGCCATCGGGGAAACACTCAGCACGGTACCTTCGCCGTGGACAAAGCTCTTTACACGGTCTCCGGCAGCAAAATCGGGCAGCTTGTCAGAAGCGGGCTTCTCCTTGTACTTGAAATATATATCGCCGCCGGTGCTGCGCTTTTCGGCAGGCATTCCCGCCGCAGCCTTACGCTCCGGCTCCTGCTTTTCGATGACGGATTTGTCGATCTCCTTGAGGAAGCGGGATGCGCCGTTGGCCGTTGTCTGACCGTAGAGCATCCGGTAGGCCGCGGTCGTGATGCGGAGCCGCTGCTTGGCGCGGGTGATCGCGACATAGGCAAGCCGGCGTTCCTCCTCGATCTCCTCCGGATCGTCCATGCTCCGTCTGCCGGGGAAGATTCCCTCCTCCAGCCCGACGAGAAAGACCTGCTCAAATTCAAGTCCCTTTGCCGCATGGACGGTCATCAGCGTGACCGCGTCCTGCGATTCGTCTGCTCTGTCCTGATCGGTATAGAGGGATATTTCTTCCAGGAAGCCGTTGAGCGTCGGCTCCTCGCCTTCGTTTTCCGCATTGTTGATATAGGAGAGGATGCTGGTTTTCAGCTCGCGGATATTCTCGATCCGTCCCTCGCCCTCATCGCCAAGCTGTGTCAGCATATCCATATAGCCGGTGACACGGAGCAGCGTATCGTAGAATTCATCGAGCGGCTGGGAAGCGGCCGCCTCCCGCAGTGCGTCAAAGACCTGACTCGCCTGCCGGAGCGCCGAACTGCGCCTTGCCAGCGCCGGATAGGTATCTGCATTTTGCAGCACCTCCAACGGCGTGATGCCGAGATCCAGTGCGATCGCGGTCAGGTCGGCGAGTGTCTGCGCACCGATGCCGCGCTTGGGCTCATTGATGATGCGCGAAAAGCGCAGGATATCGTAGGGATTGTTGACGACGGACATATACGCGATGACATCCTTGATCTCCTTGCGGTCGAAGAACCGCAGGCCGCCGTAGATGCGGTACGGCACATTCGCCTGCGCGAGATGCCGCTCCAGCGTATTGGAGAGCGCGTGCGTGCGGTACAGCACGGCGAAATCCTGATATTTGCCGCCGCCGCGGATATGCTCCGCGATCGTCGCGGCAACATAGCGTGCCTCGTCGTTCTGATCGGCGGCGCGGTACCAGATGACCTTTTCGCCGTCCGCAAGGTCTGACCAGAGTGTCTTGTCCCTGCGTCCCTCATTGTGCCGGATGACGGAATTCGCCGCTTTCAGGATCTGCTTTGTCGAGCGGTAATTCTGCTCCAGCCGGATCACGGTGCAGTCCGGAAACTGCTCGTCAAACGAGAGGATATTCCGGATCGTCGCGCCGCGGAATTTATAGATGCTCTGGTCATCGTCGCCGACAACGCAGAGATTGCGGTGCCGCTCCGCGAGCAGACGGATCAGCTCATACTGTGCGGGATTCGTATCCTGATACTCGTCCACGAGCAGATAGCGGCAGCGGTTCTGATATTTTTCCAGCACATCCGGATTCTCACGGAAAAGCCGGACGGTCAGTGCGATGATATCGTCAAAATCGACGGCATTGGATTCCTGAAGCCGCCGCTGATAGGCCGCATAGATCTGCGCGATCTTGCCGCGGCGATAGTCGCTGCCGGCCTGCGCGAGCAGCTCCTCCGGCGAGAGCAGCTTGTCCTTTGCGCGGCTGATCTCATGGGCAACGGCCTTTGCAGGGAACGCCTTCTCGAAGGATGTTCCGCTCATGCGGTCCTGCAAAGCGGGGTCCTTGATGCAGTCCGCGACAACGCGCTGACTGTCATCGGCATCGTAGATCGCGAAGCCCGACGCATAGCCGAGCCGGTCGATATGCTGCCGCAGGATGCGGACACACGCGCTGTGGAAGGTCGCCGCCCAGACATCCGCCGCGGATTCTCCGAGCATGATCTCCAGACGCGCCTTCAGCTCGGCGGCCGCTTTATTCGTAAATGTGATCGCGAGGATCCGCCAGCCGGGGATCGGCGCATAGCCGAGGATCTCCGTGAGCCTTGCCTCATCGGGCTCCGCTTTCCCGTCCGCGACATCCCGCAGATACGCGGCATCCTCATCGGTGCAGGCAGGCGTCTCGCCGTAATAGGCATCCCCGAAGCGCATCATGAAGGCGATCCGGTTGACGATCGCAGTCGTCTTGCCGCTGCCGGCGCCGGCCAGCACGCTGACAGGCCCGTGTACCGTGCGGACAGCCTCCTGCTGCGGCGGATTCAGTCTCTTCGTGCTAAGATAGCGCGTCAGGGCAGCCTGCTTGATCTGCATGAAATTCTGCATGGTATCTACCTGAATCATTCCTTTCTTCAAGCTGATACCGGAGCGATCTCTGCCGCGTCCGTCTGTCATCGGACAGACGGCGGGCATACTTCCGGCAATACCACTTTATTATATCACAAATCTCCCGAATTGAAAAGTCCTTACAGAAAATTTTTCGGTTTTTTTCATATTTTCTCTAAAATAGAACATACGTTCATGTGAAACGTGATGCTTTTTTGACAGTTTTCTTAAAATTCGCAAAAAGACTTTCTTTTTTCTTCATTTTCGTGTATAATAATAAAGTGTAATAATAGAGAACGGACAAGGCATCCGGAGCGTTTGCTCCTGAAAGGAAGTGGAGAGCCAATGAAGATCCGTCTGGACGAAAAAAACCGCAACATAGCAAGGACAGCCGTCTGGGTATTTACGATCTGTCTGGCGATCGGCATTGCCGCATGGCGCTGGTCGTCGCTCATTGAGATCATCAAGAAAATCCTGTCTGTCATGGCGCCGATCCTGCTCGGACTGGTATTCGCCTATCTGCTCAACCCGATGCAGTCGTGGTTTGAGAAAAAGCTGCTTATTCTGACCGGCAAAAAGAAGCAGCGTCCGAGGCTCTGCCGCGGACTGTCGGTCACACTCGCGACCGTCATCATGCTGGCAGTGCTGATCGGTCTGGTCGCCGCGATCGTGCCGGAGCTGGTCTCCAGCATCAAAAATCTCATCAACAATATGCCGGAATATATGACGAATGTCACAAACTGGATGAATGAGCATATCGACAGCCTGAAGGACGATCACCCTGACCTCTACAAAAAACTCATCGACCTCTGGAACAACGCGCAGAATTCCCTCACGAATTTCATCACGCAGTTTGAGCCGAAGCTCGACAGCATCGCCGCAGGCAGCGCCGATTTCATCACGACGATTACGAGCGGCGCATTCTCCTTCGTCAAGGGCGTCGGCAATTTCCTGTTCGGCGTGTTCTTCGCGATCTATCTCCTGCTGAAAAAGGAATACTATCTCGCGCAGGCGCGCAAGCTCCTCTATGCGATGCTGCCGGAAAAGGGCGTTCACTCTTTTCTGCGCATCTTCTCGCATTTCAGTGAGACCTTCATGAACTTTCTCTCCGGCAAGACGCTGGATTCCTTTATCATCGGACTGCTCTGCTTCATCGGCATGACGGTTCTGCAAATGCCCTATATCACGCTGATCTCCATTATCATCGGCGTCACGAATATCATCCCGGTCTTCGGCCCGTTCATCGGCGCAATCCCCTGCGGCCTGCTGATCCTGCTCTCGCAGCCGGGAAAAACGATCCCGTTCGTGATCTTCATTCTCGTTTTGCAGCAGTTCGACGGCAACTTCCTCGGCCCGAAAATCCTCGGCAATTCGCTCGGTCTGCCGATGTTCTGGATCCTCTCCGCGATCGTCGTCGGCGGCGGAATGTTCGGATTTATCGGCATGGTCGCATTCGTTCCGCTCTTTGCGGCGATGTACGCGCTCTTTACAGACTTCCTCAACGAGCGCCTGAAAAAGAAAGGTCTGCCCGCAGATACGTCAAATTATATGACAAATGAAGCCATATTTGCGCACAAGGACGGCGCAGCGGCAGAAGCCCCGCCGGAGGAGAAGGAGCCCTTCTTCGTCAGCACGGAATATGACCCGAATGATCCGCCGGTGCCGGTCGAGGCGCTGGCCGAGCAGATCGAATTTCCGGAGGAGCTGGCGGACGATGCGCCGGAGACTACGGAGGAACGCAACAAACTGCTGGACTATATCCGGAGAAAGCTCGACAAATGAAACGGTTTGAATCAGATTATCTGGAAAATGCCGCGCCGGAGCAGCGGGAAGCCTATCTCATGCTCCGCACGGATCACCTGCGGAAAATGCTCTGTCTCGTGCTGATCTGGCTTGCCGTCACGATCGGCCTGATCTTGCTGTTCGGCGGGCTGGCGGATTCGTATTCCGCAGCGGCCGCCGTGATCTGGCTGATTTCGGCGGTCATCCTGATGATCGTGACGGCAATCGGTCAGAAGCGGTTCATGATGCGCGTCCGCAGTACGCCGGAGCTGATGCCGCCGGCGCTCGATCCGGAAACCGCCGCCGCATGGAAGCAAGCCGATCTGCGTTATCTGTCCGAACAGGCTTCGCTCAGCCGTGATCGCTCGGCGCTGCTGGTCGGATCCTTCTTTCTGGCTCCGCTGATACCGGTATTCCTCATCATCGGCATTGTCCGCACGCTGACCGCGAAATGCAGTCCGGCGTCGCCCTCTGCGATGCTCGAAAATCTCGCCGAACGGATCACCCGAACCGTTTCGGGTATTTCGCTGTCCGGCATTGTCCTGTGCTTCGCGCTCTTTCTGTTTTCCGCAATGGCGGAATTCACCGGCAAAAGCCATGTCACCGCGATGAACAGCAGCGCAAGAATGCTCAGCGCAGCCGTCGAAGCCTTTCAGATTGATCTGGATGCACAGGATGAGGATCCGAATTTTTACGGCACGTACATCTTTAACGGGCAAAGCGGCGATGAACGGCTCTATACCGGCATATCGAAATATTTCACGGACAGCAGCAAACTCAATTTTGCGCTGCGATTCGATCAGGACGGCAGTCTCAGCGAGGCCTGGTGCAGCTACCGGCAGCATCCGCTGACGGAATCCGATCTCGTACCGCAGGATATTGATACACAAAATGAGATCGCGGGCAGTCTGTTCCGCCGCCGCGATCTGATCGGATACTATTATAATCAAAGCAAGCCGGCTGCCCTGCCGGAATAAGGGAGGCCCGCATATGAAGAAGAATCATTCCTTTGACACTGACAGCGAGATCATTGATGTCGCTTACCGGACGATCTCCGATGCTGAAGCCATGCAGGCGCAGCAGACCGCTCAGCAGCCCACTGATGCGGATGAGGAGGCGCTGGAGGAGCTGGCGCGGGAGGTCATGCTCGATCCGGAGCGCTGCTTCTGCCGGAACTGCGGCCAGCCGATCTATAAGAACGCAAGTGTCTGCGTTCACTGCAATTATGTTGTGAATCCGCAGGCGCTCCGCGAGGGACAGCGGCTTGTCCGGGCGCGGCGCGATAAATACGAGAGCAACGGGGTCATCAAGGTATTCCGCTTTGTACGGAAATACACCGGCATTGATCTGGAGCCGGAGGAGCAGAAAAAGCGCTGGGCAGTCCGCCCGCAGAATTATCACTATCAGACCAGCGGCAAGGTCTATTGCTCGAACTGCGGCTGTGTGGTCGATCCGGGCGCGAGCGTCTGCGTCAACTGCAATTATGTGCTGAATCCGCTGGCCGTCCGCCGCGCACAGATCGCACTCAGCGACAAACAGGCAAAGCTGACGGTCGGGGATGTCCTGCGCAGTCTGCTGATCCCCGGCGCGGGCTTCAAGGTATTCAAAAAATATTCGGTACGCCGTCCGCAGATCGCGAAGCCCTCGCTGATCGGCGGGCTCATCAACAGCGGTGCGCTGGCCGGTCTCGCCCTGCTCGCGATCCGCTGGCTCGGCTGGTTCTAGGTTGGCCGAGCCGACAGCCGGTCGGCAGTGCCGACAGCCATTATGCTAAAGCTACGGTCGCGCTCACTGTTCTATTTTGCCGAAAACACGCTGCTGTTCGCAGCTTTTGCCCCGTGACTGAAACAGAGTGCATCGGGTACATAGCCCGCGAACAGCGTACCTGCTCTGCGCAAAGTAAAGGTACAGCCTGTCAAAGCGATCAATGCAAACCGGAACCCCAATACTCCCCAGCTTACCGCAGCTCTCTCTGAACTATACGAACATACGCCTTGACAAACTCGCTCCGATGTGTTATAATATATGCAGTTAGCATACAGTAACCAAAGGAGATGAGGATATGTCAGAGGAGGCAATGGCCCGCAACTGTGCCCCGACACTCGCCGGTATCAAGACCGGAAACCTGTTCAGCTATCCCTATGCAAGCATCACAGAAATGCGCGAGGCTGTGCGCAGCTGGAACCGCAGACTGCGCAGAAAGGGTGTCCGCGTTCTGCCGCTGCAATACCGCAACCGCCATGCGCTGATCTATATCTACCGCCCCGCACAGCTCTCGGAGGATCTGCACGATGCGTCCGCCCGTGAGATCCTGCGGCACTGCGGCTATGAACCGGATCGCACAGGCCGGTGCATTGCCCGCCTGATGCAGCGGCTGAAGGAATCCGACGGATTCCCGCATGAGATCGGGCTGTTTCTCGGATATCCGCCGGAGGATGTCGCCGGATTCATTCAGAACCGCGCCTGCAATTATAAATGCGTCGGCTGCTGGAAGGTCTACGGGGATGAGGAAAAATGCCGACGCCTGTTCGAGCAGTATAAGCAATGCACCAGACATTATGAATCCTGTCTCGCAAACGGCGCAGATATCGTCTCGATTTCCATGCAATGATCGTAACCGCCAACCACCCCTAGCCCTCCACAGAAGGATAAAAATGAGGTATAATGGTTCCAAAAGGGTCTAACCCGGAGGAGTTGAAGAAATGGC
>DGSY01000169.1 GCA_002394125.1 Ruminococcus sp. UBA4350
AGACTCTACGCGATCAATCCGGAATACGGCTTCTTCGGCGTTGCGCCCGGCACGAACGAGAAGTCCAACTACAATGCACTTGCTTCGACCAAGAAGAACGCGATCTTCACGAATGTTGCGCTTGACAATTCCGACAACACCCCGTGGTGGGAGTCCCTCACCAAGGAGCCGCCGGTCGATGCAACTGAGTGGAAGGGCGCAAAGGTCAACGGTCCGGAGTACTGCGCTCAGCTCGATGCAAACGGCAAGCACCTCACCCTCGCACATCCGAACAGCCGATTCACGGCTCCGGCTGAGAACTGCCCGTGCATCAGCCCTGAGTTCAACAATCCGCAGGGCGTCCCGATCTCTGCGATCATTTTCGGCGGCAGACGCGCTTCCACGACTCCGCTGGTCTATCAGTCCTTCGACTGGACACACGGCACCTACATGGGCTCCGCTGTCTCCTCCGAGACGACTGCTGCTGCAACCGGCGCTGTCGGCGTGCTGCGTCATGACCCGATGGCAATGAAGCCGTTCATCGGCTACAATGTCGGCGATTACTGGGCACACTGGCTCGAAATGGGCGAGAAGCTCGGTGACAAGGCTCCGAAGATCTTCAATGTCAACTGGTTCAAGAAGGACGATAAAGGTCACTTCATGTGGCCGGGCTTCGGTGACAACATGAGAGTCCTTGACTGGATCATCAAGCGCTGCGAAGGCACCGTTGATGCTGACGAGACCGCGATCGGCTATCTGCCGAAGCCGGAGGATATCAACATCGAGGGCCTTGAGGATGAGGTCACGCCTGAAACCATGAAGGCACTCCTCGCTGTTGACAAGGATCTCTGGAAGAAGGAGATCGCTGAGATGCGCAGATACTATGATGAGGACATCAAGGCAAAGGGCGGCAAGATCCCGGCTGCGCTGTACGGCGTCCTTGACAAGATCGAGGCAAATCTCAACAAATAATCGCACAATCCATAAAGCCAAACAGAACAGGCAGATACTTCGCGGTATCTGCCTGTTTTTTTGTATTCATGCGAGGTCGATCACCATGATGTATTCCTCGTCTGTTTCGCGGACTGTCCGGAAGCCGAGCGCACGGTACATCCGCACAGCGTAATTCGCCTTCTGCACGGCCAGCGATGCGCGCCGGTATCCCGCCGCCCGCAGATGCCGGAGCATACACTGCATCATTGCCGTACCGATGCCGCGCCCGCGGTATTCCGGCAGCAGCGACACCGCAAAGGACGGCGTTTCCGCGTCGATATTGCCGTAATCCTGCATGATGCGCACCCAGACCGCCCCGACGATCCTTCCGGCGGATTCGGCAGCGAATGCGTGATCGTCCAGCCGGCCGAAATGCTCCAGATAGACCTGCAATTCCGGTGCCTGAATGATACTCACCGGCGGGGGCTCGATTCCTTCCGGAATGAAGATCGCGTGATATAAAAATTCCGCAAGCACGGGATATTCCGCTCTGTGCAGCGGCCGGATGACTGTTTCCATCCGCACACCTCCTGATGGGTTCAAGTCTGATTGCGGCCGCTTTACGTCAGCGCCGCTTCCATGAGAATCGCCGCCTCCTCCGGCAGCGAATAATAGCGCGGGCGAAAGCCGTTCTGCGCAAAGCCCAGCGATTCATAAAGCGTCCGCGCGGCGAGATTGCTCTCCCGCACCTCCAGATAGCAGACCGTACACACGCCCTGCATCATGCTGCGGACAGCGTCCCAGAGCTGCCGCGCGATCCCCTGCCGGCGGTATGGCTCCGCGACGCAGAGCGTATTCAGCGTCAGCTCGTCCAGCACGAAATTGCAGTGGATGAAGCCGATGACCGCGCCGTTTTCGATGCAGGCAAATCCGACGGACTGCGGGTTTTCCAGCTCCCGCCGGTAGATGGCCTCCGACCACGGCGTCGTGAAGCATTCCGCTGCCAGCGCCGCGACCCCGCCGATATTCTCCGCGGAGAACAGTTCGAGCTTCCGCTCAGCCCTTTGCTTCATACCAGCTCTGTCCCTTCTGCACTTCTGCGGTCAGCGGCACCGAAAGTTCACAGGCATTGACCATTTCGTCATGCAGGATCTCCGAAGCCTTTGCCGCCGCTGCATCCGGCGCCTCGACGATCAGTTCGTCGTGAATCTGCAAAATCAGCTTCGCCTCCGGCACTTCATCGCGCAGCCGCCGCCAGACGCGCACCATCGCCAGCTTGATGATATCGGCAGCCGTGCCCTGCACCGGCGTATTCATCGCAATGCGCCGCCCTGCCGCCTGCACATTTTTATTCGTTGCCCGAAGCTCCGGCACATAGCGCTTTCTGCCGAAGAGCGTCGTCACATAGCCCGATTCCTTTGCGCGTGCGACTGTATCATTCATGAACTGCTCCACACGCGGGAAGGAATGCAGATAATCCTTGATATAGCGATCCGCCCTTGCGACCGATACGCCGATATCCTTCGAGAGCGAGAACGCGCCGATGCCGTAGATGATGCCGAAATTGACGGCCTTTGCCGCACTGCGCATCTCCTTCGTGACCATATCCTCCGGCATATTGAACACCTGCGCGGCGGTCGTCAGGTGGATATCGCGGTTCTCCTCAAAGGTGCGGCGCATATTCTCATCTCCGCAGAGATGCGCGGTCAGACGCAGCTCGATCTGGCTGTAATCGGCATCGAGCAGACAGCAGCCCTCCGCCGCAATGAAGAATTTCCGCATCTCCCTGCCGAGCGCTGTCCGGACGGGGATATTCTGCATATTCGGCTCCGTGGACGAAATGCGGCCGGTGCGCGTTTCGGTCTGGCGGTAGCAGGTGTGAATCCTGCCGTCCGGCGCAACGGTTTTCAGCAGGCCGACAACATAGGTCGATTTGAGCTTTGTCAGCTGCCGGTATTCGAGGATCAGGTCAATGATCGGATGCTGCCCGCGCAGGCCCTCCAGCACCTCTGCATTCGTAGACCAGCCGGTCTTCGTTTTCTTGCCGGCCGGCAGCGCCATTTCTTCAAACAGGATCGTGCCGAGCTGCTTTGTCGAGAGAATATTGAATTCCTTGCCGGCGATCTCATAGATCTTCGCTTCCAGCTCGCTGATCCTGACATCGAGCTTTTCGCCGAACTGCTCAACGCCGTCTGCATCGACGCGCACGCCGGTATGCTCCATGTCGGCCAGCACCTCAATGAGCGGCATCTCGATCTCGCGCAGAAGCTGCTCCATGCCCTGCTCTTTGATTTCCTTTTCGAGATAGTCCGAGAGCGCGGGCATTGCTGCGATATCCGCAAATTCGCCGAGCTCTGCCTGATACGGGATCCCGCCCTCGGCGCAGAGCCGCTCGATCAGATAATCTGCTGCGGAGGGATTGAGCAGATAGCCGCAGATCGCGCAGTCCAGCGTGAGATTGCGGATCGTCATCCCCTGCTCCATGAGCATCCGGTATACGGGCTTTGCATCGAATGTGCGTTTCGGCGTTTCAGATGTCAGGAATCGGCTGACGGCATCCGGATCGGTCAGGCGAGCGGCCCTGTGTTCCCATGCGAGATACAAAATCGGCCTGACATAAAGAAAATCAACCGGCGTTTCCGATGAACAAAGCATATCAAGCAGCTCCGGCGTGACGGTGACCTGCTCCGGCGGGACGGCCTTCTGCGTCACCGCCTTTGCCTTCGGCGTGACGGCGGCGGGCTGCACCTTGAGCCGGTCCATCAGCTTATAAAGCTCCAGCTCGGTCAGCAGCGCGGACAGTCTTTCGGCATCCTGCGGCTTGCGGGCATAGGATGCGGCATCGGTCGGAATCGGCGCATCGGTCACGATCGTCGCGAGCCATTTGCTCTGCTTCGCGTCCTCTCTGCCGGCTTCGAGCTTTGCCCGCACTGCGGGCTTGAATGCCGACGGATCCTCCAATGCCTCATAAACAGCCTCGACCGTTCTGTACTTCTGAATGAGATCCTTCGCGGTTTTCTCACCGATGCCCTTGACGCCCTTGATATTGTCAGAGGAATCGCCCATGAACGCTTTCAGGTCAATGAGATTGATCGGCGGGAATCCGTATTCCTCCTCGAATTTCGCGGTATCATAGAGCACCTGCTCGCGGTTTCCGGCATAGCGGACAGTCACATGATCGCGGAGCAGCTGCAGATTGTCACGGTCGCCGCTCAGCAGAACGCAGTCATCCCCTGCCGCCGCAGCCGCCGCGGAGAGCGTACCGAGAATATCGTCAGCCTCCCAGCCCGCACAGGTCACGACCGGATAGCCCAGCGCTTCCAGTATTTCTTTGGTATACGGCAGCTGCATGGCCAGCTCCTCCGGCATTCCGTGACGCGTTGCCTTATAGCTGTCAACTGCCTTGTGACGGAAGGTTTTCTCCTTGCAGTCGAAGGCGATAATCACGCTGTCGGCACCGGAATCGCCGATCGTCTTCAGCAGAATATTGAAGAAGCCGAAGATCGCGTGCGTAAAAACGCCGCTGTGGTTTGTCAGCGGCTTCACACCGTAAAATGCGCGGTTCAGAATGCTGTTGCCGTCTACGATCAGATATTTCATGTTTCACTCCAAAGTTTTTATTTTTATATATGGGTTTTCGCAGATCTGTCATATGTTCAGGGTATGTTTATCCGAAATATATTTTACCACGAAACATGGGGTTTCGTCAAGTACTGTCTGCTGCCGCCAGTACACTGTCCGGCGACGGAATCCGACAACATTCACGCCGCCATTGCGGTATAATAGGATTATCTCACGAACAGAAAGGAACATACATATGCTTGAACTGAAACAGGAGCCGCAGAAGCTCACGGCCTTCCTCAGCGGCGAGATCGACCATCACCGCGCCAAGGAACTGCGCGAGGCGATCGACTTTGCCGTGCGGGAGCAGTATCCGCCGACTGTCATCCTCGATTTCCGGCGCGTCACATTCATGGACAGCTCCGGCATCGGGCTTATCATGGGACGCTCGCGCCTTTTAGAGGAATACGGCGGCACGCTGGAAATCCACAATCCCCCGCCGCAGATCCGGAAGGTTCTGCGCATTTCCGGTGCGGACAGGCTCGCTGTCATCCGCAGCTATGCCGAACCGCCGAAGCAGCCGGATCCCGCAGCGCCCGCGCCGCCGGATGCAGAGCAGCACGCAGAACAGAAGGAGGCAGAACATGAATACGCTCAATGAACTCAAATGCACATTTCCGGCGCGCTCCGAAAACGAGAGCTTTGCACGGACAATGGTCTGCGCATTTGCGGCGCAGCTCGATCCGACCGTCGAGGAGCTTGCCGATCTGCGGACCGCCGTCTCCGAGGCCGTGACGAACTGCATCGTTCACGCCTACCGCGGCCTTCCCGCCGGCATGATCGCCGTGACCGTCCGCCTGCTGCCGGAGGGCGTCATCTATATCCGGATCGCGGACAAGGGCTGCGGGATCGCCGATATCGGACAGGCCATGACGCCGCTCTATTCCAGTGCGCCCGCCGAGGAGCGTGCCGGGCTCGGCTTCACCGTCATGCAGAATTTCACCGATCAGCTGAATGTGACGAGCAGACCCGGCCGCGGTACGACCGTCACAATGCGAAAGAAGCTGGGCAATGGCGGCGAATGATCCGGCGGTGCGCGCCGAGGAGCATCTCGGACTGGTGCATCTCTGCGCGAACCGCTTCCGCAGCCGCGGCATTGAATATGAGGAGCTGTATTCCGCGGGCTGTCTCGGACTGGTCAAGGCCACGAATGCCTTTGATCCGGCACGGGGCGTCTGCTTTTCGACCTATGCCGTTCCGGTGATCCTCGGCGAGATCCGCAGACTGTTCCGCGAGGGCGGCAGCGTTCACATCGGGCGGCGCTTGCAGGAAACGGCAGTGCAGGCCGGACGCATCGCCGAAAAGCTGCGGACGGAGACCGGCAGAGAGCCGACCGTCCGGCAGATCGCGGAGCAGCTCGGCATTTCAGAAGCTGATGCTGCCGAAGCGCTCTGCGCGGCACAGCCGGTCATGTCGCTGTCCGTTGAAAATGCGGACGGCGCCGCGACGCTCGATATCCCCGTTCCGTCGCCGGAAAATGCCTTGCAGGAGCATCTCGCGCTTCAGCAGGTGCTTGCACTGCTCGCGCCCCGCGACCGGCTGCTCATTGAGCTGCGGTATATGCGGAATATGACACAGTCCGCCGCAGCAGAGCAGCTCGGCATGACACAGGTGCAGGTCTCGCGGCGCGAAAAAAAGATCCTGCTCTTTCTGCGGACTGAACTGCTGCGCTGAACTGCAATGTGCAGCGTTTTCTCAATAATGCACAAAAAACGCCTGTGCGCATCGTTTTTGACTTGACAAATTTCAGAAAACATGGTATACTGAATATTATATAAAATCTGAATTATTACACAGAGGATATACGCAAACAGTTAAGAAGGAAGGGAGTCTGCGCGATGGGTGAATGGAACCGCTATACCACACAGACAAAAATTGAGGAGCTTTCCAAGCTCTGCCGTGCCAATCATCAGATCGACCCCGATCTGTATGCAAAATATGATGTCAAACGCGGTCTGCGCGATATCAACGGCAAGGGCGTCTGCGCCGGCCTGACGAATGTCAGTGAGATCATCCCCGGCACCGAGGAGAACGGCGAGACCAAGCTCGGCGAGGGTCAGCTCCTGTTCCGCGGCTATCATATCGAGGATCTCGTCAACGGCTTTATCAATGACAACCGCTTCGGCTATGAGGAGACTGTCTATCTGCTGCTGTTCGGTCAGCTGCCGAATGCGCAGGAGCTGGAGGATTTCAGTGCGCTGCTCCGCAGCTGCCGGACGCTCCCGCCCTCCTTTACGCGGGATGTCATCATGAAATCGCCGAGCGAGGATATGATGAATACGCTTGCAAAGAGCGTGCTTGCGCTCTATTCCTATGACCACAATCCGAATGACACCTCGATCCCGAATGTCCTGCGCCAGTGCATCCAGCTGATCGCGCAGTTCCCGTCAATCGCGGTCTACGGCTATCAGGCATACCGCTACTACAAAAACGACCAGAGCCTGTTCCTGCATCAGCCCGATCCGAATCTCTCTGCGGCGGAGAATCTGCTGAGCCTGCTCCGCGCCGATCAGAAATATACAGAGCTCGAAGCCAAGATCCTCGATCTGGCAATGGTGCTGCACGCCGAGCACGGCGGCGGCAACAATTCCAGCTTCACCGTCCATGTCGTGTCGTCCTCCGGAACTGATACCTATTCCACGATGGCGGCGGCACTCGGCTCCCTCAAGGGACCGAAGCACGGCGGCGCAAATATCAAGGTCGTGCAGATGTTTGACGACATGAAGGAGCGCGTCAAGGACTGGAAGGACGAGGAGGAGGTCGGACAGTATCTCCGGAAGCTGCTGCATAAGGATGCCTTTGACCATGCGGGTCTGATCTACGGCATGGGACACGCGGTCTATTCGCAGAGCGATCCCAGAGCGACGATCCTGCGCAGCTTTGTCGAGCAGCTCGCCGACGAGAAGCAGTGCCATGAGGAATACGCGCTCTATGCGCTCGTTGAGCGGCTCGCTCCGCAGGTCATCTCGGAGGAGCGCCGCATTTACAAGGGTGTCTGCGCGAATGTTGATTTCTACTCCGGACTGGTTTACCGGATGCTGAATCTGCCGAATGAGCTGTTCACGCCGATCTTTGCCGTATCGCGCATCGCGGGCTGGTCTGCGCACCGCCTTGAGGAGCTGCTCGGCGCCAGCAAGATCATCCGTCCGGCATACAAGGCCGTCAAGGGCTGGGAGACCTATCAGCCGATCTCTGAACGAAAGTAATGACAGCGGCTGCTGTGCCATTTCGGTGCAGCAGCCTTTTTGCTGACTGGGAGTTGCCTATGAAAGAGGATCTTCGTGCGGTTCGCGAGATCGACCGCAAATACCGCCGCCGGAACCGGCGGAAAGCCCTCCGCAGAAAATGGCCGGTTCTGCTGACAGCGGTACTGCTGCCGCTGCTTGCGGCGGTCTGCTTTTTCGTTTATGAAAAGCTGGCAAAGCCGCGGGCGGTCATGCCGGCAGCGGATACGGCGGTCATCCGCATTCTCAATGTCGGACAGGGCGATGCCATGCTGATCCGGACTGCACAGCATTCCGTGCTGATCGACGCAGGTGACCGCGATCACGGCAGAACGCTTGTGCAGATGCTCCGCGATGCCGGTGTGCAGCGGCTCGACTGCATCGTCAATTCGCATCCGCACAGCGACCACATCGGCGGGCTTCCTGCGGTGCTGGAGGCATTTCCCGCCGATGAGATCTGTCTGCCGGTCATGCCGGAGCAGTTGATCCCGACCGGAACGGTATTTCAGACCGTGCTGGATCTCGCCGCTGAAAAGCAGATCCCCGTGCATACGCCGGAATGCGGTGAGAAGCGGCAGTTTGACGGGCTGACAGCAGAGTTTCTCTGCGTTGACAATACAGACTTCGAGAACCTGAATGACTGCTCGCTCGGTGTACGGCTCGAATACGGGAATGTCTCGCTCCTTTCAGCGGGCGATCTCGAAGCAGACGGCGAAACAGCATTCGCAGATGCGGAGCTGCTCCGTCCGGCAAATATCCTCAAGGTCTCGCATCACGGCGCAGTAAAATCCTCACTGATTTCGTTTCTGGAGGCAGTCTCGCCGGAAACTGCGGTGATCTCCTGCGGCGCATTCAACGACTACGGGCATCCCGCCCTGAAAACGCTGAAGCGGCTGCATGATGCTGGATGCGCGGTATACCGCACCGATCTCGACGGCACGGTCTGCATCGTCACCGATGGAAATCAGTATACCGTCAGCTGCGGAAAGGTAAATCCATGATTATCCGCTCTCCTGCGCAGTTCCGACCTTGACAATTTCGGCTTTTTGCTGTATACTATAGAGTGGAGTTTTTCCGACTGCGCCCTGACGGGCAGCAAGATCATCAATCTGAAAGGACGGTATCGAGATGAATGAGAAGATCCAGGAAATGCGGGCAGACATCATCGCCGCAGCTTCCGGCATCAACGATTCCAAGGAAATGTACCAGCTGCGGAAACAGTATCTGGACGCAAAAACAGGTATGATTTCCGCACTGATGAAAAATATGCGCGAGCTTGCGCCGGAGGAGCGTCCGGCCTTCGGCAAGATCGTCAACGAACTGAAAACATGGGCGCTCGACTTTTTTACGGAGCAGGACAGCCGCCTCAAGGCCGCCGAGCTTGCAAAAAAGAATGCGGCAGAACAGATCGACGTCACCATGCCGGCTGCACCGCATCTCTGCGGCGCACTGCATCCGAATACCCTGATCGCCAATGAGCTGATCGACATTTTTGCAGGCATGGGATTCACGATCTTCGAGGGTCCGGAGATCGAGAATGACTACTACAATTTCACCGCGCTGAATACCCCGAAGGATCATCCGGCACGCGATATGCAAGATACCTTCTATGTCAGCCCGGAGCTGCTCCTGCGCACACAGACCTCCGCCGGACAGATCCGCGTCATGGAGAATACCAAGCCGCCGATCAAGATTCTCTCCCCCGGCAAGGTCTTCCGCTCCGATGACGACGCAACGCATTCGCCGATGTTCTCGCAGATGGAGGGTCTGGTCGTCGATAAGGGCATCACGCTCTGCGACCTTCAGGGTATGCTCGACGTCTTTGCGCAGAATGTCTTCGGCAAGAATGTCAAGACGCGCCTGCGTCCGAGCTATTTCCCGTTCACAGAGCCGTCTGTCGAGGTCGATGTCAGCTGCTTTGAATGCGGCGGCAAGGGCTGCCGTCTCTGCAAGGATACCGGCTGGATCGAGGTGCTCGGTGCCGGTATGGTCAACCGCAAGGTGCTCGAAAACTGCGGCATTGATCCCGATGTATACACCGGCTTTGCATTCGGCATGGGCATCGAGCGCATCGCGATGCTGAAATACGGCATCCCGAATATCAAGATGCTGTTTGAATCCGATGTCCGCGTACTCTCGCAGTTCCACGAATGATCCGGCGCTGCTGATATTTAAGGAAAGGAACTAAGAATCATGATCGTTCCATTGAGTTGGTTAAAGGAATATGTTGATATTGATATCACGCCGCAGGAGCTGCAGACGAAGCTCTTTGACTGCGGCTTTGAGGTCGAGACGCTGACCGAGCTCGGCAGCGAGATCTCCGGCGTCGTGGTCGGTCTTGTCACCGAATGCGAGCCGATCCCCGAAACGCATCTTCATGTCTGCAAGGTGGACTGCGGTGAGCATGGTGTCTTCCAGATCTGCTGCGGCGCGGACAATGTCAAGGCGGGCGGCAAATATCCCGCAGCTCTCGTCGGCGCACAGGTCTATGCGACTGCAAAGGATCATGTGACGATTGAGGGTACCATGAAGATCAAAAAGGGCAAGCTCCGCGGCTTTGAATCGCAGGGTATGCTCTGCTCCGGCATCGAGATCGGTCTGAATGAGGATCTCTATCCGGGCGCGGATTACTGCGGACTGCTCGTTCTGCCGGAGGATGCGCCTGTCGGTGCCGATATCAAGCCGATCGTCGGACTCGACGACTGGATGTTCGATATCTCCCTGACCGCGAACCGCCCCGACTGCATGAGCATTCTCGGCATCGCACGCGAGGTCGCGGCCACACTCGGCAAGCCGCTGAAGATGCCTGCAACCGATTACGAGACCGACAGCGCTTCGCTGGACGGCTTCCGCGTCACCGTCGAGGACAGTGACCTCTGCCCGCGCTATCAGGCGCACTATGTCCATGATGTGAAAATCGGACAGTCTCCCGCATGGATGCGCCGCAGACTTGCGCTCGTCGGCATCCGTTCCATCTCGAATATCGTCGATATCACGAATTATGTGCTGAAGGAGATCGGCCAGCCGATGCACGCATTTGATCTCCGTCAGCTGGAGGAAAAGCAGATCGTCGTCCGCCGCGCAAAGCAGGATGAAACGATCGTCACGCTCGATGAAAAGGAATTCAAGCTGAATCCGAATCAGCTCGTCATCTGCGACGGTCAGAAGCCGGTCGCACTGGCGGGCATCATGGGCGGCCTGAATTCGGAGATCCGCGAGGATACCGCAGAGGTCGTCTTTGAAGCGGCGAAGTTCATGCGCGACAATGTCCGCAAGACATCCCGTGCGCTCGGTCAGCATTCCGACAGCTCGCAGCGCTTTGAGAAGGGCGTGGACGAATACGCCGTCCGGCTCGGCATGAAGCGCGCGCTGCATCTGATCGGTGAGCTCGGCTGCGGCAAGGTCAGCGGCTCCGGCTGGTGTGAGGCGGTCAATCCCGATCCGACGGCAACGCGTCCGCTGACGGTCTCGATCGCGTCGGTCAACGCGCTGCTCGGCATCACGATCCCGGATGACGAGATCCTGCGCATTCTCGGCAATCTCGGTTTCGCACCGCAGATCGACGGCGACAAGCTTAGTATGCAAATCCCGCCCTTCCGCGAGGATATCGAAAATGCACCGGATATCGCCGAGGAGCTGATCCGGATGTACGGCTACGGCCACATTACCCCGACCTTCCTCGCAGCAGCATCCGTCACGAGCGGCGGCAGAAACGCCGCGCAGACCGGTATGCTCAAGCTCAAGCGCACGCTCGCGGCACAGGGACTCTATGAGGCGATCCACTATTCGTTCTATTCCCCGAAGGATCTCGATCTGCTGCGCATCCCGCAGGATGCCCCGCAGCGGCAGGCGATCCGTCTGCTGAATCCGATCTCGGAGGATCTCTCGATCATGCGCACGATGCTCGCGCCGTCGATGCTGAATGCAGTCATCCGCAATGTCCGCCGCGGCAATGATGCGGGCAGACTGTTCGAGATCGCAAAGACCTATCATTCCGCGGAGGAGCATCCCTCGCAGGAGCCGGAGGAGCGCGAAGCCCTCTCGATCGGTCTCTTTGACGGCGGCAAGCTCGACTTCTTCACCGGCAAGGCCGTGCTGGAGGCAGTCGCGGAGGCATTCCGCATCGAATTCACATACAGAAAGCCGGAGGATCCGGCAAAGTATCCGTTCCTGCATCCGGGCATGAGCGCAGTTGTTTCGCTGGACGGTCAGGAGATCGGCTGGATCGGTATGCTCGCGCATGACCTGACCGACGAAGCCGTTCCGGAGCATTCCGTTCTGCTCGCGGAGCTGGATATGACCGCACTGCGGCCGTATCTGAACCGTCCGGTCACATTTGAGATGCTGCCGAAATATCCGGTGGAGCAGCGCGATATCGCCCTGCTCGTCAAGGATGACGTGATCTGCGCAGATCTCGAAGCCTGCATGAAGCGCGCCTGCAAGTCGCTGAGCGCGGTGAAGCTGTTCGATGTCTACAAGGGCTCGCAGATCGAAAAAGGCAAGCAGTCGCTGGCATTCTCACTCTGGTTCCGGAGTGAGGATCATGCGCTGACCGACGGCGAGGTCGATCAGTTTGTCGCGAAGATCCTGAAGAATCTCGGCAAGGAATTTGAGGCCGTTCAGCGCTGAATATGACACAAAAAGCGCCGCAGAAGCACAAAAGCTCCTGCGGCGTTTTTTCAGTCTATTTTGTCCATTGCTTCCTGCATATCCGTCATCATTTCCGAATAGGCGCCCTCCGGATCCTCGATCACGGATTCCGCCCGGTCGATTAGATCCGGCTCCGAATCGGTTTTCCGGTGAATGTCGTCATCCTCATAGAGGTCGTTGCCGCTGTCGTACCGCGCAGTGTCCGTCACACGGTCAGTGACTGTGTCCGTAACAATGTTTGTGGCGGCGGTCGTCTGCGGATGCTGCGCTTCTGCATTCTGCGCCGGCTTCTGCCCGCAGCCGGTCATCAGCGTGCAGAGTGCCGCGGTCAGCGCAGCCGCTCCCGTTATCTTGTTCATTGTGACGCTTCCTCTCCTTCTTCATTCCTCGCTCTGCAAATGAAAATGCAGGGCATTTGTATTCTGTCCGGTTTTGCTGCGGATATGATTGGGAGAATATGGCATTTTTTCGGCGATGCAAAAATAATCCCGGCTGTCTTTGACAACGGCCGGGATTTTCTGCATCACTCAGACAGCGGACGGCTCTGCCCGCAGCGCACGGCTGTTCAGTTCAACAAACTGCGGCTTGACCGCTGCGCGCATCGACGCTTCGATATCGTCGATCGTGAACGGGATCACGTTCTGCCGGACGGCAAGTCCCAGCATGATCATATTCAGCACCTTCGGCGAGCCGAGCGCACGGCATTCCGCATCTGCGTCGATCATGACCAGATGCTCCGTATGCGCCTGCAAATATGCGATCATCTCTTTGCCGGTGTAATTGCTGCCGGCGAGCGCTGCCGTGACCGGCATGATCGGATGCGTATTCACGACCATGCTGCCGCCCTTTTTCAGATAGGGCAGCATCCGGACGGCCTCCGCCGGCTCAAAGCCGATGATGATATCCGCGGAATGCTCCGGGAACATCGGGCAGTGCAGGCCGTCACCGAGCCGCAGAAAGCTGAATACGCTGCCGCCCTTCTGCGCCATACCGATCGTTTCCGCGCTCATGACGGGGATATTATGTGACATTGCGGTCGCGGCGATGAGCTTCGATGCAAGGACGATGCCCTGCCCGCCGACACCGCAGATCAGGATATTTGTCTGCATCAGTTCTCACCTCCCGAAATCGCGTTGAATGTGCAGACCTGCGCACAGAGTCCGCAGCCGTTGCAGAGAGACTGCTCGATCATGACCTTGCCGTCACGCAGCACAATGCCCGGACATCCGAGCTGTTTGATGCAGCGCTTGCACTGCATACAGGCCTCCTGATTGATGACGGAGGGCGTCCCCTGCTTGATCAGCACCGCGCACGGCGATTTGAAGATGATCGCCTTGACGCCCGGCTGCTCCGCGACGCGCTGTACGGTATCGACTGCCGCACGGAGATTCAGCGGATCGACGGTCTCGACGGTCTTGACCCCGACACCGCGTAGGACAGCTTCAATGCTGACCTTTTCCACGACCTGTCCCATCATGGTGCGGCCGGTGCCGGGATGCGGCTGATGACCGGTCATTGCGGTGGTGGAATTGTCGAGGATCACGAGCGTCATATTCGCCTGATTGTAAACAGCATTGACCGCGCCGGTGATCGCCGATGCAAAGAACGTCGAATCGCCGACGAATGCAAAGCAAACGGTGTCCGGCTCAATTCTGCCGATGCCCTGCGTGATGTTCACGCCCGCGCCCATGCAGAGGCAGGTATCGACCATGTCGAGCGGCATGGCGTTGCCGAGCGTATAGCAGCCGATGTCGCCGCAGAATACGGCCTTTTTGCCCTTCATCGCCTGCTTGACCGCATAGAACGATGCGCGGTGCGGACATCCGGCACACAGCACCGGCGGACGGACAGGCAGCTCCGGCGGCGAATCCATTGCTTCGGAAGCGGGCTTTTCCCAGCCCATGAAATCTGCGATATTGCCCGCGACAGACGCACAGGTGTTCTCGCCGGCATTCTTCACATCATGCGTCAGCTTGCCGCGGATATTGACATTCAGATGATATTTGCCGCAGAGATAGGTCAGCTCGCGCTCGATCACCGGATCCAGCTCCTCAATGCAGAGAACCTCGTCCAGCCCGCGCAGGAACTCAACGGCGAGCTGTTCCGGGAACGGGAACGGCGTCGCGATCTTCAGCAGACGCGGCGCATCCTTTCCGGCGAGCGCCTCCTGCACATAGGTCATGCTGATGCCGTGCGATACGATGCCCTTTTTGCAGGATGCATCGGCGGCGGGGGTCAGGATATTGTGCGGATACTCCGAAAAGACACGCTGAAGCTCGACATTCCGCGCTTCGATATTGATATGTGCCTGATAGGAAAGCCGCGGGAAGATCACCCATTTCGAGGAATCCTTCACGAAGCCCTCCGGCTGATTCGTGAGACATTCCTCCTTGTCCTTGACGGTGATCGACGCATAGCCGTGACAGACTCTTGTGGTCGGGCGGAACAGCACTGGCGTATGGTATTTTTCAGAATACGCAAACGCATCCTGAATCATGTCATAGGCCTCCTGCACCGAGGACGGATCAAAGCAAGGGAGCTTGGAGTATGCGGCAAAGGTGCGCGTATCCTGCTCCGTCTGCGAGGAGATCGGGCCGGGATCATCCGCGACGAGAATGACCATCCCGCCCTTGACGCCGATATAGGCAAGGCTCATCAGCGGGTCGGATGCGACATTCAGGCCGACCTGTTTCATTGTGACCATGCTGCGTGCGCCGCAGTATGCAGCACCGGCGCCCGTTTCAAGGGCGGCCTTTTCGTTGACTGACCACTCGACATAAAGCGAGCCGTCATTGATTTTCGCGCAGGTTTCCAGCACCTCTGTTGAGGGAGTGCCGGGATATCCGCAGACCACATTCAGACCGGCGGCGGCAGCGCCCCGTGCGATCGCGGCATTTCCCATGAGGAATTCCTGATGCATATAAACACGCCTCCTTTTTTGGCTCCCCGATGACGGCGGTCATCGGGGCTTTGCTTATATTATAGCATATTATGACGAAATTCGCAATGGATACAGAAAAATAAAATGGGCTAGGGCGTGTTGACACTATAATAATATGCGGATTTTTGAGATGATTTTGTTCCGTTCAGTACGGTCGGGGGATAAACACCCAAGGGGAAAGAGGGACAATCCGGCTCGGGCACTGCCCGCCCTTTCCCCCGTTCCGATAGATTTGTCTATTGGCTTTTATTTACCCGATTGGTTCTTGACGTTTTTTCATCACGCGAATAAAAGCAGAATGGGATGAAAGCCAGAACGTAAAATAGCTGCGAACAGCAGCGTAACAGCGACAGGATTGATATGCTCCGCGAAACGTAACCGAAGGAAAACGGAATCCGGCACTGCCGGCCCGGCCCGGCACGGCATGAATGACAGTTTTGCCGCATAGGATAGAGCAGGACGGATGCGCCCAGAGCCGCATCCGGAGCGAGGAGTGAGCAGATTGAATCAACATCAGATCCATGCGGCAGAATCCCGCGCACAGGCGCTCGATGACCGCGCCGTGCAGCTCGGCACCTACATCGCGGAGCACGGTGCGACCGTCCGCAGCACCGCAGCCGTCTTCGGCATCTCAAAATCGACCGTCCACAAGGACATCACCGTGCGCCTGCCTGCCCTGCACGCAGGACTCTACGCAGAGGTCCGCGAAATCATCGAAAAAAACAAGCAGGAGCGCCATATCCGCGGCGGTCTCGCGACCAAGCGTAAATATGAACGCCTGCACGGCAGCAGCACCGGAGCTCGTCCGGAAAGCGCCCTGCTGATGTATCCGTCCGGCAATGTGTGACGATTTGGAAACAAATAACCGAAAAGCACCTGCACCCCCTTGACGAAACCGAAAAAATGTAGTAAAATAGTAAGCGGCAAGTTATGCTCGTAATAAATATAAAAGGAATGCGCCGCGTCCGGCGGTGCAGAATTTTTGAGGAGGTTCAACTATTATGAAGCGAATCGGTGTTCTTACCAGCGGCGGCGATGCGCCGGGCATGAATGCGGCGATCCGTGCGGTCACAAGAACTGCGCTCTATAAGGGCATGGAGGTCGTCGGCATCCGGAGAGGCTATAACGGCCTGCTCAATCTGGACGTATTTGACATGAATGCGCGCTCGGTCTCGTCCATCATCCAGCGCGGCGGCACACTGCTCTTTACCGCACGCTGTCTCGAATTCAAGGAGGAAGCAGGCGTCCTCAAGGCGGTCGAGAACTGCCATAAGCTCGGCATCGAGGGTCTCGTTGTCATCGGCGGCGACGGCTCCTACCGCGGCGCGGGCGACCTTTCCCGCCACGGCATCCCCTGCATCGGTCTGCCAGGCACCATCGACAACGATATCTCCAGCACCGATTTCACGATCGGCTATGATACCGCTATGAACACCGTCGTCGAGCTGGTCGATAAGCTCCGCGACACCAGCCACAGCCATGACCGCTGCTCCGTTGTTGAGGTCATGGGCAGAGGCGCAGGCTATATCGCAGTCAATACCGCTGTCGCCTGCGGCGCTGTCGAAGTGCTTTGCCCGGAGAAGCCTTACGATCTCAATGAGATCATCACCAAGATGCAGGAGGGCAGAAAGCTCGGCAAGCAGAACTTCATTATCGTCGTTGCCGAGGGCATCGGCCACTCCGCGGAGATCGCAAAGACGATCGAGCAGGAGACCGGCATCGAATCCAGAGCAACGATCCTCGGCCATGTGCAGCGCGGCGGCTCGCCGACTGTCCGTGACAGAGTGCTCGCAAGCCAGATGGGCAAATATGCCGTTGATCTGCTCGAACAGGGTATCGGCAACCGCGTCGTCGGTGTGCGCGGCAATAAGCTCGTCGATTATGACATTCAGGAGGCGCTCCAGATGAAGAAGCCCTTCGATGATGACCTCTACGATCTGACAAAAATCATCAGCATCTGAACCGAACATTGTATGCCGGGCAGAAGTCACGCTTCTGCCGCAGAGTAGGAGATCCCGCGTAAAGTGCCGCCCGAACGGGGAGTTGTCGGACGGACGAAAAATGCACAGCCTGTGTATTTGCGGTGGGGTCTTCGCATCCCGCTGGAGGCATGAGGGAATATGCAACACTCCTTTGTGCATTCAGTACATTGTGCAAAGGAGTGTTTTATTATGAAAATCTTTCGCTGGTCTCTTGAAGAACTGAAAAGTCTCCGTGCTGTGATCGTCACGGGACTGCTGATCGCGCTCTCTATGGTGATCGAATCGTTCACGATCAATCTCGGCTTTGCCAAGATCAATTTCGCGTTTCTCGCGATCGCCGCGATCGGTATGCTCTACGGCCCGTCCGTCAGCCTGTTCGCGGGCGCGGTCTGCGATGTGCTGGGCTATATGGTCGCTCCGGACGGCGCATTCTTCCCGCTCTATACGCTGATCGGCGCGGCACAGGGGCTCATCTACGGCCTGATCGCCTATCGCCGCATCCCGACACGCACCGGCAGAGCCTTCGATACGGAAATGATCATCCGCCTTGTGACGGCGCGGATCGTTGATGTTCTTTTCATCAATCTGATCTGCAATACCGCGGCGAATTACCATTACGGCTTCCTCTCCGACAGAACGCTCGGCGCAGCGATCGGTGCGCGTGTCGCGAAGAATCTGCTGGAGCTGCCGATCGACATTGTGCTGATCGCCGCCGTGCTGACTGCGGTACTGAAGGCCTATGAGACCGTATTCGGAAAGACACGGAAACCGGCGTAAATACGAAAAAAAGGAAGTATACATATGAAACTCGGATTCCTCGGCGCAGGCAATATGGGTACCGCAATGATGCGCGGGATCGCTGCCTCTGCGCTCTGCAAAAACGGCGAGATTTCGGAAATCTTCGCATTTGATACGGACAGCGCAAAGCTCGGCGCGCTCAGCGATGCGGGAATCAAGCCCTGCGATTCCGCACAGGCGCTCAGCGATACGGTTGATTTTCTGGTGCTGGCCGTCAAGCCGCAGGTGCTCGGCGGCGTACTGGATGCACTGAAGCTGCGCAAAGAGCAGGTCATCGTTTCTATCTGCGCGGGCATCTCCGCGGAATTCATCCGCAGCCATACGATCCCCGATGCGCGGATCATTCTCTGTATGCCGAATACCCCGCTGATGCTCGGACTCGGCGCGACGGCGCTCGCAAAATGCGACGGCGTGACCGATGCGGAATTCTCGCTCGCGATGCAGATGTTCGCGACCTGCGGCATTGCGGAGGAGATCCCCGAAAGCAAAATGCGCGAAATCATTGCAGTCAACAGCTCCAGCCCGGCGTTCCTCTATCTCTATGCAAAGGGATTTCTGGAATTCGCAAAGGCGGAGGGACTTGACGACGGCGCTGCGCTGCGTCTGTTTGCACAGGCCATGATCGGCTCCGCGAAGATGATGACCGATTCCGGCTACAGCATCGACGAGCTGATCAAAATGGTCTCCTCCCCCGGCGGCACGACGCTGGCCGGTCTCGATCAGCTCTATGCCGGTGATCTGACGGATACCGTGCGCAAATGCTGCGACGCCTGCACGACCCGCGCCTATGAGCTTGCGGGTGCCGAGCGGAAAGCGGAAAAAGGCTGAATATTATTCTCCCCCGCTGCATATGGTATTGCGGAGGGATGCTTATGAAACTGACAACCGGAATACTCTACCGAACCGTATCGGCGCGGACAGGCAGTCTGCGCACCGCCCTGAAGCCGCCGGATCCGATCCGGCTGCTGCTGGCATGGACCGTCGCGGGCGCATTGCTCGGCGCGGTGCTGTGCCGCCGGATGCCGCAGCTCGCGGACTCGCCGCTGCTGACGCAGGGACTTGCCGTCTCCGCTGAGACGCGGTCGCTCTGGACAGTCTGCAAAACGGCGCTCTGTCCGATGCTCCTGCTGCTTGGCGGCATCTGGGCAAGCGGCTGCGCGGCATTCGGACAGCTCCTCTCTGCGGGGCTGCTGCTGAGCCGCGGCATCGCATTCGGGATCTCGGCCGCTGTGTGCTTTATGCGGTTTCCGATGCGGGATGCCGCTGTCATCGCGGCGGTGCTGATTTTGCCGTATGGCTTTTTCAGTGCGCTGGTGCTGTGCTATGCGGTGCGCGATGCGATGCGGATGTCCGGCAGGATGACAGGCTGTCTCCTGCACGGCACTGCCGAGGCGGAGGTCTGCGGCACTGACCGGCTGTCGAATATGCTCTGCTGTCTGCTGCTGACACTGGCGGCGGCGGGAATGCAGACAATGCTGCTCTGGCTGCTGAATGACCCGATGCTGGCAGCATGAAAGGATGTGTGAAACTTTGGGACTCTTCGGAGGCTATCAGAATCCGGGGCCGGGCATCAACCCGAATGCACCGAAAAAGAAGCCTTTCTTCCGGTACTGGGAGGTGCTGTGGCATAATTTCAGCAAGCTGATCTCCCTGAATCTGATCTATACGCTTCTGCACGCGCCGATGTTTCTGGCGGTCATCTTTTTCTTTGAAACGAACAACAAATTCACCTATGCAATGACCGGCTTTCTGCTGGCGGTGCAGTTTCTGCTGGAGGGGCCGGCAATGGCGGGATGCGCCCGCGTCCTGCGCCTGATCGTGCTGGACAAGGCGTTCTTCCTCGGCGAGGAATTCAAGAAAGGCTTCAAACAGAATTTCGGCGCCGCGGTGCTTTACTGGTTCATTGATGCGGTCGTGATCGCCTCGGTCATCGCCGGATATTATGTCTATCCGCAGCTCGTGCAGCAGTCGGGCAGTCAGGCGGTCTATATCCTCTACGGCATTTCGCTGGCGGTCGCGCTGGTGCTGCTGTTCATGAATTATTACATCATGGCATTGCAGGCCGCGACCACGCTGAAAAAAGCTACCGTTCTGAAAAATTCGCTGATGCTCGCGGGACTGTCGCTGAAGCAGTGCCTGCTCACAACGCTGATCGTCGTGCTGCTCGCCGGCATCATGGTTCTGCTCATCTGGCTGACGCCGCTGTTCATGTTCCTGCTGGCGTTCTTCCCGGCGGCACTGATCGGCTATACGGTGATGTTCATTCACTATCCGGTCATCCAGAAATTCGTCATCAATCCCTACTATGAGGATCGCGGCGAGCAGAATCCGGAGGAGGAGCAGGAAACGCCCGATGAGGAGCGCGTCTTTACCGACCGCGGCGGCACGGAGGAGCCCGTGAAAAAGCAGTCCTCAAAGAAGGGCAAGATCATTTCGTGAAGCGGATCTCGGCTATGTTTTCCGGAAATGAATACGCAAAAGAGCGAACCGGCAATGCTGTCGGTTCGTTTTTTCATAGTCCCTTTTCGCATATGTGTATCTGAAACAAACCGTAATTTGTCGGGCGGGCAGACCGTTTCCGTTTCGTGATGACTTCACAGTCTTTTGCAGAGCTGCACATTTCTTTCGTTTTCAGGAAGTATAAAATCGCTTGACTATTCTGCGAAATTATGGTATAATGATACACATAGTAATTTACTGACAACAATCCTGCTGTTTTTCTGGAAGGAGTAAGCGAAGTCATGAAGAAACTCAAACGAATGATAAGCACACTGCTCGCTGTCGGCATTGCAGCATCCGGACAGCTTACCGGTACTGCATCCGCGGCAGAGACATCCGATCTGTCGGAACGCATCGCAGACATCAAAGCGGTGCAGGAACAGGCGCTGGAGGAATACAGAACGCAGAAATACACGGAGGGAACTGCGACGGCGAAGGTGCTCTGCGTCCTTTTTTCAGATGTGTATATGGATAAAGATGACCCGGAAACGGGGAAACGCACCGATGATCATGTCGTATTGGAGCGTGACTCGGATGAAGCCAGGGTGCTCGAATATTCGTTCAGACGGTTTGAGGATGCCGTATATGAATACACAGACGGTGATCTGAAAGCGGAGATCACACCATACTGGTATGAAGAAACGGTGGATGTACGGAAACTCCCCTACAATGTGGTCCAGCCTGATCGCAATATTTTGCTGGCATTTCCGCCGGAATATGACCCGGAAAACTATGATTTCGTGATCGGATTTACCGGCAAGACGGGTTCGTTTTCTTTTCGGCAGAATCATGACCTCGGAGTTGCAACCCTCCTCAGCTTTCACAACTACGGATATGCCTATGTTCAGATTCCCGATCTCGAAGCAGAGCTGAAGCTCGCTGAAGCGGATGCACCGCTCGAAGAACTGAACAAGATCCCGCAAACAACCTCCAGTGTGATGATCCATGAATGGATGCATCAGATCGAAAATAAGCGGGATACATGGTTCCATGAGAAATCGGTCGGGGTTCCGCGCTGCCATGACTATCTGCTCGAAGAGGCATCTGTCGTCAGTGACGGGGAAGCAAAACTGACATACACAGAGGAAGACGGCATCAGCTATGTCACCAATTCAAGAAGAGGCTATAAATGGGAACACGATAAGGACAAATACGCATACGATAATTCCTACTACAAAGCATTCCTGAGCGGTGAAATCATTGATACGCAGCATGACAACAGAAAAGTCGGAATGTTTCCGGCACTCTGGAAAGCACTTCTGAAGGGTGATGAGATCGGAAACTACACCCTGCTGAATACAGAAACGGGTAAGTATCTCTGCCTTGATAACAAGAATGCGAAGGACGGTGTTGTCCCTATTCCGTTCAGTCCCGTCGGCCCGCTCCCTTCCAATCTGATATGGAATCTGCGTATGGATACAACGACCGACTGGCTGAAGCAACAGTGGCCTAACGGCGGTTTACCCTATCCTTTTGATGACGAAGGCGCCATCGCTCTGGTGAACCGGCAGAGTCTCCGTTCCGTAGTGCTCGAAATGCACACAAAGCAAACAACCAGTGAGGGCGCCACCATTCCTGCGGAACCGCTCTATACCGTTCCCATAGTTGACGCGTTCTATACAGCGGAAAAAACGACATTCGGTTTTCTGCCTGTTCCGACGGAAGACGGAAACTATCAGCTGAAATCCGATCTGATTAAAATCGGAGATACGATGCTGTCTGTATCGGGGAAAACCGTGAACAATGAAGCGGAAAACCCGAACAGCACATGGAAAATTGAGGAAGTCAAACCCGTTACGGAAAGCTATGTGATCCGGCATTTGGGCAGCGGCAAATTCCTGAAGGCAAATACATCAGCCGAAAAAAGCGAAGCACTGATCCTGACGCGGAATGCGCAGGGCTATTATACCATTCAGAGCAAGGACAAAAAGCAGTCTCTGACTGTCAAAGACGGTCAGCCGAAAGCGGACGGCGCTGTCACATTTGCGAAAACAGCGGCCGGTTCGTCTGCACAGCTTTGGGAGCTCCTCTGTACGCCCGACGGCAGCTATCAGCTTGCTAGCGCCGCTAACAAGAGTCTGTTCCTTGACTGGGATGCGGAAACCGGTGAAATGACACTGCAAAAAGGCGGCACTTCTGAGAGCCAGAAGTTTGAGATCCGGGAACCGTTCACCGCTGAGAATCTGGAAATGCTGCGCAGTGCGCTGCTGAACAAAATCCCCATGGACGAACTGGACAGCAGCTACGATCTGAACTGTGACGGCATCATTAACAGCAGTGATTACTCTTTGCTCAAGCGTTATTTGTCATGATTCCACTGCATTCTGCCAGGCAGAATAAAACAAAAGAGCGAACCGGTGCAAAACCAGTTCGCTCTTATTCTTTGTATAAATATGATCTGTTGCCAAAATGTTGCCATTCGCGCACTTTCAAAGCGAAAAGTCACGCAAATACGCTATTATTCGGCTTTCTCAGATTACTCCCATTCCACCGTTCCGGGCGGCTTGGAGGTGATATCATAGACCACGCGGTTGACATGATCGACCTCGTTGCAGAGGCGGTTCGAGACACGCGCCAGCACCTCATAGGGGATCCGCGCCCAGTCAGCCGTCATGAAATCATCGGTCGTGATCGCACGGATCGCGATCAGATGCTCATAGGTTCTGTGGTCGCCCATAACGCCGACCGTCCGCACATCGGGCAGCACGGCGAAATACTGGCTCAGCTCCGGCGCGATCCCGCTCTTTTCGATCTCATCGCGGAATACCGCATCGGCCTCCTGCAAAATCCGGATCTTCTCCTCGGTGATCTCACCGATGATCCGGACGCCGAGACCGGGGCCGGGAAACGGCTGCCGCCAGACCAGCTCATGCGGAATGCCGAGCTTCTCACCGATCGCACGTACCTCATCCTTGAACAGATCGCGCAGCGGCTCGATGATGCCGGCGATGCTCGCTTTGATATCCGCAGGCATTTCGCGCTGATTGTGATGCGTTTTGATCACATCGGTGCTGCCTGCGCCGGACTTGCTGCCCTTGCCGCTTTCGATCCGGTCGGGATAGATCGTACCCTGCGCAAAGAATCCCTCTGCGCCGTCCTCGCGGATCTTATCCCAGAATGCGCGGTAAAATTCGTTTCCGATGATATCGCGCTTCTGCTCCGGATCCGTCACGCCCCTGAGTGCCGTGAGGAATTCCTTCTGCGCATTCACGCGGACAAAATTCATATCGAACATCTTTGTGAATGTCGATTCAACAAAATCGCCCTCGTCCTTGCGCATGAGTCCCTGATCGACAAATACGCAGGTGAGCTGTCTGCCGACGGCTCTGCTCAGAAGCGCCGCAGCGACCGAGGAATCCACGCCGCCCGAAAGTCCGAGAATGACCTTTTTATCGCCGATCTGCGCCCGCAGCTCCGCAACGGTCTGCGCAATGAAATCATCCATGACCCAGTCGCGGGAAAAGCCGCAGACATCCAGCAGGAAATGGCGCAGCACGTCCTTGCCGTAAACGCTGTGCGTGACCTCCGGATGGAACTGCACGGCGTAGAGCTTCCGCGCAGGATCCTCGAATGCCGCGCAGGGACAGTCTGCGGACTGCGCCGTCACGCGGAATCCATCCGGCAGTCTGCTGACAAAATCGGTATGGCTCATCCAGACATCATTTTCCGCCGGTACGCCGCCGAACAGCAGGCTTTCGCCGTTGTGCGTGATGCGGATCTTGCCGTATTCCGAGCGCTCGCAGCTCTCGACCTGTCCGCCGAGCGTATAGGCCATGAGCTGACATCCGTAGCAGATGCCGAGCGTCGGGATGCCGAGGTCAAAGTATTCCTTTGCAATATGCGGTGATGTCATATCATAAACGCTGTTCGGGCCGCCGGTGAAGATGACGCCGCGCGGATTCAGCTCCGCGATCGTTTCGAGCGGCGTATCATAGCGCATGATCTCGCAGTAGACGCCGCATTCGCGAACACGCCGCGCGATCAGCTGATTGTATTGTCCGCCGAAATCGAGGACAATGCAAAGTTCATTTGCCATACCGTTCCTCCTTTGGGAATGTCCATGCATTTTTCAACAACGATATTATATCATGTTTGCAGGCGAATTGCAAGCAGGAACGCCGAATTTTCCGAGTGAAAAAAAAGCGGCCTGCCGGCCGGATTTCTGTATGATGTGCATTGAATAAAATCAGCCGTGCGCTCCGTTCAGGATCACACGGCCGGTTTACCCGATCTGACAACGCTGCATTTTTCGATGCCGTAATACTTCATGCAGGCCGCCGCCTCTGCCGTGATGCGCTCGCCGCAGATCACGACCGGCACCGCAGGCGGACAGGCGACTGCATATTCCGCGCAGATCCGCCCGACGCACTGCTCTGTCGGCAGTGTTTCCGTATCGCAGTAAAAGACCGCCTGCCGCGGCGTATAGATATGCGGCGGAACGGAGAATTCCGGCGGCCTTGTCCGGATCGGCTCCCGCATCGGCAGCGCGAGCAATGCACTGCGGATCGCGGCTAGATCCGCCGGCGGATTCTGCGGCGACAGCATCAGCACCGTGTAATCCGGATCCGCAAATTCAACGAAAATACGCTGATTTTGTAAAATATCCGCAAGCTCCGTCCCTGTATAGCCATAGGATTTCGGCCGCAGGGTAAGCTTCAGCGGCTCACTGCCGGAGAGCATCCATCCCGCAGAACGCAGTTCCGTTTTCAGCGCCGCAACCGCTCCGGCAGTCTCACGCAGCTGCGGGATATATTCGTCGCAGAGGTAGGCATTGCACAGGTCAAGCGATGCAAGGATCAGCCAGCTCGGACTCGTCGAGCCGAACAGCGCCATCGCATTTTTCGCGTATCTGCTGCATATTTCCGGTGCATCATCACGGATATGCAGATATGCGCCGCCGGTCAGGACGGGCAGTGTCTTATGCGCCGAATCGCAGCAGAGATCCGCGCCGAGCGCCGCCGGATGCAGCGGTTCCGGCAGAAAATGCAGATAGGCTCCGTGCGCATTGTCCACGAGCAGCAGCATATCATGCGCATGACAAAATTCCGCAGCTGCGCGGATATCCGCGATATTGCCGAGATAATCCGGACTGGTCAGATAGAGCGCACAGGGCTTCACCGGCGCATCGAGACAGCGCTCCCATGCGCCCGCGCCGCCGCTCTCCAGATAGGACTGCTGCGGATCGGACGGCAGCCAGATGACATCGAGATCGAGGAGCGCCGCCGCCGTCAGAAAGGATCTGTGCGCATTCCGCGCCGCCGCAATGACCGGCTTCCGGCGCTGCGACAGCGCCCGCCGCATCGCAAGATACAGCATCGCACGGATGCAGAGTGACGAGCCCTCCGCCGAATACAGCGTTCTGCATCCGAAAAGGGCGGACGCATTTGCTTCGCTTTCCGCGATGATGCCCGCCGGCGCATACAGCTCATCCGCACCGGCGATCTCGGTCAGGTCGAGCGGCTCACAGCCGAGCAGTCCCCTGCCCTTATGCCCCGGCATATGCGCACGGATCGCATCGGAATCCGCGTATCTGCGGACAAAATCATAGACCGGCGTATTCATTTCGAGAGCTGCCGGTCGATCTCCGCCATAATCGCACATTCCATGCGCTTGCGGAACAGATTGCAGCCGTATTCATAGACGCCGCGCACCGATCCGGTCGCGTGATAGGCATTCGCCGCGCAGCCGCCGGAGCAGTAAAGCCGCGCCCAGCAGCTCCGGCATTCCTCACGCGCATAGACATTGCAGGCCATGAAATCATCCTGCACCGGATGATTCTCAACACCCCTCCAGATATCGCCGAGCCGGAATTTCTCCTCGCCGACGAACTGATGACATGGGTACAGATCGCCCCACGGCGTCACGGCCATATACTCCGTGCCGGAGCCGCAGCCGGAAATGCGCTTATAGATGCAGGGGCCGCCGGAAAGGTCGATCATGTAGTGATAGAAGGTGAACGGCCGCCCCTCTTTGCGGCGTTCGATCATCAGCTCCGCGAGCTTCTCGTACTGCTCCGTGACGATCGGCAGATCCTCCTCGGTCAGCGCGGCCGGATCGCCCTCCGCCGCGACCACAGGCTCCATGCTCAGCTCGGTGAATCCGAGATCGAGCATGACCTTGATATCCTCCAGAAAATCCGGATTCGCATGGGTAAATGTGCCGCGCATATAGTAATTCTTTCCGCCCCGCGCTTCGACGAATTTCTGAAATTTCGGGACGATTTTGCTCCAGCTTCCGTTTCCGGCATAATCGACGCGGTAGCGGTCATGCACGGACTGTCTGCCGTCGAGCGACAGCACGACATTGCTGCATTCGCGGTTCGCAAAGTCGATCACATCATCATCGACCAGCAGGCCGTTCGTGGTCAGCGTGAAGCGGAAATTCTTGCCTGCCGCCTTTTCGATGCTCCGCGCATAGGCGACCAGATCCTTGACGACCTGAAAATTCATCAGCGGCTCGCCGCCGAAGAAATCGACCTCCAGATTGCGGCGCGTTCCGGAATTGGCGACCAGAAAATCAAGCGCCTGTTTGCCGACCTCATAGGACATCACAGCGCGTTCGCCGTGATACTTGCCCTGACTCGCAAAGCAGTAGGAGCAGTTGAGATTGCAGGTATGCGCGATATGCAGGCAGAGCGCCTTGACAACGCCGGCGGTCTTCTCCTTGAGCTTTCCCGCCATCGGCTCGAAGGTATCCGGCGCAAACAGCTTTCCGGCATCCTTCAGCGCCGTGATATCATCATAGCATTCTGCGATATCCTCCGGCGTGATCTCCGGATCGTCCGCATATTTCTTCTGCATTGCCGCGAGCACTTCCTCCCGCGGCTGATCCTCATACACTGCGATCATATCATAGGCAAGCGGATCGACGGAATGCACCGAGCCGGAACAGACATCCAGCACGATATTGTATCCGCCGAGCTGATACTGGTGAATCATTCGGTATCTCCTTTCAGTTCGCTGAGAAAGCGCCGGATCTCGGTATTCATGCGGTCGGCCTCCTCGACATGACAGTAATGCCCGCAGGTCAGGTCAATGTATTCCGCCCCGTTATTCGTATAGCGCCGCGGCAGGTCATGCCATGCCGCCCTTTGTTCGGGCAGATAGCCGTCCGAGATGAAAAACAGCATCGGCACATCCGGCACGCCGCCGGCTGCGACCGTGTTCATATTCGTGACGCAGCTATACGCTTCGCGCATGACAGTCGGATTGTTCTTCCGCGCATAGCTGAGCGCCGCGACCGTTTCCTTTTCGGCATCGGTGAGCACATCGCTCTGCATACACGGCTCGATCTGCCGGATATCCAGCAGGCGCGTGATGCCGATGCGGGCGACGGCAGCCATGATCCGGTCGGCGGTCAGCGACATATCCTGCAATTCAAATGCGCCGGGAACGACGATATCAGAAGCGGTGATCGCCTCGACCTCCTCCGGATACTGCTGCGCCCAGTATAGCGCCTCCATGCCGGATGCCGAATGCGGCACCAGAACATACGGCGCTTCGATGCCGGCGGCGGTCAGCGCGGCGCGTGTCTGTGAGAGCATCGTTTTGATATCGCGCGGTGCATCGGAATCATCGCTGAAGCCGTAGCCGAATTTCTCGACAACGGCGATGCGGTTATCGGTGCTGAGCTTTGTGTAAAGCGGCTTGAAATCATAAACCGGCGAGGCCGTTCCGAAGCCGGACATGAAAACAAATGTATGCGGCCCCTCGCCCTCGGTATAGACATTCATCATCCCGCCGTCCACATTCACCGGAGTCCCTTTTGTGCTTTCACGCAGCGGTGTCTCCTGCCGCAGCCGGAAGCGGTGGAACAGATACAGGCCGGTCAGCAGGAGAATATCAAGGATCAGGAAAATCAGCAGGGCAAGGCCGGTGCGTCTGAGTATCTTCTTCATGTCCTCCTCCGTTATTCATGAAAAATGCCGCCACAAACGGGCGGCATTTCCGGTTTTCATCTCAGCATTACTTCTTCTCGGTCTTCTTGCTTTCGCACTGCTGATTTGCAATACCGCAGCTCGTCTTGCAGGCGGACTGGCAGGAAGTCTGGCATTCGCCGCAGCCGCCGTTCTTTGCGCTCTCGCAAAGGCTGCGTGTCTCGATGGTCTGAATGTGACGCATGACTGATGTACCTCCTTCAAACGGTAGTCTGCGGGAATCCCGCAGCATGAGTATGCCGGAAACGGCACATAATCTCATGATTATTGATGTACCAATTAAATCTTGAAGAATAGATGCGCAGGATTTTTGTCGTGAGACAAGGCAGAAAGCCGCCGCCTTGCTGACGCAAGGCAAGGATTTCTAACGCAGTATCACGGCAAAAAGACAAGCAGATATCTTCAAGAGATAGTTGGGACATCAATATTATAGCATACTTTGGAAAAGAAGTCAAGCGGGAATCGCTTTTGCAGTGCATTCCGGCAAAATTTACGGGTTTTCTGCGGAAATGACTTGCATTTTCCGAAAAAATATGGTAGAATAATAAAATGTCATTATAGTGCCGTTCTGCGGCATAAAACAGGAAAGGAAGAATTCTGATGAAGGTTGCAAATATGCTCGGCGAGCGTTTCAAGAATGCGCCGAAGGACTGTGTGATTGAGAGCCATGCGCTGATGATGCGCGGCGGCTATATGAAATACATGGCAAACGGCATTTTCTCGCTGTTCACGCCCGCAAAGCGCATCATGCGGAAGATCGAGCAGATCATCCGCGAGGAAATGGATGCCGTGGACGGACAGGAGGTCATGTTCCCGGTGGCGATGCCGGCATCGCTCTGGGAGGAATCCGGCCGCTATACCAGCATCGGCAGCGAGATGGCGCGCTGGAAGGACCGCTCCGGCAATCCGATGGTGCTGGGCATGACGCATGAGGAGGCCGCCGTGCATCTGGCACGCGACACCGCTTCCTCCTATGCGGATTATCCGTTCATGATCTATCAGATCCAGACAAAATTCCGCGATGAGCCGCGTGCAAGAGGCGGTCTCATCCGCGTCCGTGAATTCACGATGAAGGATGCCTATTCCTTCCACACCTCGCAGTCCGATCTGGAGCGCTACTATGCGCGTGTCTATGACGCATACAACCGCATTTTCAAGCGCTGCGGCTGCAAGAATTTCATTTCCGTGCAGTCGGATTCCGGCATGATGGGCGGCAGCATCTCGCATGAATTTATGCTGCTGACCGAAGTCGGCGAGGATACGCTGGCCGTCTGCCCCTGCGGATACCGCGCAAACATGGAAGCCGCGGTCGTCAGCGTGACGAATGAGCCGGGCGAGATCGCTCCGCTGACAAAGGTCTCCACGCCGAATATCAAGACAATCGAAGATCTGAAAAACTTCCTGCATATGGATGAGAAGCAGCTCGCAAAGGCGGTCGTCTATCAGAAGAACGAGGACGACAGCTATGTGATCGTCTTCATCCGCGGCGACCTTGAGGTCAACGAGACAAAGCTGCGCAATCATCTCGGCTTCGAGATCCATCCGGCTGTCGATATCACCGAAGAAAGCGGCATCGTTCCGGGCTTCATCGGTCCGGTCGGCCTGCCGAAGAATATCAAAGTTGTATTTGACAAGTCGCTTAAGGGTATTGAAAATCTCGTCTGCGGCGCAAATGAAGCGGATGCACATTATACCGGACTCAATGCCGCACGCGATCTCGGTGAGATCTCCTATGTCGATGTCGCAAAGACCTTTGCGGGCGCTGTCTGCCCGGAATGCGGTCAGCCGCATATCCGCATCGAAAAGGGCATTGAGATCGGCAATATCTTCCAGCTCGGCACAAAGTACACGAAGTCCATGAACATGACCTATCTCGATGAGGAGGGCGCACGGCAGTATCCGATCATGGGCTGCTACGGCATCGGCGTCGGCAGACTGTGCGCATCGGTCTGCCAGGAGAGCCACGATGATTACGGCCCGATCTGGCCGATCACCATTGCACCGTGGCAGGTCGAGATCTGCAATCTGCGCGTCGATGATCCGGCGGTCAAGGAGGCCGCTGACCGTCTCTATGCGGAGCTGATCTCGCTCGGCGTCGAGGTGCTGTACGATGACAGAGATATCCGTCCGGGCGCAATGTTTGCGGACGCCGATCTCTTCGGCATCCCGCTCCGCGCTGTCATCAGCCCGAAGTCGCTTGCGGCGGGCGGCGTTGAGATCACTGCGCGCGACAAGTCGATCAAGGAGAATATCCCGGCGGACAGGGCGGCGGCATGGCTGCGCAATAAGGTCACGGAGCTGCTCAGCGCGGCCTCGAATGACGACTGAGCTTCCGAAGTCTCATCGCAGAAGCCGTTTGTTCAGCGGATCCGGTGAACGGATGCGCGTGCTGTTTCGGAAAGAAAGGGCAAAGCTGTACGGCTGAAAATGCCGTGCAGCTTTTTGCATAAAGGGGTGAAAAACATGGGCGATAACATTCACGCAGGGCACCGCCGCCGGATGCGGCAGCGATTTCTCGAAACCGGATTTGCCGGCTTTCCGCCGCATGAGGTACTGGAAATGCTGCTCTATTACGGCATCCCGCGCAGAGACACCAATCCGCTTGCACATAAGCTGCTCGCGGAATACGGCTCGCTGCATTCCGTACTCTGCGCCGATCCGGAGGAGCTGAAACGGTTTCCCGGCATGACCGAAACTGCCGCCGTGCTGCT
>DGSY01000010.1:0-18207 GCA_002394125.1 Ruminococcus sp. UBA4350
AATTCGTTTTCGTCTGCGGCTTTACTGCGGTTCTGGTTCTAAGGTAGCGCTCCACAAGCTCCATCACCGTCATGTTTTTCTTCTGCGGAGCGAGCATCGCATCAAGGTCATAGCCGATCTGCTTCTCCATCTCACGCAGGGAAAGGCACGGTTCTTTCCCTGCGGAAGTGTGTCTGTCGGTTCCAGCTTCCAGCTATAACCGAAGTACGGCTTCCCGTCCACATAGTATTTGAACTGATACTTGCCGTCCGCCCTGATGGACTCCCCGGCGCGAAGAATACGGCGCTTGGGATCGCGGCGAATGTTTCCTCTGATACCCATTAAATTTTCCTCCTTAACTCAGGGTGTTCGCACAGATACTCCTGAAAGGTTGTGCGGTTGATCATTTTACGCTTCCCGACCATTACGATCATCGGGCGGGTGTTCTGTTTGCGCAGCCACTCACCGAACTTCCGTCTGCTCAGGACGAAAAGAACGATCGTCTCTTCGGGCGTCAGGAAATCCTTATTCTCCGGTGTTGCTCTCTGCATCCTGTGTGCCTCCTTTCTTTGCAAGCGCTGTGAAGTACTGCTCCATCAGCGGGCGGATTACAAGGTAGCGGTTACCGTTGTACAGCGCAAAGTCGCCTTCGTTGTCTTCTGCCAGTCTGCGGATTTTCTTCTCTCCCATGCCGAAGTATAAAGCAGCCTCTTTGACCGAGAGAATAAACTTCTCCGGGATTTTCAGTTCGTCCATGCTGATCACCTCCAGTAATATATTTGCCTCTCCGGGCTTAGTATCATATATTACTCTATTTCGGCGAAAAAGCAACTACTTACGGCACTTTAACGTCAAATCAGATGGTAGAAGTTTCAAGGAGAAACTGCTCGAATTTTGTCCGAATAATCAAATAGCGGTTTCCGTTGATGACAGCGAAATCACCTGTGTGTTCTTCCGCCAGCCGACGCAGCTTCTTTTCACCAATGCTGAAATAGTTCGATGCTTCCTTGATCGTCAGCATATACTTATCGCCGACCGGGACGACAGGCTCTTTAGTTTCTTCCACAGTGTTCCCTCCATTCACCATGAGCATTGCAAATTATCTGACAGCGCTGGATGCGCAGCGTGATCAGCTTGCCCGGAACCTTACGGCAATGGGAGTACAGGCATCGGAATCCGAAAAGCTGAATACTCTTGTGCCGAAGGTACTGCAAATTCCGTCCGGCAAACCGGAAGTGACGCTGTTCCGCAACGGCAATGATGCTCTTACCACGTACGGTGAGAGCATCTACACTTTTTATATTGACGGATATCGCAGCATCACAGGCTTTGCTGATGTATATCCACATTTCTGCTGCGCGGAGAATGACTACGCGCTTTACTACAATCAACCGGATTTCAACTGGGGCGCTGTCATTTACACGATGTGTATCACTCCGGTACGCATCACACCCGCAAGCAGAATTCTGCTCACCTATAAGTCCGGGGCGACCGATGCAGGTGAAATGTGGCTGGTGCGCAAAAGCAGTCAGCAGATGTCTCCGGCGGAAACAGCGAGATTTATTCATGAACAGATTCAGAACAATAACGCAGTATCTGTTCCGTTCGGATGGCTCGGTTCTGTCGGCAACTATATCGCTGTCCTGCACGACTGCAGCAGTGTATCTGCTGACGACTATTATCTTGCTTGGAAAGCAGTGACAGACAATACAAGCCCTATGATCAGAACGATCAAGGTACTGGAGGTGATGACATAAAAGGAAGTATCTGTACGGTAATCGGTGCGATCGGCGGAGGAATTGCAGCGCTTTTCGGCGGCTGGGATTCTGCGCTGGTGACGCTGATCATCTTTATGGGCATTGACTTTGCGACCGGAATGATTACCGGCGCTATGGGCAAGTCCAAGCACAGCAAGACCGGAAAGCTGAACAGCAAGGCTGGCTGGTACGGGCTTGCGAAGAAGGGCAGTGTTCTGATGCTGATCGTTGTAGCGGTCAGACTCGACATTATGCTGAATACAACCTATGTTCGGGATGCAGTGTGTATCGGATTCTGCGTCAATGAGCTGCTCTCTATTGTAGAAAACACAAGTCTCATGGGAATTTCGTATCCACCCGCATTGAAAAATGCAATCGAAGTCCTGCAGAAACAGGCAGGCAGAAACAACGACGATTACAAAAACTGAGGAGGATATTAAAATGAAAGGTATTGATGTAAGTGTTCATAATGGAGCAATTGACTGGAAGAAGGTCAAGGCTGACGGAGTAGAGTTTGCTATTCTTCGTGCCGGTTACGGCAGAGTGGCATCGCAGAAGGATGCTCGTTTCGAGGAGAACTATGCAGGTGCAAAGGCTGCAGGCATTCCGGTCGGTGCTTACTGGTACAGCTATGCTGTTACAGTTGAGGAGGCGCGTCTAGAAGCAGAGGTGTGTCTCTCTATTATTAAAGGAAAGCAGTTTGAGTTTCCGATCTGGTTTGATCAGGAGAAGCAGAAAACCTTCAGCACCGGTAAGACAAACTGCTCGGCAATCGTCAGAGCTTTCTGCGAAGTGCTTGAAAAAGCGGGATACTGGGTAGGGCTCTATACTTCACGTTCGTTCCTCGCATCTCATATTGAGGACGATATCAAGACACGCTATGCTCTCTGGATTGCTGAATGGAACAGCAAGCTCAATTACAGCGGCGATGTCGGCATCTGGCAGCGCTCCGAGAAAGGCAGTATCTGCGGTATCAACGGCAATGTCAATCTCGATATCGGCTACAAGGATTATCCGTCCATGATCAAGGCGAAGGGGCTCAACGGTTTCAGCAAACCGGACGTCAAGCCTGAGCCTGCACCTAATGACAACATCACGGTCGAGATCATTGTCAGCGGAAACAAGTACACAGGAAAACTTAATAAGGTATAACATTTGCGCCCACCGGGATTTTTTCTCTCGGTGGGCGCATTTTCTTTTGCTAAAATCCGAAAAACTGTCCTATTGATATTGAGAAAGCAAATCGTTTCGTCCATTCGGGATGTATTTCTCCAGTGGTTATATGAAGGGGTTGACTTTCCCGGCTATTAATAGGAGGTGAGATTCATGATAAAGCGCAAGATTACTGAAAAAGAAAAGGAAATGGTGAATGGAGGGATTACTGTGGAAGAAACCAAAGAACCTGTCGTTGAGGTTCGGGATAAGTTTCTGCTAACGATTAAGGAGGCTGCTGCCTATTTCAGTATCGGTGAGAAGAAGATGCGCCGTATGGCGGAAGATAATCTCGGTACCTATGCGGTTTTCAGCGGGAATCGCTATTTGGTAATTAGACCAAAGTTCGAGGAATATATCTGCCAATCTTCTACGCTATAATTTGACGTTAAAGTGCCGTAAGTAGTTGCTTTTTCCGTGAAATAGAGTAATATATGATACTAAGCCCGGAGCGGCTGAAAAAATATATCAGGAGGCGATCAGCATGGAAGGTCTGAAAGCATCGGAAAAGTATATGCTTACGATCAGAGAAGCGAGCGCTTATTTCAGCATTGGCGAAAAGAAGATGCGCAGAATGGCGGAGAACAATGAAGGCGGGTTCGGTATTTTCTGCGGGAACCGTTATCTTATCATCCGCCCGCTGATGGAACAGTATTTCAAGGAACTTGCAGAGAAAGGAGATTCACAGGATGCAGAAAGCACTACCGGATGATAAGGACTTCCTGACACCTGCCGAAGCGGTCGACTATTTCTGGCTGAGCAGGCGGAAGTTTTCAGAATGGATTCAGAAAGAAAACTCTCCGGTGCTGATTGCCCGGTACGGGAAGCGGAAACTGATCAATCGCGAAGCTTTTGAGGAATATCTGGACAAACACCCTGAATTAAGGAGGCGTGAATAATGGGAATGAGAGGAAACATCCGCCGTGATTCCAAGCACCGTATACTACGTGCCGGTGAATCCATCAGGGCGGACGGCAAATATCAGTTCAAATACTATGTGAATGGCAAGGCAAAGTTCGTGTATAACTGGAGGCTGAAACCGACAGATAAGCTTCCGCTCGGAAAGAAGCCGTGTCTTTCACTGCGTGAGATGGAAAAACAGATCGGCTATGATCTCGACACGCAGATTGATCCGCAGCATAAGAACATCACGGTGATGGAGCTTGTGGAACGCTACCTGAAAACCAAAACAGGCATCAAGCCACAGACGAAATCAAACTACAACTTCGTGCGGAATATTCTGCTTAAGGAAGATTTCAGCGGCAGAAAGATCGGAAGCGTAAAAACATCGGATGCAAAGCTGTTTCTGATCAAGCTTCAGGCTGACGGCAGGGGCTACAGTTCCGTCAAGACTGTGCGCGGTGTTTTGCGACCGGCTTTTCAGATGGCAGTCGATGACGACATTATCGTTAAGAATCCCTTCGGATTCCAGCTTGCCGGTGTGGTCGTAAACGACAGCAAGACAAGAGAAGCTATTACGAGAGACCAGATGCGTAAATTCCTGCGATTCGTACACGACGATAACACCTACTGCAAATACTACGAAGCAGTGTTCATCCTGTTTCATACGGGGATGCGTATCTCAGAATTCTGCGGGCTGACGCTGAAAGACATTGACCTGAAGAACCGTATCGTCAATATCGACCATCAGCTTCAGCGCACTTCCGACATGGAGTATGTGATTCAGACCACCAAGACGAATGCAGGTAAGCGGCAGATCCCGATCACTGAGGAGGTCGCCCGGTGCTTTCAGGCAATCATCGAGGACAGAGGCAAACCAAAAAAGGAGAAGTTTGTTGACGGATACTGCGGTTTCCTGTACTTCGACGATGAAGGTATGCCGCTTGTAGCGCTGCACTGGGAACACCGCTTCAACCGCATGGTCAGCAAGTACAACGAGATTTATCGGGTGCAGATGCCGAATATTACTCCTCACGTCTGCCGCCATACCTACTGCAGCAATCAAGCGAAGGCAGGTATGAACCCGAAAACACTGCAATATCTGATGGGGCACAGCGAAATTGGCGTCACGGCGAACCTTTATAGCCATTTGGACTATCATGCTAAGGTCACTTCGGCTGAGACGATTGCAAGGGTTCTCAGCGGCAATAATGAAGATGCTCCCACCGACACCAAAGAAACTGAGTCGGAAGAAGCAACCAAGAAGTCAAACAACAGAAAAAAGAAGAAAGACACATCTGCGGACAAGTCACAGACCGCAGCCGTGTAATTATATAATATACTGTGACAAAACTGAGGACGAAATAGAAAGAATCAAAAAAGAGCGATTTTGGTAGAAAAAACGGTAGAAGTCAATTATATGATTTCACAGTAACTTCGCAAAAGCCGTAATACCGAAAGAAAAAGCATATAAAACGAAAAAGTTCATATAATGCGCTGGACTTTGAGCCGATTTTATGCTATAATCTAGGTATCCGCAGCACTGCGGCGGAAATCCATTTCCGGAGGAAAACAAAATGCTGAGCGGAAAAACCGTACTGCTCGCCGTCACCGGCAGTATCGCCGCATACAAGATCCCGAATCTCGTCAGAATGCTGACGAAGCTGAACTGCAATGTCCGCGTCCTCATGACGCAGAACGCCACGCAGTTCATCAACCCGATCACCTTTGAAACACTGACCGGCTCCAAGTGCCTGATCGACACCTTTGACCGCAATTTCCAGTACAGCGTCGAACACGTTGCACTCGCAAAGCAGGCGGATGTCGTCATGATCGCGCCCGCTTCCGCAAATGTCATCGGCAAAATTGCCTGCGGCATTGCGGACGATATGCTGACCACGACCGTCATGGCCTGCCCCTGCAAAAAGATCGTCTCGCCCGCAATGAATCACAATATGTATCACAATCCGATCGTGCAGGACAATATCAAAAAGCTCGCGGCCTATGGCTATGAGATCGCGCTGCCCGATACCGGACGGCTCGCGAACGGCGATATCGGCGACGGCCGGATGCCGGAGGAGAGCGTATTGTTCCAGTATATCATGCGGGAGATCGCACATGAAAAGGATCTCGCGGGAAAGCGTGTTCTGGTCACCGCCGGCGCGACGCAGGAGCCGCTCGATCCGGTGCGCTTCATCACAAATCATTCCACGGGCAAAATGGGCTGTGCCGTGGCACTCGCTGCCATGCGGCGCGGCGCAGAGGTCACGCTGGTTGCCGCGCATATGGAGACCGCGCCGCCGCCCTTTGTGAAGGTCGTTCCGGTCGGGACGGCTGCGGAGATGTACGATGCCGTGACATCCCGTGCGCCGGAAACCGATATCATCATCAAGGCCGCCGCGGTCGCGGATTATACGCCGGCTGCCGTCGCGGAGAACAAGATCAAGAAATCGGACGGCGCGCTGCAAATTGACATGGTGCGCACAAAGGATATCCTCAAGGCGCTCGGCGCACAGAAGCGCGAGGGGCAGTTCATCTGCGGATTCTCAATGGAGACCGAGAATATGCTCGAAAATTCGCGGAAAAAGCTCGTCTCCAAAAACTGCGATCTCATCTGCGCGAACAGTCTGCGGACGGAGGGCGCTGGCTTCGGCACCAATACGAATATCCTGACGCTCATCACGGCTGACCGCGAGATCGCGCTGGATAAAATGTCCAAGGAAGCCGCCGCCGACCGCATCTTCGATCTGATTCTGGAGATGCAGAAGGGCTGACGGTGCCCGTCCATAAACAGTATCCCCCTGCCTGAATCATCAGACAGGGGGATTTATTATGCATTGTCTGTCAGATCGCTGCGGTGAACGCGGAAGCTGTTCACGCCCATCGTCGATTCGATGCCGTCCGGCAGTGCGGTGCTGATCTCGGCATACTGCGCGGTCTCCTGCCGCACGGTGCAGCGGATGATGCCGTCGCCGGGAATCAGCGGCGACGACTCCGACGAAAACAGCGTCACCGGCCCGCGGAACAGATGCGTCTGCCCGTCAAAATCGGTCATGCAGCATTCCACCGTGACCGGCTGTGCCGCATCCAGCACAGCACGGATCCTAACCTTCAGTCCGTCCATTGCCGCACCTCAGACCGCGTCCATCGAACGCGATGCCGCGAGATCGACGCCGGTATCCAGCAGATTCCGGATGATGACCTCACCCGCCGCGACGGGCGCCTTGACCGTGACCGTGCGGATCAGCTTCATCGCATCCGCCATGCGGTCAAGCGGGATCTCCGCCGTCGTGATGACCGGCAGGACTCTGTGAATGCCGCCCGTAATGCGGACGGTCGTTGTCAGAATGCGCATCGGCCGGATGCACTCGGTCTCCGCGTAGGCCTTGCCGCGCGGACAGCGGTTGCCCTCGACGGAAATGACCCTGCCGTCCTCGATGACCGCAGTCAGGCGGCAGCCGACCGGACAGTTGACACAAATCAGTTCTTTTTCCATTATTGCTGCACCTCCGTGATCTCGACCGTGATATCCTCTGTCAGTCCGGCAAGATCCTTGCCGAGCAGGACTGCCTCCTCCATGACCGACGGCAGCAGCTTCCGCTTCTTCACCTGCCGGATGATCTTGTCACCGGCGCGAACGGTCAGTGTGCCGGATTCGAGCGGCGTCCGCACGCGGAAATAAACCGTCAGCTTCTCGACCGGTGCATCCGGCGAAAACCGCGCAGGTACGCAATAGCTGACCTGATCGCCGTTCACGATGCTGCGCAGCTCACCGCCGCATCTGCCGTTTTTCAGATAATCGGCGGCACCCTCTGCGGCTCTTGCCGCCTGCAATGACACATAATCCACAAGGTCATGCACATGAAGACCGTTTCCGCAGGCGAAAATGCCCTCTGCGCTGGTCATATAGCGGTCATCGACGATGGGACCCTTTGTCGCGGGATCCATGCGGATGCCGGCTGCATCGGCAAGCGAATTCTCCGGAATCAGGCCGACCGAGAGCAGCAGCGTATCCACATCAAAATACTGCTCGCTGCCGGGGATCGGATTGCGGTTTGCATCGACCGCGGCCATTTCGATGCGCTCAAGGCGGTCTTTGCCGAACACCTCCGTGACCGTGTGCGAGAGATAGAGCGGGATGCCGAAATCCTCAAGACACTGCTTCATATTGCGCGGGAGACCGTTGGAATACGGCATCAGCTCCGCAACGCCGATGACCTTTGCGCCCTCCAGCGTCATGCGGCGCGCCATGATGAGGCCGATATCGCCGGAGCCAAGGATAAAGACGCGCTTGCCGGCCATATAGCCGTCGATATTGAGATAGCGCTGCGCCTGTCCCGCCGTGTAGATGCCGGCCGGACGCGAGCCTGTGATATTGATGCCGCCGCGCGGGCGCTCATAGCAGCCGACCGCGAGAATCACGGCATCCGCCTGTACCTGCACGATGCCCTCCTCCGCATTCCGGTATTCGATCACGCGGTCTGCGGTCAGCTTCGTGACGGTCGTGTTCAGCAGAATCTTAACATTTTCCTCCTCCGCCATGCGGATATAGCGCTCGGCATATGCGGGGCCGGAAAGCTGTTCCTTGAATGTTTGCAGGCCGAAGCCGTTGTGGATGCACTGCTCCAGAATGCCGCCCGGTTCCTCGTCCTTTTCCAGAACGAGCACATCCTCAATGCCGCAGCGCTTCAGCGTAACTGCGGCGGAAAGGCCGGCACTGCCGCCGCCGATGATGACGGCCTGTACTTTTTTCATTTCACTCATATGCGGTTCTCACTTTGCAGAATATTTGATCCGGTGCCGTCATACAGCACCTCCAGCGGCGAAATGCCGAGCTCTCTTGCGAGAATCTGAACAACCTTCGGTTCACAGAATCCGCCCTGACATCTGCCCATTCCTGGGCCGAGCCGCTTGCGGATGCCCTTGACGGAGCGTGCGCCGCAGGGCTTGCGGATGCAGGCAACGATCTCGCCCTCGGAGATCTGATTGCAGCGGCAGATGATTTTTGCGAATGCGGGATCCGCCGCGATCTGCGCCTGCCGCTCCTCCGGCGTCATCTCTGCGATGATCGGCGGCTTTTTGCGCGACATATCGGCATTTTCATTGCGCTCCAGCTTCATCGAGCGGGAGAGAATCTCAATGATATAATCCGCGATTGCGGGCGATGATGCGATGCCCGGCGATTCGATCGAAGCAGCGTCGATGAAATGCGGCGCGCCCTCGACTTCCTCGATAATGAAATCGGGCGAGGTCGTGGTCGGACGGTTTCCGGCAAAGGTGCGGATCGAGCGGTTCAGCGGGATATTTTTCAGCGTTTTCGCGATGTTATTGCGGACATAGGCAAGGCCGTCATCGGTCGTGCCGACATCATCCGGATCTTCAAGATAGTCGCTGTTCGGGCCGATGAGCGTATCACAGTGAACCGTCGGGATCGCCAGCACGCCCTTGCCCTTTTCCTTCGAGGGGACAGGGAAGATGATATGTTTGACCGGCTGCGTGTCATCATCCAGCACATAATATTCGCCCTTGCGCGGCGTGGAATGCCACTTCGACTCCGCGACCATTGCGTGAATATCCTCCGCATGGACGCCGGCGGCATTGATGACATAGGCGGTCTCAAAGCTGCCCGCGGGCGTGTCGATGCGCCAGCCGCCGCCGATGCGCTCGATATGCTGACACGGCGCATTCAGATACAGCTCGGTGCCGTTTCCGATCGCGGATTCAATGCAGGCCTCCGCGACCTCCCACGGATAGATCACGCCGGTCGTATAGAAATCCAGCACGCGCGTGACCTGATCGGAGAGATTCGGCTCCTCCGCGAGCGCCTCCTCCCGGCTGCGCCAGCGGTAGGGAATATTCCGCTTGTCCGCACGCGCCGCGAGCAGGTCGAGATGCGCCTCCTCCTCTGCGCCGCAGGCGGCGATCCATGCGCCGGTCTGCCGGAAGGCACAGTGCAGCTTCTCGCAGATCGAAGGATATTGCAGAGCGCCTTTGACATTCAGCTCGCCCTTGAGCGTACCCTCCTCCGGATCGTAGCCGACATGGATGACGGCGGAATTCGCCATCGTCGCGCCCTCGGCAACATCGTTCTCCTTTTCGATGATCGCTGTGCGGAGCTGATACTGCGACAGCTTCCAGCTCAGCATCGCGCCGGTGATGCCGGCACCGATGATTACAACATCATATTTTGGCATTGCGGTTATGACTCCTCCTTTGCAATGGGTATAATCATATTATACTATATTTTGAGACTTTGTCAAGTGAAATCTGTCATAGCTGGGCAATTTTTACGAAACTGACAGGGATAATCCGCCGAAAAACCGATTCCGTTTCCGCTGATTTGCATAATTATGAATGATTTGTTTTGTTTATGTGAACAAAATATGAACGAAATATTGACAAAGGATGAAGTCTGTGTTATAATATGATTAACAAAGCAACCGGAAAGGAGTGCGGATCATGGATTATTCCAGACATGAAGTATGTCAGACGATCAGCAGCATGACCTATCTGCTGCCGAAGCATGAGGAGCTGACTGCCATGCTGCGGGCGCGGAAATTCGCGCCGATGCAGATCGCGGAGCAGAAGTATGCGGATTTTGTCAGCGGGAATTTGCAGGATTTTCTGCATTATCTCCGGATTTGCGGAGTGCGGGGCGTAATGTTCAGCTTCTCGTATTACAGCAGGGAGGATGCGGAGAATCTCTTCAAGCTGGATCCGAAAACGATGTCCCTCTTTGCGCAGGAGCCGTCCTTTGCGCGCAGCCGGTGGGACAGCAATCCGCGCAGCCGGTACAATGAAATGCAGGGATCGGACTATCAGGATTATGTGCGGTACAGCAGGTTCGTCTGCGACACGCTCGACCTGACGCATCCGAAGGAGCTGCGGCTTTACGGCGTATTTCAGGGGCGCGTACTCGCCTGTCAGATGGCGGATGCATGGATGGAGCGGCTGGGGCTGCTGAACCGCAATTCGCTGATGCAGACGGCGATGTCGGAGAATCTCGGCAAGGGCAGCTTTCCGTTTCACTTCATCAGCAGCGTATAGCCGGCAGCTATCGTTCTCCGGGTGCAGGCCCCCCAAAAAACCAATCCGTAACTACAGAAAAAACAGATGCTCCCGGCCGTTTATCATGACCGGGAGCATTGATCGTTATATGTCTGCCTGACGGCATCAGGAAAGAAATGCGAACTGCTGGCTGAATTCCTCATAAAGCCGCTGATATTCGGAATTCTGGCGGCTCTTCATTGCGCTGAGATATTCATGCGTATCAAAGGAATCCGCGTGCAGCTCGACCAGCGCGACCGCGATATTCGAGCAGTGATCCGCGACACGTTCAAAATTGCCGACCAGATCATTGAACACGAAGCCCTGCTGCAGGGTACAGACGCCCGTTTGCAGACGCGCCACATGATTCAGCTTTGCGGTCTGGCAGAGCACGTCGATCCAGTCCTCCAGCGGCTCGACCTTGCCGGCAAGCTCCAGATCGCCCTTGTCAAAGGCTTCAAAGGTCATGCTGACGATCTTCCGGAGCGCCTCCTCCAGAATCCGCAGTTCATCAAGCGCCGACGCGGAAAACTGTACCTTTTTCTCCTTGATCTCCCGCGCAGCCTCCATGATATTCAGCGCATGGTCGCTGACGCGCTCAAAATCCGTCACCGTATGCAGATACAGCGCAACCTCCAGCGTCTGTGCATGGCTCAGTTCCTTACCGGTAATGTGTACCAGATAAGTGCCGAGCTTATCCTCATACTGATCGACTGCGTCCTCTGCATCGGCGATCTTTTCCGCAGCCTCCGCAGAGTATCCGCCGATCAGGTCGAAGGACTGGAACAGGCTTTGCTCGGTGATATCCGCCATGAGCGAGACCGCCTCGCGGCTCTGCGTCAGAGCGAGAACAGGATTTTCCAGAAAGCGCTCCTCAAGATGCATGATCTCATAGGCAGATTTCTTCTCCTGCTTTTTGCTGTCCGGCTCCGGCGAATCCTTGACGATGAGATTTGTGACGCGTTCCAGATATTTGATAAACGGCAGCAGCACGATGATCGCAGCGATACGGTAAAGCGTATTCATCATCGCAATGCCGACCATGTCGATCGGTACATCGTTTTCCATGAGCGGGAAACGGAATATCGCATTTGCGCCGTAAAAGAGAATCGTACAGGCCAGCGTGCCAAATACGTTAATGAGCAGATAGACGATCGCGGTGCGCTTGCCGTTTTTGCTCGCGCCGACGGCGGAGAGCAGGACTGGCACCGATGCGCCGATGCCCATGCCCATGATCATCGGGAAAGCAGCGGCATAGCTGACGGCTCCGGTCACGGAGATCGCCTGCAAAATACCGACCGATGCGGAATTGCTTTGCAGTAGCGAGGTGATCAGAATGCCGACCAAAATGCCGAGCAGCGGATTGTCGAAGCGCGTCAGCAGGGAGCGGAATGCCTCGCTCTCCTTGAGCGGCGCAACGGCGGAGCTCATCGCCGCCATGCCGTACATCAGAACGGCAAAGCCGAGCAGAATGCCGCCGACATTTTTTCTGGTCTCATTTTTGGAGAACATCAGCCAGATGATGCCGACTGCGGCGGCAGCGGCCGAGATCGTACTCGTCGAGAGCAGGCTCAGCAGACCGCCGGATTTTCCGAGCAGCGAGAGACAGAGCAGCCAGCCCGTCACGCTCGTGCCGATATTCGCGCCCATGACGATCGGGATCGACTGCGCAACGGTCATCAGCGAGGAATTGACAAAGCCGACGACCATCGCGGAGGTCGCGGAGGAGGACTGCACAGCGGCAGTCACGAATGTGCCGAGCAGAACGCCCTTGATCGGTGTGCCGGAGAGCTTCCAGAGCACCAGCTCCAGCCTGTTTCCGGCTGCTTTCTTCAGGCCGTCGCCCATGATCTGCATTCCGAACAGAAACAGCGCGACGCCGCCGAGCAGTGAGATTACACTTGCAATATCCATTTGTTTTCGTTCCTTTTCTTCACTTCATTTACGTCCTTATTATAACACATGAAAATCAAATCAATGTATCGCAAATGTTAAATCCATGTTAAACGTATTAGATGCGGATATCCATATTGTCCTCGCTGATCGGGACAACGTCAATGCGCTTCCGCTTCTTCTTCGGCGGTGCGGGAGCAGGTTCCGGCTCCGTCAGCGGTTCCGGCTCAGCCGGTTCGTCATATGCAGGCTCTGCCGCTTCGGTGATCTCCGGCTCCGCCGGCGCATCGCTCGTGAACAGCTCCAGATCCAGCGCGGCCGCGGCTTCATTGAGCAGGCGGTCGGTCTCGTCGAGCGGAAGTCGGCGTTCGGCAGCCGGGGCGGATCCGTCAGTCAGCGTGTCTGTTTCGCTGAAAATGTCATCCTGGGCAAATTCCGCGTCATCCGCGAAATCTTCCGTATCTTCTTCGATTCCTTCGTCATTGGCGAATTCTTCCGTATCTTCGTCGATTACCTCGTCATCCGCGAAGACTTCCGTATCTTCGTCGATTACCTCGTCATCCGCGAAATCTTCCGCAACATCGGCGATCTCTTCGTCATCCGCAAAATCTTCCGCATCTTCGGCAATTTCTTCATCATCCGTGAAATCTTCCGTATCTTCGGCAATTTCTTCATCATCCGCGAAATCTTCCGCATCCTCGGCAATTTCTTCGTCATCCGCGAAATCTTCCGCATCGTCGGCGATTTCTTCATCATCCGCGAAATCTTCCGCATCTTCGGCGATTACTTCATCCTCCGCGGATTCGTCCTCATCCTCAAAATCGACCTCCTCAATGAAGGGCGGTTCTTCGGCAGGCTCGGTCTCCGTGATGATTTCCGCTTCCGTGACGGCTTCTGTATCCGCAGCATCCTCAGCCGGTTCCTCCGCCGCATCGCGGATCTGGATCATCGCGGCCTTGCTCTCACCGGGGATCTCCACATTGAGCGGATCGAATTTCGCATCGGATTCCGCCCTTGCCGCCGCCTCCGCACTGCGCGGGAAGAACAGCGTGATCGTTGTGCCGCTGCCGGGCTGGCTTTCCAGCTCGATCGAAGCACTGTGGAACTGTGCGCCGTGCTTGACGATCGAAAGGCCGAGACCCGTTCCGCCGATCTGCTTGGAATGGCTCTTGTCTACGCGGTAGAAGCGCTCGAAGATCCGCTTCTGATCCGCCTGCGGGATGCCGATGCCGGTATCCGAAACAGAGAAGATTGCCTGCTGATCGGTGCAGGTCACCTTCATTTTGACGGAGCCGTTGTCATTGTTATATTTGATCGCATTGTCGCAGAGATTAAAGAGCATCTCCTCGACAATGACCGGAACGCCCTGCATCGGTGCGCTGTCGCCCTCCAGCTCCATCGTGATGCCGCGTGCATCTGCGGCGGCGCGGAGCTGCTCCAGAACGGTATTCGCAACCTCATAGAGATCGAGCGGGAGAATCTCCTCGGTAAAGCTCTCGTCATCGAGCCGTGAGAGCCGGATGATATCCTCGATCAGCGTGATCATGCGGGCGGATTCGTCACGGATGCGCCTTGCAAAGCCGCCGATGTCCTTCTTTTTGACCATGCCGGATTCCATCATATCCGCAATGCCGTAGATCGAGGTCAGCGGTGTTTTCAACTCATGGGAGACATTTGATGTAAATTCGCGGCGGAGCGCATCGCGCTTTTCGCGTTCGCTGACATCCAGCAGAACCAGCACGGCACCGGTCAGGCGGCTGTCGCGGATAACCGGATTCGCAATGATCTGCACGGCATGGTCGCCGACGGTCAGCGTTGCAGAGCCGCGGATGCCGTTCAGCGTCTGCCGGACGAGCCGACGGAAGATCTTGCTTTCGCTGAGATCGTACACCGGAAAATAATCGTCGGTGAGCCCCTCCTTGCCGAGCAGCTGAAGCGCGGCGCGGTTATAGGACAGCACCCTGCCCGCCGCGCTGACAAGCAGCAGACCCTCCTGCATATTGTCGGTCAGCACCTTCAGCTGTTCCTGCTGGCCGGTCAGCTCATTCATCTGCGTGTCGATCTGCGCCTTGAGGCTCGTGACCTGTCTGGCGAGAGGCTTGAGCTCCGGATACTGTTCGATGACCGATTTGGAGTCAATGCGAAGTCTTTTGAGCTTCTGGCCGATGCTGTGCGCCATCCGGCCGCTGATGAAATAGAGCGGCGCGATCAGGAGCAGACCGGTAATAATACTCATCGGGATCAGCTGCAAAACGAGCCGGAAATAATTCTCTGTCGGCATCAGCAGCGGATAGATCAGAACACAGAGAGCAAGCGTCAGACCCATTGCGGTAAGCAGCTTGATAAACAGCGTTTTCTTCATTCTGTCGCCTCCGTCGGATCGGGGTAATTTTCCTGAAACCGGTATCCGACGCCGCGGACGGTCTCGACGGCGTTGCCTGCATCGCCGAGCTTTGCGCGGAGCGTCCGGATGTGGACATCGACCGTGCGGCTCTCGCCTGCATAGCCATAGCCCCAGACAGATTCCAGTATGCGTTCACGGCTAAGGACAATGCCCTGATTGCGCATGAGCATCGCAAGCAGGTCGAATTCCTTGCCGGTCAGTCCGATCTCATTTTCGTGAACTGTGACGCAGTGGCGTGCGGTCGAAAGCGTGATGCCGCCGCTGCGGAGCGTTTCGCCTTCATCCGATGCGGCCGTGCGCCGCTGCAATGCGCGGATGCGGGAGAGCAGTTCCATGACACCGAAGGGCTTTGCGAGATAATCGTCTGCGCCGCTGTCCAGTCCCAGCACCTTGTCGAATTCGGTGCTGCGGGCGGAAAGCATCATGATCGGGAGCTTTTTCGTTGCGGGATTTTCGCGCAGCCAGCGCAGAACGGACAGCCCGTCCTCCTCCGGCAGCATGATATCCAGCAGCACGACATCCGGCACCGTTTCTGCGACCGCCGCACGGAATTCCGAGGGCAGCGCATAGCCGCGGATCTCCTGACCGGAGCTTTGCACGGCATAGACTGTAAAATCGCGGATATTCTGATCATCTTCGAGCAGATATATCATGATATCCTCCCTTCAAATTACATTCTGTTTTATTATATCACATTTTCGCGCTTTTTGCAAGTTTTTTTCTATTGATGTCTGTTTTTTTCATGCGGCGGGTAGAACACGCAGCCAATTTCTAAAGTTCTCCGGAAGCGAGCGGAAGCAGAATGAGACTTCCCCAGACCGCAAAATAGGCGCGACCAGCGCCGTAACAGCGACAAAACCGGTACGCTCCGCAAAACCATGCCGTAGGATAACGGCTGTCGGCACTGCCGACCGGCCTTGACAATGCGGACAAAATCGCTTATAATAGAGACAGGATTTTTATGCGCAGCGCAGAATGCCTGCGCACAGCAGAGATCTGAGTTTATTTGTAAAGGAGCTGCACCTATGAAAATTCTGTTTGCACCGCTTGGATTGCAGGATACCCTGACCGAATCGCGCGATCCCGATACCGGAGCGCTGACCTCCGGCGCGGAAAGCCCGCTGCTCGCCCGCTGCCGCAAGGAAATGCCCGACCGCATCGTCCTCTATCTCCCGAAGGAGACCGCCGCTTTGCAGGCGCAGGATCGCCGCTATGTGCAGGCGCTTGCCCTGCTCGGCATGGAGCTCGGCACCGCATTCGATGTGCGTGCGGAATCCCGTCCGGAGATCGGCGGAGATGCCCCCTCGCAGGCGCTCACCGATGACCTCACCGAAACACTGAACACGATCCGGACAGATTTTCCGGATGCAGAACTCATTATTCATACAGATTCCGCGCCGGCATTTTTCGCGGATGCGGTACAGGCTGCGCTGACGGCTGACCGCACGGCTGCTCCGGCTGCGGATGCCGCTCCCCTGCCCGACAATGCAGAGCCCATTCCGGCGGATACCGATATCACCGCACCGGCAGAGATCCCCGTATCTGAACCGGCTGCCGATGCTGCCGCTCCGGCGGAGATCCCCGCTGCCGAACCGCAGGAGGATCCCGCAGAGAAAGCAGCTGCGGATGCGGCAGATGCTGCGATCCGCAATGTGCTGAAAACGCTGATCGCGCAGTTTGAATACCGCAGTGCGCTTGCTGTCGCGAAGCAGTCCGGCAGCCTGCCCGATGCTTTCATCCGGCTGCTCGAAGCGGCTGCGCTCCGCGGCACGGTCGGTGTCGGCGCGATGCAGCAGGCGTTCCGGCAGTGCGGCGCAGAGGCACTGCTCGGCGGCGGCAATCAGTATACCGATTATTATTTGCAGCTCGCGCTCTATGTCAGAAAAAAGATGTACGGCGAATTTGTCCACGCGGTTTCGCCGATCCTGCCGGAGATCATCATTTCCGCGATCCGCAAACAGTTCGGGCTGGACATCAACAAATACTGCATCTACGGCAGCAGAAAGTGGGATCACAATAAACTGGTGCTGGAGCAGATGACCGGAAAATTCAAGGAGTCCTATGTCTATCACACAAAGCCCCGTCCGGGCAATCTCGGCGTGTATGTCACAACGGCAAATCTCTCCGCGCTGATCGAGAATATCTCCGTGCCGAAGAAGGACGGAAAGATCATGCTGGATACCCTGAAGCTGCGGTCGGAGATCGAGGAAAAGCTGCGCGGCTTTGCGTATTATTCCGTGCAGCCGTTCACTGTGGCCGATCTGCAAAAGGTCAATGCGCGCAGCCCCGAGGAAATGATCGTCCAGATCCGCGACTATATCCGCAATTATACGGATATCCCGCTCTCGGATGAAGCGCTCCGCTCCTATGATGCCATTAACGAAAAACTCATTGCCCTGCTCGGATGATGCGGCAGATCCCCATAACGAATATGCCCCGAAACAGTTCATACAGGCTGCTTCGGGGCATTGTTATTTATTTATACGGTTATCGAATGATGCAGAAAAATACCTGTCTGAATGAGATGACAGTCTCTGTGAAGCCGTCTGTTACCGCATGATTCCGGCGCTTATTCCGCCGGTGTCCGCGACGGCTTGAGCCGTGACCAGAGCAGAATGATGAGCTGCGCGGGAATGCCGATCACAAAGAGCTTCCAGATCACGATCCCGCTGAGATAGAATGTCAGGAACAGTGCGCCGAGCAGCGACCAGACCAAAAAGGATATGATTGCGAAATTCCAGCGCCGGTTGAACCAGATCGAATTAAAGACCAGCACGACGACGGCCGTGATCGGTGCGGCGTAGATGAACAGGAACGGCGCATATTCCATTTCCGGCAGGACGGCATCCAGCACGACAAAGATCAGTGTCGCGATGAGCCAGACCAGCATCGCCGCCATACCCGCAATAATCAGGCGGTTGCGCTTTTTCTGGCGCGGATCGGTCTGCATCTGCGGTTCCTGCGCAGGATCGGTTTCAGACCCGGTATCGGGTTCGGCATCCGGTTCGGCATCCG
>DGSY01000010.1:18271-18458 GCA_002394125.1 Ruminococcus sp. UBA4350
GTTCGGCATCCGGTTCGGCATCCGGCTCCGGCACGGGTGCATCTGCATCGGCAGAGGGGGACGCCGCTTTCTCCGTGCGCTGCTCCGGCGTGAGCAGGAAATCGTCGATCGACATCCCGTAGAAATCGGCGAGCTGCTTCATGACGGCAAGGTCGGGCATGGATTCGCCGCGCTCCCATTTGGAGAC
>DGSY01000174.1 GCA_002394125.1 Ruminococcus sp. UBA4350
ATGTTCGTGAGCTGGCGCTGGAACGCCGATGATGCGGACGATGCGGAATTCCGGCTCTACCGCGACGGTCAGCTCATCTATACAAGTAAATCCGGCAATGCAACCGGCTATCAGGACAACGGCGGCAGTCCGAATTCCAAATACCGCGTCGATACCGTCGTGAACGGAACGGTCACAGGCTCACAGGAATGCAAATTCAAATCCGGCGCGAATTATTTTGATATCCCGCTGAATTACCCCGGCGGACGCTATACGCCGAATGACTGCTGTCTCGGCGATGTGGACGGCGACGGTCAGTATGAGATCTTTCTCAAATGGGACGGCGCTTCGGCGGATAATTCCCAGTCCGGTCAGACGGACAATGTCCTGATTGATTGCCTGACGCTCGAAGGCAAAACGCTCTGGCGCATTGACCTCGGCAGAAATATCCGCGCAGGTCAGCATTATACGCAGATGTGCGTTGCAGACTTCGATCTGGACGGCAAAGCCGAGCTGATTACCAAAACCGCCGACGGCACCAAAGACGGCAAAGGCAAAGTCATCGGCGACGGCTCCAAGGATTACCGCAACGCCGGCGGCTATATCCTCTCCGGCGCAGAATATATGACGCTCTTTGACGGGCAGACCGGTGCGGCGCTCGATACGATCAGCTTCCCCGTGCCGCGCGGCAATGTCGGTTCATGGGGCGACAATTACGGCAATCGCGTAGACCGCTTCAACAGCGGCATCGCCTATCTTGACGGCGTGCATCCCTCGGCAATCTATAACCGCGGCTACTATACCAGAATGACGATCTCCGCGCTCGATGTCGAAAACAAAAAGCTCAAGGTGCGCTGGATCTTTGATACCAATAAGGACTATAAGAATTATGCCGGAAACGGCAACCATAATCTCATGGTCGGCGATGTGGACAATGACGGCAGACAGGAGATCTGCATGGGCGACTGCATCATCGACGACAACGGCAAGGGACTCTGGTGCTCCGGAAAGGGTCACGGCGATGCACAGCATCTCGGCGACCTCGTGCCGGATCGCCCCGGTCTGGAGCTGTGGCAGTGCCATGAGCACGGCCCCACATACGGCGTCACACTCTTTGATGCGAAAAACGGTCAGGTGATCTTCCACAAGGACGGCGACAAGGACACCGGAAGATGCTGCGCGGACAATGTCTGGGCCGGCAACAAGGGCGGCGAATTCTGGGGCGCAAGACCCGCGAATACCGTCATGAACAGCAAGGGTGAAAAAATCTCCGGCAAGAGCCTTTCCATGAACTTCCTGATCTACTGGGACGGCGATCTGGAGCGCGAAATGCTCTCCGGCACAGGCATCACGAAAATGAAGGATGCCAACACAATCCAGCAGATCTTCACCGCAAACAGCTGCGAATCCAACAACAGCACAAAGGCTGTCCCCTGCCTGACTGCCGACCTTTTCGGCGACTGGCGCGAGGAGCTGATCATGCGCACATCGGATAACAGAAAGCTGCGCATCTGGTGTACGACTGCCCCGACCTCCGTCAGACTGACCAATCTGATGCACGATATGCAGTACCGCGCACAGAGCTGCTGTGAGCAGTCCTCCTACAATCAGCCGCCGCACACCAGCTATTATCTCGGCAGCGATGCACCGCTCCCTGCCCGCCCGAATATCAGGCTGAACAATTCTGCGGCAGCCTATACGCCGCCTGCGCCTGTCATCCTCAACGGCAAATATGTCAGAAATCTGCAAATCAAGGATACTGCGAATGAATCCGGCTGGAAGCTCGCGCAGCAGGGCGCTGCGGCAGGCAGCACGGTCTTCGGCGACAGAGCATATACCTACACCGCCGTACCGGAGGGACTGAAGGGCGCGGAGGTCATCGAATCCGCGTGCAATTCCAAAAATACCGACGCAGAGCTTGCGGCCTTCACCGCGGCAGGCAAGATCGACACCTTCGTCCTGCTGGATACCCGTGTCGAGCAGAACGGCAGCGTTCCGCAGTGGCTCTCCGGCTGGGAGAAAACCGCAATGACCGCGGCAACCGATAACGACGTCACATTCTCCGTCTATCAAAAGACCTTCGGCGACGGCGAGACCGTCACACTCGGCACAAACGGCATGAGCGGCACGGTCGTCAATTACACCGTATTCGTAAAGGAGGCTGCGGCGGTCACAACAACTGTCACAACTGTCACCACAACCAAAACGACCGTCACGACCACGACCACAACCGAAACCACAGAAGCGCCTGCAGCGATCCTGCGCGGCGATGTCAACTGCGACGGTCTGCGGGATGTCAGAGATGCGGTTCTGCTCTCCATGCTGATCGTGGAATCCCCGGATGCAGTTGTCTCTCAGCAGGGAATGCTGAATGCTGACTGCAACCGCGACGGCAGACGCACAATGGATGACACAACGCTGCTCCTGCAATTCATCGCAAAGCTGGTCAGCGAGCTTTGACAACTGATTTTCAATGATGCTGTCTGTGATACGGGTTTGCGCTGTCCTGATTCGTCAGGGCAGCGCTTTTTTGTATACAGAAATGCCCGCCTGCTTTTGTTCGCAGACGGGCGTTTCTCATATTCCGTTTTCTGCGCGCAGCGCATCCAGATATGCCTGCGGTGATTTGCCGATAAACCGCGCAAATTCCGCGGAAAATTCCGCCTCGCCTGCATAGCCGCAGAGCTGTGCGATCTCCTCGACGGTCTGATTCTCTGCCAGATACACTTTCATCTGTCCGGCGATAAAAACCATACGGGCATGGATCAGATCATCCGGAAAGCGGCTGCCGTTCTCCGCTTCATACTGCCGCAGAAAATCCGCTTCACTGAGATTCAGCTCATCGGCAAACTGCGCCGCCGTAAACCGTTCAAACGGCTTGCGGAAGATGAATGCGCGGATCTGCTGCAAGCGCTCCTTCACCGGGGCGGCATCCGGCACGGCCTTCACGCGGACAAGCTGCTCATGCAGCCGGTAAAACAGCAGCCGGAAATACAGATCCGTTGTTTCAAGCCGGTGCAGATGCACGGAATAAAACTCAAAGCAGATCTCGCGCAGCAGCTTTGAGATCTCGGTTCCCTTCGGCAGCGTGACCGGCGTATTGAGCGGAATGTGCATTGCGCGCAGCAGCGCTTCCTCTTCGGCATCCGGCGCAAAATGCATCCAGTCGTCATAATATTCCGCACCGTCCGCGCCGTATTTCTGATAGGCGTCCGGCGTATAGAGAATCCATGTATAGGCGGGGAACTGCCGCATCTCACCGTCTGCGAAGATCCGGCACGGCGATTTGATCAGCAGGAACACCCAGTCTCCCGCACCGTGTTCGCGTTCATTTATAAAATCGGCACCGTGTACCGAGTGCCATCCGATTTCGTCCATCCGCATATGTATCAACTCCTTTTCTCTATCATATCATATTTCTGCACAAAAAGCAAGTCGGGCTGTCGGCACCGCTTCTCGGAGCATACCGGTTTTGCCGCTGTTACGCTGCTGATTGATTCTGCTTCTATTCGCTTCCGGAGAACTTTAGAACCCGGCACCGGCACTGCCCGCCGGCGCCGGTGCAATCTGCATCCGGCCGCAGCGAATCCGCAGTTTCCTGACAAAGCGTGCAAAAAAAGTCGGGACAACCGTCAGCTATATCTGCATCCCGCTGAAAAAGCTCTGATAACATCAAGAACCAAAAAAACTTCCCGGCTGCTGCTGCGGTCGGGAAGCTTTTTGATATACTGATGTATTGTTATCCGGAGATCAATAGCTCTGTGTATGTGCGAGATAGCAGAAGCCGCCGTAGATCGCGAGCGAAACAAAGCTCATGAAGTTGACAGTGCCGCCGCGGATGCTGCTGATCAGCGAAAGAACTGCCAGAACTGCCAACACGATAGAGAGCTTGCGGCATCTGTACGGATCGCTCTGGAGACCTGCACGGCCTGCCAGCACGCCGATAATGCCCTGAAGGATCGCCGGGATCAGTGCAAATGCTGTGAAGAATGTGAAGCCGCCGCGTGTAACCGAATCCGCGCCGGATGTCGCTGCGCCGACGCCGACAACTGTCAGAATCGCAATCAGCAGAACAAGACCGCCGAGCACCATAACAACATAGCAGAGTGCGCGGAAAACCTTACTGAGATCCATATTCATGATGTATACCTCCGATGAGAATTTTATTATATTATACAAAAAGCGTACAGAAAAGTCAATATGCCGAATTAAATTCCGGCATTCTGCACAGTTTTCCGTCAGGGAACCGAGCAAATTTCGCCGCCGCCGAGGACAGTCTCCCCGTCATAGCAGACCGCAGCCTGTCCTGCCGTGATCGCCCGCTGCGGCTCGTCGAATTTCAGCACGGCGGTATTCCGGTCAGTAAAGGTCAGCACGGCGGGCTGCGCCGGATGCCGGTAGCGGATCTTTGCCTGACAGCGCACCGGCTCTGCGGGCGGCTCTCCGGCGATCCAGTTGAACTGCTCCACCGTGCAGGTATCCGAAAAGAGATCGCTGTTCTCCCCGATCACGACACGGTTCTGCGGCACATCGAGCGCACAGACATAGGCCGGCTTTCCGACCGCGATGCCGAGCCCGCGCCGCTGCCCGACCGTATAATGAATGATGCCCTGATGCCGCCCGATGACATTCCCCTGCAAATCCACGAAATCGCCGGGGACGGGCGTTTCACCGGTATGCGCCTGAATCACGCGGGCATAGTCGCCGTCCGGCACAAAGCAGATATCCTGCGAATCATGCTTATGCGCATTGACGAAGCCGAGCTGCTCCGCGAGCCTGCGCGTTTCCTGCTTGGTCATGCCGCCGAGCGGAAAGCGGATATGCGCGAGCTGCGCCTGCGTCAGCATATACAGCACATAGCTCTGATCCTTTGCCGGATCCGCCCCGCGCCGCAGCTCATAGCCGGAATCGGTCTCCACGACCTGCGCATAATGGCCGGTGACAAGCTGATCGCAGCCGAGCGCCGCAGCGCGTTCGAGCAGCTTCTCGAATTTCAGATAACGGTTGCATTCGATGCAGGGATTCGGCGTTTTGCCGCACTGATAGCAGCGGATGAATTTGCCGATGACGGTCTCGCGGAATTCCTCCGTGAAATTGAACACATAATGCGGCATTCCGAGCCGGTGTGCGACCGCCCGCGCATCCTCGGTATCGTCCAGCGAGCAGCAGGATTTCTCGGAGGACACATTTGCATCCGCATTCTCAAACAGCCGCATCGTGCAGCCGATGCAGTCATAGCCTGCCTGCTGCATCAGATACGCCGAGACTGCGGAATCCACGCCGCCGCTCATGGCAATGAGCGCCTTTGCCAAGCAGATCAGCTCCTTTCTGTAATCAAAGCTCTGCGGTGCTGACAGCGATCACGCCGTCGCATTTTTCTGCATAATCGACCAGCATTTCCGCTGTCGAAAATTTGCGCGAGCGAAGCGATATGACTGCGGAAAAGACCGGCTCATCCGCATCGCGGCTGCCCTTGACCTGTAAATTGTGGATCGAGAACTGCTGATCCTTGCAGCAGCGGAGAATATTGTCAAGCGCGGCCTTTTTCGTATATGTCAGATGCAGATCGAATTCCGGCAGATGCTTGATCTTGCTGCCGACATCGAAAAATACGATCTCGACGACAATGACCAGCACCGTCGCGATCAAAGCGCCCTCATAAAAGCCTGCACCGATCGCCAGCCCGATGATACCGGTCGCCCAGAGACCGGCCGCGGTTGTGAGCCCCTTGATCTTCTTTTTGCCGGTGAGGATGATCGTTCCGCCGCCGATGAAGCCGAGTCCGGAAACGACCTGTGCGCCGAGACGGGAAAGATCGGTCGGGAGCTGCCGGTTGACGGCGAGATAAATGCCGGTCGTCGAAGCGATCGCCGCACCGATGCAGACGAGCATATGCGTGCGGAAGCCGGCAGGCCGGTTCTTATAGGAGCGCTCCATGCCGATCGCTGCGCCGCATGAGAATGCAAAGAACATTCGCATAATAACCGAAAACAGCGACACATCGCGTATCGCATCAAAGAAGGAAAGCATTTCTATGTCCTTTCTGCGCATCCGGCAAACTGGCGGATGCGTTTCGTTTTGTCAGGAGATCAGCTCGCGCACACCCTGTACGCAGTCCAGTTCGGCAAGTGTGGAGAGCATGGCCGAATGCGAGCTATGGTTTTTCGCCATCTTCATTATTATGATCGCGGAAGGCAGGCGTTTCGCTGTGCGCTCCGAGTTTTCCACATCAATGTCATAGATTTTTGCGCCGAGCTTCTGAACGGTATCGGTCACTGCGGCGAGATCGCCGATCGAGTCAAGCTCAACATAAACCGTGATATTGTGGATGCGGCGCTTGAAATCGACCTCGACCGGCTGGAGCCATTCCATGCAGATAATGAGGATGACCGCTCCGATCAGCACGATCTCATAGAAGCCCGCGCCTGCGGCGATCCCGATCGCACCGGCAGCGATCAGTCCGATCGCGCTTGTCAGGCCGGAGACCTGCTGATGCGCGACGGCAAGGATCGTTCCGGCGGCGAGAAAGCCGATGCCGCTGATGACCTGTGCAGCATAGCGTGAGCTGTCAAATTTCACATCGGCGACCGCATAGAGCCAGTGCCACTGTGTTTGCAGCATCTGGTTTTCGTAGATTGAGATCAGCATGGTCAGCGCAGCGCCGAGGCTGACCAGCATATAGGTGCGCAGGCCGGCATTGCGCTGCTTTTTGGCTCTGCCGTAGCCGACCAGTCCGCCGGCAGCGGCAGCGAGCAGCAGCCGCAGCAGCACTGACAGCAGATTGAAGCTACGCAGATATTCAACTGCATCCGCCATATTATCCCTCCCGCAGTTTGGTTGTCCCGCCGCCGGATGCAGCATCCGGCGCGGGCATATCTATTATTATTGTAACATATTTTGCCGGTTTATGCAAGACCCTGCGGGGAGCCCCCGCCGGCAAATCCTAAAGTCCTCCGGAAGCGAACGGAAGCAGAATAAGATTTCCCCAGACCGTAAAATAGGCACAATCAGTGCCGTAACAGCGACGTATCTGATATGCTCCGCAAAACCATGCCGAAGGGAAACGGCTGTCGGCACTGCCGACCGGCTGTCGGCTCTGCCGACTTGAAATTTTTTCGGGTTTGTGGTATAATATAAGCTGAACATCTTTCGATTGCAGGATACAGAAAAAAATACCCGCAGAACAAAAAAAGGAGAATCATAATGCAGTTTATAGATCAGCTTCGCGAAGAGATCCGGCTGCACGGCGACATGGAGACCGATTTCCGCAGCCGCCGGTATCATCAGGCGCAGAATCTCGCCGGAAAATATGTGGACATGATCGAAGAAGAAGCGCGGATCGCCGCCCGCAGCGGCAACTATGAACGGCTCGAAAACCGTGCGCTGATCTCCGGCTTCATCGCCCTGAATGAAAAGGATTTCGATGCGCCGTTCGTTACAACCGAGCGCCGCAAGAAATTCATGCGCCATAAACAGTACATCATTGAGCTGGATCCGGACAATGAGCTTTTTGAAGTGTTCCTCTCCGCATTCCGGCGGCTCTGCGAGGCCGAGAACATCATCTGCCACCCCTTTCAGGCGCAGATCTCGGACAAGGACGGCAATCTCTTTTATCATACGCTGCCGATGACGCTGCGCAATCCGAAAAAGGAAAAGATCGTTGCATACGGCTTTCCGTATCAGATCGAGTTTTGAGCGGAGGTGCAGGGTATGGAAAAGCGATATCAGACATTACCAAGCGGCTCTGACGGATTTGCTGCTGCACTGCGGCAGGATGCCGATGCACACGCATCCAAGCAGATCAATGTGCAGAGCATCTATTTTCAGCAGGGGCGCGAGATCGCGCAGACCTATGTCAATATGATGAAAAGCTATGCGAGGCTCGATGCGCAGTCCGGCCGGTATGAGCGGGAGGGCGACGCGCTCGTCGTCAAGGGCTTCTGCCGGATCGAGGAGGCGCATTTCGATTCGCTGATCCTCACGCGAAGCCGGAAGCAGAGCTTCTGGACGGCGCAGTGGACAGAGACCGTCTCGCTCCGGCAGAAGCATTCCGATCTGTTCGATGCGTTTCTTTCGAGCTTCGCGGAATTCTGCGCAGCGGAGAATATCCGGATCGGAAAGCTCTGTGCGATGGTGCGGACAAAGGACGGCAAGCTGGAGCAGCGCGATTTTCCGGCAGTCACCACACTGCCGGAGTATACGGAAGCGATCGGCTTCCCCTATGAGATCAGATTCTGAGCGGCAGCAGGCCGCCAAACGGAGGTAAAAGCATGACTGCGCGTTTCACACCGGAAATGAAGAAAACGCATACGATTCTTGTGCCGGATATGCTGCCGGTGCATTTTCAGCTTCTCATCAGCATCCTGAAGCCCTATGGCTATCACTGCGAGCTGCTGCGAACAGCCAGCCGCGCCGTTGTCGATGAGGGACTGAAAAATGTGCATAATGATACCTGTTATCCCGCGCTGCTGGTCATCGGACAGTTCATGGAGGCACTGAAATCCGGCCGCTATGATCCGAACCGCACGGCTCTGCTCATTACCCAGACAGGCGGCGGCTGCCGCGCATCCAACTATATCCATCTGCTGCGCAAGGCGCTCAGGGAGCAGTTTCCGCAGGTGCCTGTGATCTCGCTGAATTTCTCCGGTCTCGAAAAGGATCCGAAATCCGGCTGGCAGATGACACCGGCGATCTTCCTGAAATTCCTCTATGCTGTGCTTTACGGCGATCTGCTGATGCTTGCCGTCAACCAGTGCCGCCCCTATGAGGTGCAGAAGGGCGCATCGGATAAGGTGCTGCACCGCTGGCAGAAGCGGCTGGAGAAAATGTTCCGGACGCGGGAATTCCTCAATACGAAGAAAAACTACAAGCGCATCCTCGACGATTTTGCGGCGATCCCCCGCACGGCGCGCAATAAGGTGCGCGTCGGCATCGTCGGCGAGATCTATGTCAAATATTCGCCGCTCGCGAACAATCATCTGGAGGATTATCTGCTCTCGGAGGGCTGCGAGCCGGTCGTGCCGTCGCTGCTGGAATTTGTCATGTACTGCGCGGTCAGCACGGCGGTCGATGCAAAGCTCTACCGCTCTTTCAGCAAGCGCTCATTCATCAACGGCGCGGGCTATAAGCTGATCTATGCAATGCAAAAGCAGCAGATCAAAGCCGTGAAGCAGCACGGCGTCTTTGATCCGCCGCATGACTTCGAGCATCTCCGTGCCTGCGCCGACCGCTATATCAATCAGGGCGTCAGCATGGGCGAGGGCTGGCTCATCACCGCGGAAATGGCTGCGCTCGTCGAGAGCGGCACCGAAAATATCATCTGCACACAGCCATTCGGCTGCCTGCCGAATCACATCGTCGCCAAGGGCATGATGCGCGTCATCAAGAATGCCTATCCGCAGGCAAATATCACCGCGATCGACTATGATCCCGGTGCAACGCGTGTCAATCAGGAAAACCGTGTCAAGCTGATGCTTGCCAATGCAAGAAAGCCGGAAGTATAAAATCCGAGGGATAACATGGAAAACAGCAAAACGCTCCAGAAGCCGCGGGCTTCCAAAACGCGAAGGGTCTATACGCTGCATCTGATCGTCCGATGTCTGATCCTTGCGGCCTGCGTGCTGATCCTGATTTTCGATCCGTCGCAGACCGAGGTGCTGGAGGGCTGGAATTTTTTCCGCCGCTTTACGCCGCTGCATCTGCTCTGGCTCTCATGGATGCTGGATATGCTCTGGCAGCTGGTTCCCGTCAGAAAGCGCATCATCATCGCGCTCGGGTCGCAGAAGCATTTCCGCTTCCGCTTTCAGCCGCCGGACAAGGAAAATTTCAGCTATCAGGCGCTGCGCCGGCATATCATTGATACGACAAAGGCCGCTTACAAGGTCTTTGCGATATGGGCGGCTGTGGTCGCGCTTGTTTCGCTGCTCTGGTTTTTTGATGTCATCGGCAACAACTGGCTGTTCATGATCACGATCGTGTTCTATGTCTGCGATCTGATCTGCGTGCTGATCTGGTGTCCGTTCCGGCTGATCGTCAAAGCGAAATGCTGCACGACCTGCCGCATTTTCAACTGGGATCATCTGATGATGTTCTCGCCGATGCTGATGATCAGCGGCTTCTATTCGCGGACGCTGCTGCTCATGGCCTTTGCGGACTGGCTGATCTGGGAGCTGTGCATCATGATGTATCCGGAGCGCTTCTGGGAAAATTCCAATGCGGCGCTGCGCTGCACAAACTGCACGGATAAGCTCTGCACGCAGTACTGCGGCAAGCGCCCCCCGAATGAAAACAATACATAAAATAAGGCGCATCCTCGTTTTGAAGGATGCGCCCGTTTTTTCAGTCGTCTTTTTTCTTCTTGGTATCAGTGTCCGCTGCCGCAGTTGCAATGCCGCGCTGACGCGCCGCCTTGCGCTCCCGCTCAGCTGCCTGCTGTGCCTCGATCTGCGTGATATTCTCGTGGATCGCCCACTTCTTGATGCGGATGCGGTTGCGCTCTGCACCGGTCTCCAGAACGACAGTGTCCTCCTCGACCTTCAGCACAATGCCGACAATGCCGCCCGCCGTGCAGACCTCATCGCCGACCGCGACTGCCTCACGCATGGCCTGCGCTTCCTTTTCGCGCTTCTGCTGCGGCCGCAGCAGAATGAAATAGAACAGCAGAAGGATCAGAACCAGCGGTCCGATCTGAAAGATCAGTGCTGTCGCCGTCGAACCTGCGGACTGCTGCTGTCCGGACGATGAAGACCCGCTCTCCGCAAAGGCGTTCACCGTCATCATTGCGCCCGCTGCAAGTGTACTCAGCGCATAAGCCGCTGTCTTTTTGAAATTATGCATTTGTATCACCTTTCCTCGAATCAGCATTTTCTTTATTATAGCATAGTTTGATTTATTTTGCAAGCAAATTTCAGTTATCTGTCAAATCAAACGGTTCTTCCTCGTTCGTCAGTGCCAAATCAATGATTTTGCCGAAAAAACGCGCCGGATTCCGCAGGATCCGCTCGCCCAGCTCCTCTGCGCTCTCGCGGGATGGCGCCGATATCCGCAGGAAAAACATCTCCCTGCCGTGGTCATTGCATTGCAGACAGACCCGGCACTCCTGACCGCTGTCCTCATAATCAATATGCAGCTCACGCAGCGCCTCCTGCCTTGCAACATACCGCAGCGCTGTCAGGTGGACACGGTCGCGGAACAGCTTCGGCACCAGCAGACGCGTCCGCCGGACATTTTCCGTTCCGGCATCCGTCAGCCGCACAAGCCTGCCCTGCTCGGAATCCTCATAGACCGCGCTGCCGCTTTCGATCAGGCCGCCGAGCGTATCATCATACCAGAACGGGAGCATATGTCCGCTGGTGACCAGTATGTCATAGAGCCAGTTTTCCGGGAGACAGCCCGAAAACCGCAGCAGAATATCGCTCATCAGAATGCTGAGCTTCCATTCCTCCAGACCCTGCTCGTCAGGCGGTGTCATCGGCCGGTGTCTCACCGGATGCGGCGCATCGCCGTCCGACTCATATTCCGGAAAGAACGCATACTGCCCCTCCAGCTTTTCCGGCAGCTCCGGTGCAGCCGTTTCCTCCGGCGGGAGCAGTGTCTCCTGAAACAGCTCCGGTCTCATACGGCACACCCCCTGTCCGGATCACACAAAGTTCGGATAGTCCAGCATATGCGATACAAGCGCAATGCACATTGCCGCCTCCACGCTCGGAACCGCCTCCGGAACAAGGCAGGGAACGCCCGCGGTCTCATTGTGCAGCACTTCATTGGTCAGTGCGGAATAATCGACAGTCGCCTGCGGCTTCGCGATCGAAGCCGTCGGCTTGACCGCGACATGGAAGCAGATCGGCATACCGGAGGAAATGCCGCCAAGAATGCCGCCGTGATGATTCGTCTGCGTTTTCACATGGCCGAAATCATCGACGTAGAATTCATCATTGCACTGACTGCCGGTCATTTTCGCAGTCTGGAAGCCGGAACCGAATTCCAGTCCGCGCACGCCCGGAATTCCGAAGACCAGCTGCGCGATTGAATTCTCCAGTCCCTCGAAGATCGGGGAGCCGATGCCTGCGGGAACATTGACCGCATAGCAAGCGATCGTTCCGCCGAGCGATTCGCCGCCCGCCGCTGCATTCTGGATATCGGCAAGCATCTTTTTGCCCTGCGTCGGGTTATTGACGGGGAATCTCCGGCTGCGAAGGCGAAGGATATCGTCCTTTGAGACATTGGTCGCAGAGAGCGGCTTGTCCTTGATATTATGAACAGATGTCACCTGCGCGCCGACATAGATGCCGCGGCGTTCGAGCATCTGCTGGCAGACCGCGCCCGCAAAGCAGAGCGGGATCGTCATGCGCTCGGAGAGATGGCCGCCGCTGCGCACATCCGCAAAGCCGCGGTAGCGCATGGCGCCGGTGTAGTCCGCATGACCCGGCCGCGCAAGATGCGACAATTCCTGAAAGTCAACCGTCTGCCCGCCGCGCGGATTATTCAGAAATGCGCAAAGCGGTGAGCCGGTCGTCCGGTTATTGATAAGGCCGGAAAGCACAGACGGAAAGTCCATCTGCTCACGCTGATGCGCCGGATCGTCAGGCAGGAAAACCGACCGTGTTCTGCGCGTCATAAACCGCGCCAATGCTTCAATATCAACATATTCGCCGGGCGGGATATTATCCAGCACGACGCCGATCGCGGGGCCCTCGGCCTCGCCGAACAGCGAAATGCTGATCCGATGATTCCATATTGATGCCATATTTGCCTCCGAATTCATATTCTGTTATTATTATACCACAGAGCGCAAAAAAACACAAGTCTTTTTTGTCCTTCACGTCAGAATTGTGCATTCAGCGACGGGGGAGACACTGTGTTATCGGTCGGGGGAGTGCAATTTCGGCATAAAAAACGGGGGAGCATCAGCTCCCCCGCTGTTTTATCACTTCTTGCGTCTGAACACAAATGCCGAAGCACCTGCGACCATCAAAGCTGCGGCTGCAACTGCCACGCCGGAATCACCGGTCTTGGTCGCTTCCGTCTTGCTGCCGGCCGATGTGCCGGAGCTGTTGCCGTTCGCGGGCTTCGCGGTTGTACGGTTCGCGGTCGTCTGTTCCTGATCGCCCGGATTGTGCTTGGTGTCATCCGTGATCTTCTCCGTATGACGCTCTGTCTGAGACGTCGTTGTCGTAGATCCGGAACCGGGGATCGGAGCAGAGGTCGTTGTCGTACTGCTGCCCGGATTCGGTGCAGCAGTCGTCGTGCTGCTGCCCGGATTCGGTTCAGCAGACGTCGTCGTACTGCTCACGGTTGTGATATCAGTTGTCGTCGTAGTGATTCTCTCGGTAGTCGTAGTCGTGTTCGTGACTGTGACCGAAGTGGTCGTCGTGGTAACATCCGGCACCTTGATCCAGCCGGCAACGGTCGTGCAGTCGATCAGTTCGCTCTTGGCATTCAGCATCTGAACTGTTTCCAGTCGGATCGGATACGTCGAGCCGGGCACTGCGTCATCCGGTACTGTAAAACGAATCGTATAAACCTTACCGTCATTCGTGCAGTTTTGTGTGCCCATTGTGGAAAAGCCGAAGATATTCGCCTTTTCGTTCAGGATGTGCGTCATGGAAAGTCCTTCCGCACCGAGACCCTTCACGCAGTATGCCTTGATTTCATCCGCCATAACGATCTTCAGCTGCGGATCATAATACATCGAAATACCGCCTGTCGTATAGCCGGAATTCTTCTGCACATAAACAGAATAATCAACGGTTTCGCCGGCCTGCGCATAGACCTCATCCGCGACATACATGATCTTGTCAGCGGTCAGCTCCTCTGCGCGGTCTTCGAGCTTCACTGTTTCATATGCGTATGCAGAATACGCACTCACACCTGCAAAAGCAAGCGCTGCAACGCTGCAAATGATCGCTGCTGTTTTCTTTAAGGTGCCCATTGTTACACTCCTTCTCTTGTTTTGGGTCTGTCAGATAAAAAACGGGCAGGGCAGATTGCTCTGCCCGTTTTTGCTATGCTGTCAGTTTTCGCCTTCCTTGACTCCTCCGAAGAACGAATCATAAAGGTCGTATCCAACTACATCAGTCCATGTCGCAGTGATATACGATACATAATTACTTGTGTAGTGGATAAGGATGAACTGTGCATCAGCTGCTTCCAGTCTTGTCGGCTGCTTCACAACCGGATGATTGTCAGCATCAACGAGATAGTTGACACCTGTCTCATCCTTTTCTGCCCAGTCAACATCTGCGAGGTAGTAGCGGAGCTGATCGACATCACCCATTTCAGGATCATCGACAAGGTACGCATCATCCATATGGGAAACAAGTGTCGCAGTGTAGTAGACCAGCGTGTACTGTGCGTCTTCAACCTTGACGTGGTTATCAAGCGTGCAGTCACCCTTCACACCAATGAAGATGTTGAAGTCGCCCATGTAGAGCGGTTCGCCGCCGTTGATTGCCGCAAAGTCAGGATCGGACTGCTCAGTCGGATGGAAGTATGCCTTCATCGGGTACTTGTTCGCGTGCTTTGCTGTCAGCTCCTCTTCAGGCGTGTAATCCGTCTTGCCGAGGGATGCCGCAGTTTCATTGTCCCAGACCTTCTTCGGGCCGTCTTCCATTTCGAGCGGATGCGTGTAAGCAGTTGCGTCGAGTGTCTTGGTCTCGGCTGCGGTCACGCCTTCCGGAATTGCACCGGTTGCCGGATCGTATGCAGGAGCACCTTCGATCACATTGCCTTCAGCGTCGCAGAACTGGTTCTGGTCGTTGACATAGTACTTTGTGAGGACGATAGATGCTGCCAGGCCCTTCAGTCCGCCGCTCTCCTCGAAGGAACGCGGGTCATGAGACCAGTAGTTCACTCTTGTCGGAGGCTCGAACGAAGTTGCGATCGAGGTGATCGTGCTGACATTTGCAGGAAGCGTTGCAGTCGTAGTGGTACCCGGCTGCGGTTCTGCCGTCGTCGTAGTGGTACCCGGCTGCGGCTCCGCCGTGGTCGTTGTGGTACCCGGCTGCGGCTCTGCCGTGGTCGTAGTGGTACCCGGCTGCGGCTCTGCCGTGGTCGT
>DGSY01000095.1 GCA_002394125.1 Ruminococcus sp. UBA4350
AGGCTTCACTTGTACCGTGCGCATAACAGGTACGCCGTTCACTGGCTATGCTCCCGATGCGCAGATCAAAAGCTATATCAAATGAAACCTGAAAAAAATTTTTCTAACCCCTGTGATATTTTGCCTCCCCCATTCGTTTACTATACAGAAGCGCTTCTGAACAATCCAATCTGATCCGAGGTGAATTACTCTGTGGAACAACAGGAAATGGAACGAATCTACGATAAATACCACGAATCTGTCTACCGGCTCGCCTTCGCTTACTGCAAAAACCGCGCCGACGCAGAGGATATCACCTCGGATGTATTTCTCAAGCGCTTTGCAAGCAATAAAACCTTCGATTCCGACAGCTACGAAACCGCGTGGATGATGCGCGTCACGGTCAATCTCGCAAAAGACCTGCTGCGGTCGTTCCGCTACCGTTTCAGCGTCCCGCTCGAAACCGCCAACCTCATCTTTGAATCGCCGGAGGAAAGCGAGGTCTACCGCGCTGTCATGGATCTGCCCGCCAAATACCGCTCAGTGATACACCTGTACTATTATGAGGGCTATCCGGTCGCGGAGATCGCACAGATCGTCGGAAGAAGTGAAACCGCAGTGCAGACGCAGCTTTACAGGGCACGAAAGCTGCTCAAAAAAGCGCTCGGAGAGGAGATGGAGTTATGAAAAAGATTCAGCAATACTGCAAGGTGACAGACAGGATCGAGCACGATCCCGCCTGCAAGGAGGAGGTCATTGCAATGGCAAAACGAAACGAGATCCGTACCGGCGGCAAACGGCGCGGCTTCGCTGTGGGCACAGCGGTCGCTGCGGCATTGCTCGCGGTCAACGGCGGCGTCGGCTATCTGCTTTATACCGGCAGCCGCGCACAGGAAAACTCTATGGTTGCAACGGGCGAAATCAGCGAAATGAGCAATCTGGCAGAGCAGCAGCCCTGCGTCGCACAGCCGGGCTATGCCGCCATGATGCAGCGCTATTATACCGCGAAAAGCGGCACCCCCTGCGATTTCGACTTCACGGGCTGGGGCACGGAATGCAATTACGTCTATGCGGACGAGGACTGGCGCGTCACGCTCACGGGCATCACGGGCTGTGACTGGATTCTGTATTATTTCTATGATGTCGAGCCGCTTTCCGGTCAGACATGGGAAGAATTCCAGCAGGTATTTCCGACTGTCGGAATGCGCGTCGTCCGCGTGGACGGCTTCCATTACGAGGGCACGAACGAAACAAGCACCATGCCCGATCAGGCGCATGAGACAGATCACGGTGTCTGGCACTGCTGCGGCAAGGCCGGCAATACCACGGGCAGACCGTTCTCCGAGGACGGCGTGACGCTGGAATTTACAGTGCATATGAGCGGTTCCGCAGATCCCGCACAGGAGCTGGGCGGCATGGCAAGTATCAAGACGGACTTCCTCCGCCCGTTCGGTCAGCTCGCGCATACAGATATCCCCTGCCCCTACGGCGGCGATGAATATGCATCTGCCGTCCCGCAGGCGCTGGATCTCTGGTCGATCACGCCGTTCGGTGTGTTCTATACCTGCGAGCCGTTTGCATCCGGACTGACACAGGGCTCCCATGTCACGCATTTCGGACTCGATCAGCCGGGCATCTCCCATGCCTTTGAGGAAGCGCAGGTCGCGCTGGAGGATAAGAACGGCAAAACGCTCGACACCTACGCCATTTCCGAGGATTCCTATTACGGCGTACTCGCGGAGGGCGATACGGCGGTCGCGGTGACATTCCTCATGTTCGATCATCCGTGGGATCCCGAAAAGGGAGAGCTCGCGATCTACAGCGAAGCATTTGATTCGGACGGCACTGTCAGCCGGGAGGATTCCCGCGGGGATGCGGAGGAAAAGGTGCAGATCAGAATGGACGAGCCGGAAAAGGACGATGACGGCGAGATCTACTGGACGGAAACCGAGGACAGCTCCGAGATGACATTCTCCTATGAGATCGACATGAGCAAGGCCGACCGGAAGCAGATCATTGACATTACCGCTGATGAGGGCGGCGTACCGATCCGGTTCACCGCAGAGGTCAAGAACTTCAGCGCGGAGATCCTCGGCACGGTCGAATCCGGTCAGGAGGTCAAAACGGAGCAGGTCAACAGCTACAGCATCGGTCTGGAGCCGCAGGATACGCCGGTCAAGCTCGTGCTGCATCTTCAGCCGTACTGGTCGAACGCGGAATCGTTCACGCTGAATACGAATTTCACGGTACATGACGGCAGCGAGGCCGATGCGCCGGCGCAGAAAATGCGCAGCAGCGTCAGAGTTCACAATAAGGCACGGCTCTCCGGCACCTATACATTCGGTCTCGGACTGTATGACGATCCGGAATGCAAGGAGACTCTGGAGCAGTTCACCTGCGGCGAGGGCGACACTGTGCTGTATCTCAGCACACAGACGACCGGCCATGACACTGCAAAGGGCGAGACCTACAGCATTTATGTCAAGGTGAAGCAGGACGATGAGGAGATTCCGTTCTCGCTGACGCCGGACGGCGAAAAGAAGACGATGCAGCTGATCGAAGATCTGCCGCAGGGCGATCTTTCGGCGACGGTGACGCCGGTTTATGCTGCGCTGAATGCAAAGGATTCTGACAGCAAGGTGCGCGTGGAGGTTTACTATGTGCCGGATGTGATCCCGGCGGATCACAAGCGCGAAACAGCGGAGGAAGGCTTTGAGTATGTCCATTTCCAGAAGGCCGAGGCAACGCTCTTGAAAGAAAACTGAATCCGGCAAATGAAATATGCATACAGGGGCGCGGCAGGCATGAGAGCTTGCCGCGCCCCTTGTTTCAAAAGCCGGCAGTGCCGGAGCCGGATTCTAAAGTCCTCCGGAAGCGAACGGAAGCAGAATGAGATGAAAGCCAGACCAAACAATAGGCACGGCCAGTGCCGTAACAGCGACGAAACTGATATTCTCTGCAAAACCATGCCGTAGGGAAACGACAGCGCGGGCTCCGCGCCGCCCTTGCATTTAGGGGCGGAATGTGATATAATAGGAATATAGCACAGAAAAAGGAGCGATCTTATGTATCAGCCAAAGAAAATTATCGTGGTCACCGGACATTTCGGCTCCGGCAAGACCAATTTTTCGACCGCCCTCGCCCTCTCCCTCGCAGCATCCGGCAAAAAGGTCACGGTCGTTGATTTCGACCTCGTCAATCCCTATTTCCGGACGGCGGATTTCGCGGAAGCCTTCGCCAAGCGCGGCATCACACTGCGCGCACCGGATTACGCCAATACCAACGTCGATATCCCCAGCGTGCAGTTCGACCTCGGCGGACTCGCTGCCGGTGAGGGGCATCTCATCATCGACGTCGGCGGCGATGAGGACGGCGCCGTTGCGCTCGGCCGCTATTCCCATGTGCTGAACAGCTATGCCGAAACCGATGAGCTGGATATGCTCGGCGTGGTGTCGTTCCGCCGCTACCTCACGCGCTCCGCAGAAGACGCGGAGATCTATCTGCGCGGCATTGAGCGCGCCAGCCGCATGAAGCTGACGCATATCGTCAATAACACCAATCTTGGCATGGAGACCGATGCGGCCATGATCGCGGAGAGTATGCCGCTCTGCACGGCGCTTTCGGAGCGCATGGGACTGCCGGTCGCCTGCGTGACGGTGCCGGATTTTGCCGAAGTGCCGAAGGAGATTCCCGCAGAGCTGGTCATGCGTGTGCCGGTCGTCGTCCGGCTGCCGTGGATGCCGAAATCGGAAGCGGTGCAGTAAGCGGCGTTCAGCTTTGGGAGTGGATGACATCGCCGGAAGCGTAATATAAAATCCCTGAATCGCCGCTCCCTTCAGCTTTCGCCCGCTTGACAAGAATGCAATTTTATGGTATCATATATGCGGTATGCAGCTTGAGCGCGGCATACCGCTGAAATTTTCTGACTTTTCAAAGGGAAAGGAACGGGCAGATTTATGATTACTGCAATAGTAGGCGGCAACTGGGGCGATGAAGGCAAAGGTAAGCTGACCGATGTTTTCGCTGCCGATGCGGATTACGTCATCCGCTTTCAGGGCGGTGCCAATGCCGGTCACACGATCATCAACCAGTACGGAAAGAATGTCCTGCACATTCTCCCCTCCGGCGTATTCCAGGAGGGAACAGTCAATATCATCGGACCGGGCGCGGCATTCAATGTCGAGCGCTTCCGCGCCGAGCTGGAGGATGTGAAGAAGAGCGGAGCGCCCGCTCCGAATATTCTGGTCTCCGACCGCGCACAGCTTGTCATGCCGTACCACATTCTCTTTGATAAGCTTGAGGAGCAGCGTCTCGGCAAGAACAGCTTCGGCTCGACACAGTCCGGCATTGCACCGCACTATGCGGATAAGGCAATGAAGATCGGCTTCCAGCTCGCTGAGCTGTATAACGAAAATCTCGCAGAAAAGGTCGAGCGCGTCTGCATCATCAAGAATGCTACCATCAAGGGACTCTATCCGGATGCAGCCCTGCTGGATCCGAAGGAGATCCTCGCATATCTGAAAGAGGTCGCCGCATTCATCAAGCCGTATCTCTGCAATATGGCAGACCTCATGCATGAGGCAGTCAAGGCGGACAAGAACATCGTGCTGGAGGGACAGCTCGGTGCGCTGCGCGACATCACGAACGGCATCTACCCGATGACCACATCGTCCTCGACGCTTGCGGGCTACGGCGCTGTCGGTGCCTGCCTGCCGCCGCACGCGATCAAGCGCGTCATCACCGTTGTCAAGGCATATTCCTCCTGCGTCGGTGCAGGCCCGTTCACGACCGAGATCTTCGGCGATGAAGCGGATGCACTCCGCAGAAAGGGCGGCAGCGACGGCGAATTCGGCGCGACTACAGGCCGTCCGCGCAGAATGGGCTGGTTCGACGCAGTCGCAACAAAGTACGGCGTTTCCGTGCAGGGCACAACGGATGTTGCGCTCTCGCTGATCGACGTTCTGGGCTATCTGGATGAGATTCCGGTCTGCGTGGCATATGATGTCAACGGCACCCGCACGACAGAGTTCCCGTCCGGCGACCGTCTGGATCACGCAAAGCCGATCTACGAGACTGTTCCCGGCTGGAAGTGCGATATCAAGGGCGCGACCGAGTGGGATGCACTCCCGCAGGCTGCAAAGGACTATGTGGAATACATCGAGAAGCTGATCGACTGCCCGATCACGATGATCTCCACCGGTCCGGACCGCAAGGACATGATCTACCGCAAGTAAGCAAAAATCAAGCGCACGTCTGCGATCATGCAGGCGTGCGCTTTTTTTTATCCGCATTGTTCGGCGATATTCTGCTCATCGAGATGATACCAGACCGGCTCTTTCATTTCATCAGGCGAGATATGGCGCTCGCTCTCTGTCCGATAGTCCTCCGTCGGAACCTCTGCCCCGTTGATGAAGCATCTGCCGTCACCGGCCGCGATCCATCTGCTGTAATCCCGCACAAGCTCCGTGCCGTCGATGTGATACTCAAAGCAATAATCGGCATAGTCCGGCGCCCGATAGCCGTATTCATACACATGATTGGTGCGCTCCGAGACGCTGAGCTGATTGATGCCGCCGCCTGTTTCCAGCCGCACGACCGCATCATCCGCGATCACATAAATGCTGAAATAGTTATAACCGCTTCGGTTCTGCTGCACATCGAGGATCAGTTCCGGAATATCGTCATCATCCACATAGCAGAGCGCAAACTGTGCATCCCAGTCCGGATTGTTCATCTCCTGTATCGCCGCGAGCTGTTCCCGCAGCTTTTCCCCGTAAAGGGAAAGGATGTCTGCCGCATTCTCCGCTTCCGGTTCCGGCTCGGCCGGCTGTTCCGGTTCTGCCGGTTCCGTCTGCGATTCCTCTTCGGGCTCCGTCTGCGGCGCCTCTTCGGGCTGCTCTGCCGGTGCAGCGGATGCAGGCACCGCCGTGCGGATATTGGTGCTGTCCGCAAAGAGATAGGCGGCGCGATCCCAGCGGTCGGCATCCTGCCGCTTCATACAGGTGCAGATCGTCACGGACGAAGTGAGGGATGCGCCGAGGCCGTGCTTCCAGATCTGTCTGCCGTCCAGATAGACACCCTTGCTGTCCGCCGTGACCGTCACGGTTCCGTCGGCATCATAAACACGCTTCAGGAATTCGCGGCTTGTCGTACCGCGGATTCTTTCGGTCTGACCGCCGTCTTCCCCATAGGCATCAATTTGCAGATCGCCCTCCGCGATGCGGAAAACGGTCAGCTGTCCGCCGTCATTGACCGCGCTGATAATGCCGGAAGCATCATATGCCGAAACATCCTGTCCGTTCGGGAGATAGTCATATTCCGGCAGCAGCGTCTCTGCAAAATACTGTTTCAGTTCGGGATCCTCTTCGGATTTCTGCAAGGCCGCCGTTGTCGGTGCCTGACTGCTTTCCGCAGCGCTGCTTCCGGCAACTGTCACAGCGGGCTCCGGCTGCTGCACCTCATCTCCGCCGGAGTGACTGAGCAGCCAGCCGAGCGCCAGACCCATAACGAAGATCAGCAGGAGCAGCGCGGGCATCAGCCCCTTATAATCGAGCAGCTTATAAACAGCGCGCTTGAAATTGCCCCAGAGCGTCTTTTCCGGCTCCGGCACGAGGAAAAATCCCTGCGGAACAGTCTGCGCAGGCTGCGGCTCCGGTTCTGCGGGGCGTGCAGCGGGCTTTGCGGGCTGCGGGCGGATCGGCGTTTCGCTGCGCGGGCGCTGAACGGGCGGCTCCGGCCGGATCTCCGGTTCTGCGGCTGCCGGCTCTGCGGGACTGACCGCCTCCTGCGGCAGAGAGATCGTAAAGCCGCCGCCGGCGCTGTCGGGCGGGAGCGAGAAGCGTCCTGTGCTTTGCTCATCTCCGGCAGGCGGTTCATTGAAGAAGCCGTCATTCAGCTCCGGCAGGTCAAAGATCTGCCAGCCGCCGCGCAGATCAAGGCCGCAGCCCGGGCAGGTCGTACCGTTTGTTTCTTTTCCGCATTTCGGACATATCATCGGAGATGCCCCCTTTCTCTCATATCGTGAATTATATTTATTATACCGCAAATCCCCGCATCTGTCAACCGCCGGGCAGTGCCCGGTGCCGTTTCCCTACGGCGCCGTTTCGCGGAGCATATCAATTTCGTCGCTGGTCGGCAGGGCCGACAGCCGTTTCCCTACGGCATCGTTTCGCAGAGCATATCAATTCCGTCGCTGTTACGGCGCTGACCGCGCCTAATTGACGGTCTGGGGAAATCTTATTCTGCTTCCGTTCGCTTATGGAGAACTTTAGAATCCGGCTCCGGCACTGCCGGCGGCGCTGACCGTGCCTATTGTTTGGTCTGGGAAAATCTCATTCTGCTTCCGTTCGCTTATGGAGAACTTTAGAATCCGGCTCCGGCACTGCCGGCGGCACGATGAAATGTGAAATCTGCGTGAAATCTTCCGTCTGGGGCTTGCTTTTTTCTGAAAATATGGTATACTTGTATTAGCACTCGGATGAACAGAGTGCTAATTTTACGGCAGAAAGGTGATACATGATGGAACAGAAACAGTTTCAGGCCGAATCCAAACGTATGCTCGACCTGATGATCCACTCGATCTATACGCATAAGGAGATCTTTCTCCGCGAGCTGATCTCCAATGCTTCGGATGCAATCGACAAGCTCTATTTCCGCTTGATGAATGAGGAGGGCGGCGGCAAAAACCGCGATGAATACTATATCGAGCTGCGCCCCGACAAGGAAAAGCGCACGCTGACGATCATCGACAACGGCATCGGCATGACCGCCGAGGAGCTGGAGCAGAATCTCGGCGTGATCGCGCATTCCGGCTCGCTCTCGTTCAAGTCGGAGAATACGCTCGATGAGAACACCGATATCATCGGACAGTTCGGCGTCGGCTTTTATTCCGCATTCATGGTCGCAAAGCGCGTGACCGTCCGCACAAAGGCCTACGGCTCCGATACCGCATATATCTGGCAGTCCGAGGGCGTGGACGGCTACACGATCGACACCTGCGACAAGAGCTCCGTCGGCACCGAGATCGAGCTTGAGCTGCTTGACGATACCGAGGACGAGAAGTATTCCGAATTTCTGGAGGAATTCCGCATCCGCCAGCTCGTCAAGAAATATTCCGATTATATCCGCTTCCCGATCCGCATGGAGGTCAGCCGCGAAAAGCTCAAGGAGGGCAGCGAATCGGAATATGAAACGCATATCGAGGTTGAAACGCTCAACAGCATGACTCCGATGTGGAAGAAGAACAAGAATGAGCTGACCGATGAGGATTACAACAACTTCTACCGCGACAAGTTCTTCGATTACAGCGGCGCACCGCTGCTGCATATCCATAACCGCAGCGAGGGAACCGTCACCTACAATTCCCTGCTCTATATTCCGGCCAAGGCGCCCTTTGACTATTACTCGAAGGATTACGAAAAGGGCCTGCAGCTTTTCGCCTCTGGCGTAATGATCATGGAGAAATGCCCGGATCTGCTGCCCGACCATTTCAGCTTCGTGCGCGGACTGGTGGATTCCGAGGATCTCTCGCTCAATATCTCGCGTGAAATGCTCCAGCATGACCGTCAGCTCAAGCTGATCGCGAAGTCGCTGGAAAAGTCGATCAAGAATGAGCTTGCAAAGCTGCTGAAAACCGACCGTGAAAAGTATATCGAATTCTGGAAGGCGTTCGGCATCCAGATCAAATTCGGTATCTATAACGAATTCGGTCAGCACAAGGAGCTTTTGCAGGATCTGCTGATGTTCCACAGCTCCGGCTGCGATACGCCGGAGGGCTATACGACGCTCGCGGAATATGTCACGCGGATGCGCGAGGATCAGAAGTATATCTATTATGCAGCCGGCGAGACCGTCACGCGCTGCGCAGGTCTGCCCGCGGCAGAGCTGGTGCGCGACAAGGGCTATGAGGTGCTGTATCTGACGGACAATGTCGATGAATTCGCGATCCAGATGCTCCAGAAGTATCAGGACAAGGAATTCAAAAATATCTCCGCCGGTGATCTCGGCCTCGAATCCGATGAGGACAAGACCGCGCTGGACGAGAAGAATGCCGCCGCGAAGGATCTCTTGGCGGAAATGGAAAAGGCGCTGGAGGGCAAGGTCAAGGCAGTGCGGCTCTCGAACAGACTCAAGAGCCATGCGGTCTGCCTGTCGAGTGACGGCGATCTTTCGCTGGAAATGGAAAAGGTGCTGAACACGATGCCGACCGGCAGAAAGGTGCAGGCGGAGCGCGTTCTGGAACTGAATCCGGAGCATCCGGTCTTTGCAAAGCTCGAATCGCTGCTGAATGACGACAAGGAAAAGCTCGCGCAGTATGCAGAGCTGCTGTATCAGCAGGCGCTGCTGATCGAGGGACTTCCGGTCGAGGATCCGGTCGCGCTGAGCAAAATGATCTGTGATCTCATGGTCTGATATACAACACAACGGATACAGGAAAACCTCCGGCTCGGCCGGAGGTTTTTTGCTGCAATATTATTCATAGCGCAGTGCGTCGATCGGATTGAGATTTGCCGCCTTGATCGACGGGATCAGGCCGAAGATGATGCCGACAAGCATCGAGAATACGACCGAGATCACGATCGCCTTCGTCGAGATCGAGACCGGCACCTCCGCCAGATTCGCAATGAACCGCGACAGCCCGATGCCGGACAGCACGCCGAGCAGTCCGCCGATGCTCGTCAGCACGACCGCTTCGGTCAGGAACTGCGAGAGGATCCTGCCGCGTCTTGCGCCGAGCGCCTTTTTCAGACCGATCTCTCTGGTGCGCTCCGTCACCGAGACCAGCATGATATTCATAACGCCGATGCCGCCGACCAGCAGCGAAATACTCGCGATCCAGATCAGCATATTGTTCGTGGACTTCGAGAGATCCTGCAAAGCCTTCGCCTGCTCCAGCAGGCTTTCGCTCTTGTATTCGACCGTGTCATCTGTCTCCGCATCGCCGGCTGTCATATCGCTGCGGCGCACATTTTCATTGAGGATATCCGCAGCCTTCTTGCCCGCCTCGGTCATGCTGTCGGTATCGACCGCCCTGACCACGCAGTTCTGCGGCTCGTCATAGGCGAAGCAGATGCTCCATGCCTGCGTCGGGATATAGATCGCGCCGGTGCCGGTTTTCTTATAGGTCATGTAATCGTCAACGGAATTGATCGTCGGCTCAAAGGCGGAGCGCTCCGCGAGGACACCGACAATGCGGAACTGCTCGCCGCAGATCTCCAGCATTTCGCCGACCGGCTCCGTGCCGCTGAAAAATCCGCGCCGGAGTGCTTCGTCGATCCACGCGATCTTCATGCTGCCGGTCTTTGCCTGCTCCGGAAATCCGACACCCTCCGCAACGGCCATGCCGACGGTATCGAAATAATCCTCGTCGATCCCGTTGACAACGGCGGATTGCAGCTTCGTATCCTTATAATAGAGCTGCTCCAGATAATTGCGGGTGCGGTAGAGCGTGCAGCCCGCGACCTCCTTCAGCAATTTGATGCGCTCCTTCGATTCCGGCTGGATCTCCCGGACATTCTCCGGCGCACCGGAATATGTAAAATCATAGGGATTGTCGCCGCGCATCAGCTGGATCCGGACGTTATTGCTGCCGGAGCCGATCAGATTGTTCTTGATCTCCTCCCGCGTGCCCTCGATCGTCGAAACGATCGCGATGATCGCCGCGATGCCGATGATAATGCCGAGCATCGTCAGCAGGGAGCGGATCTTGTGGGATAAAATGCCCTTCAATGAGAGCCTGATATTTTCAAACATGGCTGATTCTCCTGATCTGATGAGATGATGTCATTCTGCGTTACCACATATTGGACGGCATCAGCACCTCGGCCGTATTCTTTGTTTTTACGCCCTCCCTGACATCCGTGCCGTAGGGGAAGCAGATGCGGTCATGCTCGATGTCCAGTCCGCCGCGGATCTCGATCATCTCGACCATGCCCTGCTCGACGCTGCCGACAATGACCGGCTTCTTCACAAGGCGGTCATTCTCATCTGCGGCCATCGCATAGTATGCGCCGTCCTCCTCCCTGAGATAGTAGATCGGAATAAAATTCACAAGGCCGCTGCCGGCGTCTCCCTCATCCAGCAGGGTAGCCTGTGCGCCGGAATAGAGCCTGAAATCGGTGGGATCGTCCAGCCCGATGTGCATTCTGTACCGTGAGACATTCGGATTGTCGTAGTATGATGCCGGCCCGCCGTAGTTTGTCGGCTCCTCGTCATAGCCCAGCACCGTGCCGGTCGTTTCCGCGCCGTTCATGAAGGACATGACACGCATTTTCGTGCCGACAGGCATTTTGCCGAAGCTGAATTCATCCGCATCGCAGACAAGCTCAACGCCGCCCTCGCCCTCAATGACGGCAAACGCGCCGTCGTCATATTCAGCGTCTCCTTCCTCTGCCATCAGATCTTCTTCCGTATCCTCCGGTTCTTCTTCCGGTTCCTCACCGGAGATGCTTCCGATCTTCTTGACGATGCCGTCCATCTCCGCAACGACCTTGCCGTCGGTTTTCTGCTTCTTTGCAGTCTCCAGAGCGAGCTGCGCCGTTTTCAGCGCGATCTCCTGCCGCTTGACGGCGCCCTCCTGCGCAATGATCATGCTTTGCAGCTCGCTGCGCGTATGCTGATAATTCTCGCCGTAATCCGGCTCCTCCGGCAGCTCGGGCAAAGGCTCCGGCTCTTCGGGCTCCTCCGGTTCCTCCGGCAGCTCCGGTTCATCGGGATACAGCGCGGAAAGATCCGGCTCCGAAAGCGAAAGCTGCGCTTTCAGCTCGCCCTCCGGATCGACCAGCACTTCCCCTGTTTCCTCATCAAAGATCAGTCCGTCCGTTACGCGCCATTCCTCTGCCTTTGAAGTATCTATCTTCGATGCGGAAAGACGCCACTGATACAGGAAATTATCATTGTCATCAAAGACGCAGAGCGAAACGTGCGTATCCGTTCCGAGTCCCGCAAGCATCATGAGGAAGGATTTTCGGACAACGCTGCGCGTATTGCAGAGGAACAGCAGCGGATCCTCTGCGGTGCCGGTGCCGGAAACAGGCTGCACGCCCGCGCCGATCTCCGGCAGCGTATGCAGCGGCTCATAATGCGGCTCCGGATACTCCGGATATTCCGGCTCATCGGGCAGATCCTCCGGCATTTCATAGGTCGGTGAGGCCGGACGCTCCTCCGCCGGACGCAGTCCCTTCAGCCGTTCCAGTTCCTTCTTCTGCATGACAATATCCTGCTCGATCTCACGGACGCGGTTTTCCTTCTGGGCAAGCTCCAGCTCCACGACCGTCATATCATATTCCAGGATCACATCGCCCTTTCTGACACGCTGTCCCTGCGTGACATTGACGCTCTGGACAAGCTTCTGCGTATCCACATATACGCGCTGGGAATTCGCTGCTTCGATCCCGCCGTACAGCTCATTGCTGTTGTACCAGTACTGTGTGGACATCGCCATATTCCTGACCGGAACGACGGAAACGACCTTGCTCTCATCCCGCTTCCGCTCGTAGGCTTTCCAGCCGAAATAACCGCCGCCGCCGAGTATCGCAATACAGAGCAGCGCAATGATCGCCTTTTTCATGCGTCTGTTTCCTCCGCTGCCGGCGTATCTGCTTCCGTCTGTTCCGCAGCTGCCGCAGCCTGCTCCGCTGCGGGAACACGGGTGTTGAATGCGCCCTTATGAAGCTGACCGTCGCGGATGAACATAACGCGCCTGGCACAGTTCGCGATCTCCATTTCATGTGTGATCATGACAATCGTCACGCCCTCCTCGTTCAGCTCACGGAACAGCTCCATGACCTGATCGCCGGATTTTGTATCAAGTGCGCCGGTCGGCTCATCGGCGAGCAGCAGGCGCGGATGATTGACGATCGCCCGTGCGATTGCGACACGCTGCTTCTGTCCGCCGGAGAGCTGTGTCGGCATGAAGCTCATGCGGTCCTCCAGTCCGACGCGCTTCAGGGCCTCGATCGCGCGCTCTCTGCGCTGCCGCATGGAAACACCTGCATAAAGCAGCGGCAGCTCCACATTTTCCAGCGCCGACTGCCGCGGCAGCAGATTGAAATTCTGAAAAACAAAGCCGAGCTTTTCATTCCGGATCGCGGAAAGATCCTTGTCCGAGCATTTCATGATATCCACGCCGTCAAAGAAGAAGTCGCCCTTGGTCTGCTTGTCCAGACAGCCGATGATATTCATCAGCGTCGATTTTCCGGAGCCGGAGGGTCCCATGATCGCGACATATTCGCCCTCATCCACAGACATTGTAATATCCTTCAGAACAGGGACAGCCTCCTTGCCCTGCATATAGTCCTTATATATTGATTTCAGTTCAAAAACCATGACCGTTCCTCCCGTTCTGCATCAGCCGTCATTTTCTGCTTCGTTTTCTGCTTCATCTGCCTCTGCATTTTCCTCGTCAAAGAGCTTGCCCTCGCCGTCGATCAGCTCGCCTTCCGGATCGAAGGTATAGACATCGCCCTCCCCGTCCGTATAGACCAGATTGCCGGCCGCATCAAAATCGGCCTCCTCGCCGCCGGGCACTGCATCTGCGGGATAAGCGCCGTCTGCCGGCATCCCCGATGCATCCTCCGGAATCTCCGCCTCAGAGAAGTTCGTTGTCGTGCCCATGCCGGCCTCGATATAATCCGCAGGCACCGCGATGTAATCCTCCGGAGAAAGGCCGGATTTGATCTCGGATTCGCCGCGCTCCTCGTCATGCTCACCGATCTCCACGATGCGCTTCTCAATGCGGTCGCGGTCATTCTTCGCCCAGACGTAATTCTCCTTGCCGTCCCACATGACAAAGCTGTCATAGAGCCAGACGCCTGTGCGCTTTTCGTCCTCATCGCCTCTGTCCATTTCGATGACCAGATGCTGTCCGAGGCGGAAGCCCTCCAGCGATTCCGGCTTGACATAGAATGCATATTTCGAGGATGATGTCATCGGGTCGGAGCGCATCATGCCGTAGGGATCCTCCTGAGAGATCGGTTCCTCGTCAATATCCGAGATCTCGCCCTTCCGGGTCGTATCATCCACGCGGCTGCGGAGGATCACCTCTGCGCCCTTTGAGATGCTCATGGCATTCTGCTCATTGAATGTTCCCTGCACGCGGTAATCGCCGTCTGCGGTGATTTTCATGATGACATCGGGATTCTCGCTCATCGGATCCGGCGCGCCGTCCTTCAGCTCCTTGACCGTGCCGTCGATCGGCGCTGTCACGAATGCATTGTTCAGCGAATTTTCGAGCTTTGCGATCTCGACATTTTTCGTCTTGATATCGTATTCAGAACGGGCATTGTCGCTCTGGAGCGAGAGGATCTTGGTCGTATAGGAGACCTGCGCATCGCCGGTCGCCGTGCGCTTTTCCTTTTCAAGCTGCGCGATCTCCGCCTCATTGGTCTGGATCGAATTCTGGAGCCCCTCGACCTCGAGCTTTGCCGTGTCGATCTCAATCTGGATCGCCTCGATATTATAGGTCAGCAGCTTGTCGCCCTTTTTGACGGAATCGCCCTCGCTGACCAAAATTTCGCCGATCGTTTTCGATGTATCATATTTGACGCTGACCGTTTTCTGCGCAACGATCACACCGGAAAAGCAGTTTGCAAACAGATCGCCTGTGCCAGCCGCGTTGACATTGGCAACGCGCTGCACATATACCTTTTCTGTCCGTGCGGACTGCTCCGGTACAAAATGCCGGTACGCGAACCAGCCGCCGGCACCGAGCGCGCCGATCACTGCGACTGTCACGATGCCCTTTATCACACCTTTTGCTGCCATTTTTCACCCTCCGTTATTCTGCGGAAACCATGTATTCTGCTCCGCACTATCATTATAATACTTCTGAAATCGGCTGTCAAGTGCAGGAGATAAAGACTTCATTAAGGATTTATGAAAATCCGTTCAGGCAATACCGCACAGAGCTGGCGG
>DGSY01000106.1 GCA_002394125.1 Ruminococcus sp. UBA4350
TAGTTGGGACATCAATATTATACCACATTACGGCGAAAAGCGCAATGAATGCGAAAAATAAAATGGACAGTTCCGCGGCATGATCTCATAACGGAGCCGGGCACTGCCCGGTTATAGCACATTATGAAGAAAAGCGCAATGAATGCGGAAAATAAAAAAAGTCCAATGGCGGAATGATTCAGTATTCGATCCCGCGCCGTGCGGTCTGTCCCTTCTGAAACGGATGTGCAATGCACTGAAACTCCGTGATATAGTCCGCACACGCCATGAATCGTTCTTCGCGCCTATGTCCTGTTACGATGATCTCGGTTTCCGGCAGGGCGAGTACCTGCGTGACCAGCTCCGGATCGACGGCCTGTTTCTGTACGGCATCGCTGAGCTCATCCAGCACGAGCAGCTGATACCGTCCCGCGATCACGCTGCGGAGATTCCTGTTATGTGCAAGGATGACGCGGGCGCGTTCGTCCGGCGTCATCTGACTGAAAAAGCGGATGCCCTCAAAATCACAGGCGAAAACATCGATCCCGCAGTGCCGCAGCAGGACGGTCTCACCGCTTGTACCGTTCTTGAGAAACTGTACCGCTGCACAGCGCAGGCCGTTTCCGGCTGCGCGGATACAGGCACCGACGGCTGCGGAGGTCTTGCCCTTGCCGCTGCCGAAATAATAATGGATCATCACATCACCGCCTGACTGCAATATCATACCGGATGCAGCAGCGCCGCATCTGCTCTTCTATTATATCAGAAACGCGCTTCTACGTCAACTCCGGAAAAGCTCTGATGAGTTCCACCGTATTTTCCCGCAAATCCACAAAAACGCATCGGCATTCTTGTGCAGATTGCCGAAAATCATTTTTTCGACAGAAAAAAGAGGATTTTCCGCATCTGATAGAGTATATATCATCAGAAATACTGCAAAGGGGGCTTGCCGCATGACCGTCCGGGAACAGACAGAAGCCTTTGAAAACATGATGCTCAATGAAAAAGCCTGCCATGCTGCGGAGGCTGTCCGCGACACGGCAGAGGAACCCTGTCCGCTGCGAACTGCGTTTCAGCGCGACCGTGACCGGATCCTGCATTGTACGGCATTCCGGCGGCTGAAACGAAAGACGCAGGTTTTTTTGTCCCCGATCGGCGATCACTACCGCACGCGCCTGACGCATACGCTGGAGGTCGCGCAGATCGCCCGCACGATCGCACGCGCCCTGCGCATGAACGAGGATCTGACCGAAGCGATCGCGCTCGGCCATGATCTCGGCCATTCTCCTTTCGGCCACGCCGGAGAAGCAGCGCTGAACGGGATCGCGCCGGACGGCTTCCGCCATTATGAGCAGAGCGTCCGCGTGGTGGAATACATCGAAAAATCCGGCAGAGGACTGAACCTGACAAAGCAGGTGCGCAACGGCTTTCTCTGCCACACCAATATGATTGCGGATACGCTGGAGGGCAATATCGTCCGGCTCGCCGACCGCATTGCGTATATCAATCACGATATCGACGATGCGATCCGCGGCGGCATTCTCCGGCCGGAGGAGCTGCCCCGTGAATGCACCGATGTGCTCGGCAATACCAAATCCGAGCGCATCACGGCGATGATCAACTCCGTGATCGAGCACGGCGACAGCGAAATGGATATGATGCCGGAGATCCGGCGGGCGCATGACGCGCTGCATCAGTTCATGTATGACCATATCTATTCCGGCTCTGCCGCAAAATCCGAGGACCACAAGGCGCAGGCACTGATCTGCCGCCTGTATGAATATTATTGCGGGCATCCGGATGAGATGCCGGCGGAATACCGTGCGCTCGCGGAGCGGTTCACGGTCGCACGCGCCGTCTGCGATTACATCGCGGGCATGAGCGACGATTACGCGATCTGCGACTATGAGCGCCTGTTCATTCCGCGCTCATGGGATGTCCGGTAAACAAAGGAGGAAATGCATTGCTGCCGAAGGAATTTATCTATCAGCTGAAACAGGCCAATCCAATCGAGCAGGTCATGGGCAGCTATGTGCATCTGATCCGTGCGGGCTCGCTGCTGAAATGCCAGTGCCCGTTTCATTCGGAAAAAACACCGTCCTGCGTGGTTTATACCGATACGCAGGATCCGCATTTCTATTGCTTCGGCTGCCATGCGGGCGGCGATGTGATCTCGTTCATCCGGCAGATCGAAGGGCTGGAATACATGGATGCCGTGCGGATGCTGGCGGAGCGCGCCGGCATGACCGTCCCCTCCGAGGGACGCGACAACGGCGAGGAGCGCCGCAGGATGCGCCTGCTGGAGCTGAACCGCGCTGCCGCCAATTTCTACTACACACAGCTGACCGGCCAGGACAAGCGCGGCCTGCTCTATCTCAAGGAGCGCGGCCTGAAGCCGGAGATCATCAAAAAATACGGGCTGGGCTTTGCCGGCGAACGCTGGGACAGCCTGCTCAGCGCCATGCGGAAGCTCGGCTTCACCGATGAGGAGCTGATCGCGGCGAATCTTTGCAGCCGGTCGCAGAAATCCGGCAATCTCTATGACCGCTTCCGGAACCGCGTCATCTTTCCGATCCTTGATCTGCGCGGGAATGTGATCGCATTCGGCGGCAGAACGATCGAAAAGGACGGCAATCCGAAGTATCTCAATTCCTCGGACACACCGGTCTTCAAAAAGGGACGCAATCTCTTTTCGATGAATTTTGCGAAGAAATCGCAGTCAAAGCGGCTGATCCTCGCAGAGGGCTATATGGATGTCATCGCCGTGCATCAGGCGGGCTTTGAGAATGTCGTCGCCTCGCTCGGCACCGCGCTGACGCCCGATCAGTGCAGGCTGATGCGGCAGTACGCCGAGGAGGTCGTGATCTCCTACGACAGCGATGCCGCCGGACAGAATGCCGCGGTCAAGGCGATCAATCTGCTGCGCGCCGTCGGTCTGCGCCCGAAGATCCTGCATATGACCGGCGCAAAGGATCCGGATGAATATATCAAGAAGTTCGGCGCACCCTATTTCCGGAAGCTGCTTGAGGATGCGGACGACGCGATGACCTATGAGCTGCGCCGCTGCCGCGACGGAACGGATATTGCGACCGATGACGGCATGATCACCGCGCTCAAAAAATCCGTCACGGTGCTGGCGAATATCGAAAACGAAATGGAACGCGAGGTCTATCTTTCCCGCGTTGCAAAGGAATACGGCATTCAGCCGGAGGTGCTGCGGACACAGGTCACGCAGGAGATCCGGCGCCGCAAGCGCGGCGAAATGAAGATGGCATTCCGTGCTGTGCAGGCCGCGCCGCGTGCGCGGGATCCGGTCAATCCGGAGGCCGGTACGCACCGGAAAGAGGCCCGCGCCGAGGAATATATCCTCTGCTATCTGATCCGGAATCCGGATATGCTGGAGAGCGTGATGCAGCAGATCCGTCCGGAGGAATTCGTTACGGAATTTCACAGGCGCGTCTATGAGCGGCTCATTGAGAATTATATGCGCGGCTATGAATTCTCAATCTCATTCTTCGATGACGATTTCACGCCGGAGGAAACCGGCAGGATCGTCGGGATCCGTGCAAAATATGACAGTCAGGGCATCGAGATCAGCGACAGCAGCATTGCGGACTGCGTACAGATCCTGAAGGACAGCTGGGCGGAGGCAACCGTACAGGGCAATCTGAGTGACGACGATCTCGCCGCATTTACACAACGGATGCGGCAGAAGAAAAGGTAAACGGTCTGCGCACGGAATGTGCGCAGCAAAAGTCAATCGGCGCAGAAGCGTCAAGGGAGGAAGCAGAAAATGGCAGATGAAGAAAAGAGACTGACACAATTTCTTGAAAAGGCAAAGGCCAGCGGAAAGATCACGCCCGCGGAGATCCAGGAGGCCGCAGAGGCCTTTTCCATGGAGATCGATGCGATCATGGAGCGCTGCTCCGCGATGCAGATCGAGCTGGCCGAGGACGACGCATCGCTGGAGGATATCAGCGATCCGGCCGTTGCAATGGCGAATGACGAGATCTCGAATGATGATTCCGTCAAGATCTACCTCAAGGAGATCGGCAGAGTACCGCTGCTGACGAATGAGGAGGAGACCGAGCTTGCGCGCCGTCTCGCGGAGAATCCCCACGATGAGGGCGCAAGACAGCGTCTTGCGGAGGCGAATCTGCGTCTGGTCGTCAGCATCGCAAAGAAATATGTCGGCAGAGGGATGCAGTTCCTCGATCTCATTCAGGAAGGCAATATGGGCCTGCTGAAGGCTGTCGATAAATTCGACTATACCAAGGGATTCAAGTTCTCGACCTATGCGACATGGTGGATCCGGCAGGCGATCACAAGAGCGCTCGCGGATCAGGCCAGAACGATCCGCATTCCGGTGCATATGGTCGAAAGCATCACGAAGGTCAAGAAGATCTCCACCCAGATCCTGCACGAGACCGGACAGGAGGCAAGTCCGGAGGAGATCGCGGGCAAGCTGGAAATGCCGGTCGAAAAGGTGCTGGAGATCATGCGCATCGCACAGGATCCGGTCTCGCTGGAAACACCGGTCGGCGAGGAGGAGGACAGCCACCTCGGTGACTTCATCCCGGACGATCAGGCACCCTCGCCGGATGAGGCTGCATCGAACGCCATGCTCAAGGAGCAGCTCAATGAGGTGCTTTCCACACTGACCGAGCGCGAGGCGAAGGTCATGCGGATGCGCTACGGACTGGAAAACGGCCGTCAGCAGACGCTGGAGGATGTCGGCAAGGCGCTGGGCGTTACCCGTGAGCGCATCCGGCAGATCGAGGCCAAGGCGCTCCGCAAGCTCAAACACTACAGCCGCAGCAAGAAGCTGCAGGGTTATATTGACTGAGCAGCGCCGCAGGATGTTTGGAGGGGAGGATCATTATGGCAACACCTGAACAGCAGCAGAAGGTAGAGCAGCTGCTTGAACGAATGAAAAACGGCAAGCTGCCGCATCAGAAGCTGGATGCCGCTTTTGCGGAGCTGGAATTCACCGATGAGGAGATCAGCCTGTTTTATGAGCAGTGCAATGTGATGAATCTGGAGCTTTCCGAGGATGAGGAGCTGGATGACGATATCGAGACCCGGCTTGCGGAGGAGGATGCACTCGCACTCGAAAGCAGCGGATCGCCCGACGATCCGGTCAAGATCTATCTCAAGGAGATCGGACGGATCCCGCTGCTGAGTGCCGAGGAGGAGACCGAGCTCGCCCGCCGTCTCGCAGAGAATCCCGACGATCAGGCCGCGAAGAACCGTCTTTCGGAGGCGAATCTCCGTCTCGTTGTCAGCATCGCAAAGAAATATGTCGGCCGCGGAATGCAGTTCCTTGATCTCATTCAGGAGGGCAATATGGGTCTGCTGAAGGCTGTCGATAAGTTCGATTATACGAAGGGCTTCAAATTCTCGACCTATGCAACATGGTGGATCCGCCAGTCGATCACGCGCGCGATCGCGGATCAGGCGCGGACGATCCGCATTCCGGTACATATGGTCGAAACGATCACACGCGTCAAGAAGGCATCGAGCCAGCTGCTGCATCTGAACGGCAAGGATCCCTCGGAGGAGGATATCGCGGATTTCCTCGATATGCCGCTGGACAAGGTGCGCGAGGTCATGCGGATCGCGCAGGAGCCGGTCTCGCTGGAAACGCCGATCGGTGAGGAGGAGGACAGCCACCTCGGTGACTTCATTCCGGATAATCATGCGCAGTCGCCGAATGATGCTGCGAACAATACGATGCTGAAGGAGCAGCTCAATGAGGTGCTGGCGACGCTGACGCCGCGTGAAGCGGATGTGCTGCGGATGCGCTACGGCCTTGACAATGAGCCGCCGCGCACGCTGGAGGATGTCGGCAAGGCATTCAATGTCACGCGGGAGCGCATCCGGCAGATCGAAGCGAAGGCGCTCCGCAAGCTGCGGCATCCGAGCCGGAGCAAAAAGGTGCGCGATTACCTCGAACACTGAGGCGCACGGTACATACGAAAAAAGGGAAGGCACCCGAAAAGGTGTCTTCCCTTTTTTGTATGGATACTCACTGCACCGCAGCATAGCGTGCGCTGCCGAGGATCTCAAGCATGAGCTTTTCCGGAGAGATCTCACCCTCCATGACCAGATCGAACAGCGACGGCGATGCGCCGGAGACCAGTGCCGCGCCCGTCTGCGAACGCCGGACAGGTACATTGTTCGACCAGCTGTTGACATTCCAGAAGACAATGCGCGGCAGCATATAGCCGTTTTCGGCATAGGTCTTCTGCATCGTCTCGAACAGTGTCCGGTCGTTGCCGCCGGTGACGCAGCCGTCGAATTCCATATCCGAGATGATGTAGAGCGTTTTCGGCAGATCGGAGGGCTTGGCGTGATGCTTGACTGCGGTGCGCAGCAGCAGCATGAATACCGCCTCCAGATCGGTATTCATGACATCGTTATAGGTCGCGCAGTATTTCACCTTCTCCGCGATATTGCTGCCCTTGATCTCAACGAGCTGCGGTCTGCGGGAGAATGTGATGAAATGGTTCGCGAATTCGCCCTGATTATGCTCTGCGAAATAGATACCAAGCGAGAGCGCAACGTCGATCGGGCGCGGATCGCTGCCGCCGTACATCGAACCGGAGCCGTCCACGACAGCCAGCGCTTTTTCGCCGGTGCAGCCGTATGCGGGGAGATTATTCCAGAGCGTATCGAGCGAAAGTTTTTCCTCAGCGGTATTCTCCCGGTCGAACACCTTCCGGACGATATCGTAGGGATAGAGCGTGCCGGCGTGGATTGTTTCCCTGCCGCCGCGGACAGCATCAAGATATGCCTTGTAGCGCTCTGCATCATTGCGGATGAATGCATCGCGGTATTTGAGCATTGCGCCGGAGGGCACTGCGCTGTAGGGGAATGTATAGTCGCGGGTGCGCAGCCGGTTCTCGACGATATCGGTATAGCGGCGCAGCGCGGAGAGCGTCTGACGGTATGTTTTCTCGCTCATGCCGAGCAGCTTTGCGAGATATCTCGCCTCTGCAACGGTTGCCTTTGCGGACGCGTTGACAGAGGGCAGCCATTTTGCCAGCAGCGAAGCCGGCTTCTTCTGCTCCATTGCATCGCAGTCCTGCGTGAGCTGTCTGCGGATATAATCTGCCGCAGCAGCCTCACAGGGCGTATGCAGCAGCGCGAGCAGATCGTCAAATCTGCCGTATTCGGGGATCAGCTCCAGATTGCGCAGCACATGATCCGGCGCATTCAGCGCCATTATACGCAGCGCAGTCCGGAAGAACCGGCGCTCACCGAGACCGCCGCGGACATCCCGCGCATAGAACAGGATCTTCGCGGTCAGCAGCGGATCCTCTGCATAGGCGCGCAGAAAGACTCTGCGGATCTCTTTGGCGGAGCGCCAGCGCATGGCACCTGCGCGGAAGAACAGATCGAGGCAATCCGTGCCGCTTGTGCTGTATGTCAGCCCGCCGTTCTGTGTAAGGCTCAGTGCCGCTTCCTGTTTGAGTTCGTTCAGCATGGTATGCTCCTTTCTGTTCTTTGGTCAGATAAGCCTGCCCGCCGTTTTCACGGCAGGCAGGTCACGGCGCAGCTTGCATCCGGATAACACGGTTCGCCTGCGCATTCAGGCTTTTCAGCCATGCGCAGTGTCTTTGAAGTGTGAATTCAATCAAACAAAAAACTGCTGTGTGAACCGTTATACAAGGCACTACAAAATGGTCCGGGCTTCCGGCAGGCCGGATGCTGCGGAATGCACATCAATTACAAATAAATCCTCATAGGATTTGCTGTTTGTGCCTTTGACCGGATGCGTCATATCCTTGCACCGTGTGTTTATTATAGCATACTCTGCCGGAAAAGTCATATAAAAAAATCTGCGAGCATTCCTGCCCGCAGATTCTTCTGTGAACTCAAAGCATACTGTCGAACCGGCTGATCGCCGCCGCAAATCCGGCAGCCTTGCCTGCTCTGTCCGCATTCCCGGTATTCATGCCCAGCTTGCCTGCCGTATCCGTGATGAATTTCTGCACGCTTGCCGCATCCAGATAGCCCTTGTAGAAATCCCGGTCGGTCGGGTCGATGAAATATGCCCCGCTGCGGTCCGGAACCGTATATTCCGCGCCCTCATTGACGGAATAGGTCAGGCGCACCGCGCCGTAGTCGGTGCCGCTGACACGGATCGGGAACTCGGCGGTCTGTCCGTTGCTGCAATCCAGCTTCACCGTGATCTCGCCGTCTGTCTGATCGGAGCTAAGCGCGACCGTGCCGCTGACATAGCCCTTCTTCGGATCGACAATCTTCAGATCCGTGAATGCCGCCGTGACAGTTGCTTCGCTGCCGGCCTTCATCACAGCGGTGCCGTTGAATGCATCGCCGCTGCGGGTGCCGCTGATTGTCAGCACTGCCGGTTCGTTACCTTCGTCATAAGCTGTGCGTGCTTCTGCTGCGAACTGATCGCCCTTGCGGTATGCCGCTGCGAACACAGACGTGCCGTTTTCACCGGATACGGAAATGCCGCAGATCTTTCCGATCTCATGGACATAGAGCCGCACCTGCACCGGCTGACCGGCATCGGTCTGCATTTCGGAAACAGCCTTTTTCGCTTCCTCGATGATCTTGTCATAGACGCCTTCGGCCGGACAGATCTTCTTCAGGCGCTCGTCCTGCGCTGCCTTGTCGATGATCTTCTGTACGCTGTCAGCGAGCTGATCCGCTGTCATCGGGAATGCGATCTCCGTATAGTTGACCTCCGTACCGGCGATCGTGACCGGAACCGAGCGCGTCACTGTGATGTCTGTAATATTCTCAGTCGGCAGCAGGCTGTATTCGCGGAGCATCTGCTGCATTTCCTGTGCCGTCGGCGGTTCGGCGTTTCCGATATCCGGCATCGCCTTCGAGAATGTCTTCTCCCAGAATGAGTCGAGCTCAATGCCGAGCCACTGCTCCTTCAGCTCCGGTACGCGGACATAAAACAGCTTATCCTTGATGTCCGATGCGGTCTGCACCGAAACAATGGACTTCCCGTTCATCGTCAGGCCGATATTCTGTGCAGCGCCGCTGCCCTTTTCCGAGATATCAGCCGTAAAGCCGATACTGTCCATATTCGAGAGAACATTTGCAGCCTGCTGCGCAAAGACCTGACCGTAGAGACTGCCCGTCTCCGGCAGCTTCTGCGATTGCAGAGCATTTTTGCCGTCCTCCGTCAGCGTGATCTGTGCCTCGGCGTGTGAGGTCATGCCGCTGCTGCGCAGATCGAGCATTTCCTGATAGCTGCCTGCGAAGGATTCCGAAAAATCATTTACATTCTTCTCGCAGACCCATGTGAAATAATCCTGCGGAGAGGAGAACGCGAGCTTGACCTGATTCTTGACGGTGTCGGAAAACGCATAGGCTGCGGCACATCCGCCTGCGATCACAGCAGCAACGCCGAGAAAGCCGCCCAGCTTCAGACCGAAGCGCTTCCGGCGCTCACCGTACATATCACCGTAAAATGTACTCATTTCTGACCTCCGTTTCTGCACATTGCCTCAAAGCCGCACTGCGCGGCTTTCCTTGAATGCATTATATCATAGCGGGGATGTTTTGTCAATCATCCTGCGGTGTCAGTTTGATGAAAGTTTTATAACAAAAGGATAACAAAAAACCGCCGGTGCATTCCGCACCGGCAGTCCGTTATTATGTGCCTGTATTTTCGATGCGCAGATAGCTGACTGCGATATTGGCGAGCATTTCCAGCTCGGCTCTGCCTGCGGAGAAATCGTCCGAGGGCAACAGCTCGCCGCCGAGCATCTTCTTGCAGAGCTGGAGCATCGAGTGGCCGTAGGTCAGGTAGAACAGCTTGAAATCAACGTCTTTGCGCACGGTGCCGTCCGCAGTGCCGGCGAGATAAGCCGCTTCGATATAGGGGTAGAAATTGACGATCGAGCGCTCATATTCAAAGAGTGCCGCCTTCGGGACATTCTCGCGCTGGAGCATGAGATCGAATTCACCGACGAGCTTCATGAGGTCGCGGTGGGTATCATACAGCACCAGATACATATGCATGAGATCGGAAAGCCGCTTGATGCCGGGCTGCTTGAGAAAGTTCTCCGACTCAAAAAGGTTCTCATAGGTTCCGCGAAGCCTTGTCCAGAGATGCGTCATGGCAGCAATCGTGATCGCAGTCTTGGTGCCGAAATAGCGGTAGAGCGTGGCAACGCCGACACCGCAGGCATCTGCGATATCGGTCATCTTGACGGATTCGATGCCGTTTTTCAGAAACATTTCCGCGCTGATTTCAACAGCGCGTTCGATGCGCTTGGTTCTCAGGCTTTCCGGCATATTGTGATTGTCCATATTGCTGCGCCTCCTGTGATATACAACGCCGAGCATAGACGTCCTCTTTGATTATTAGTTTAGCATATTATCACGGTTTTGTCAAGCGGGCAGTTCGGAGAAGCGCGCAGGGAGTGGATGAATCGGGGAGTTA
>DGSY01000016.1 GCA_002394125.1 Ruminococcus sp. UBA4350
GCGGGAGCATATCCTCGGTCAGAATAAACACGGATTCGTCCATCGGCGCATCCTCATCATAATTGTCGGGCTCAAACACGCCGGGAATCTCATACGGGTTGAAGTCCGGGCAGCTGTCGATGTAGCGCTGAAGGCTGTTCGCCTCGATGTAATACTTGTTGTTCGCGTCCTTGAGGACATGGAACGGACGACCGCTCCAAAAGGCTCTCTTGCAGATCTCGTTCATAAAGGGCAGGCTGTAGCCGAGCTTGCTTGCGGCTGCGTACATAGAAAGGAGCGTCAAAGTCATCTGTTTCATAGAAATCATCCTCCTGAAAGATATAGATCTTCATTTTCGTGTGCGAAATTTGGCTGAAATCGCACACGCCACCGAGTAGGTTCGATCTAAATTCTTGTTTACATTGGCATCACCCCCAGCAACAGGGCATAAAAATAGCCCGGAGTTTTTTGTTAAAAAAGACCGGGCTTATGGATTATTCAATTAAAAAAGGGGAAAAGCGAAGAAAAAGGAAAGAGGGTACTGAATCCCGCGAAATATGCAAGGAGAATGTCACGAAATCGACGCATTTACACTGCTTTTGATTGAATGAGTAAGAGTCATGATACACCTAATTGTGTGCAGTGTTTTTGCGGACTTTCGTGTGCATTCGTGTGTACGCGTGTGCGATTGGCTTGAAAAATACTTCAAAATACGGAAAAATTCTTCCGAAATCGGAATTTTTTTCAATTCAAAACATAAGAAAAATGTCCTAGATGCTTGATTTTCACGCATCTAGGACATTTTACATCTGGCGGAGAAAGAGGGATTTGAACCCTCGCGACCCTTTCGAGCCCTACTCCCTTAGCAGGGGAGCCCCTTCACCACTTGGGTATTTCTCCAGCATGGTGAATGCGATATCCGAATTTGATGTGGCGGAGAGGGTGGGATTCGAACCCACGGTGCATTGCTGCATCACCAGTTTTCAAGACTGGCTCCTTAAACCGCTCGGACACCTCTCCTTTCGGATTCAGCTTTATCATTATAACATAAAATCATGCTTTTGTCAAGCCCTTTTTGGAAAAATATTGATTCCTATATTCAATCCGTAGTTTACACAATCGTTCCGGCATGGCCGTTATCAGCAAAATACAGCACTGCTCTCCCCTGCCGTAAAGCACATATCGTCCGGCACGCACTGATCCTTGCGTGCCGGACGATCCTGTCATTTTTTCTGAAACAAATCCCGATGAAGAAATCCGTACTTTTTGCCGGTGCTGAGTGTCGCCTGAAATACGCCGTTTTCATTTGTGATATCCAGCCGGAAACGGTGCAGCGCTGCGATCTGCCGGACGATCGAAAGTCCGATCCCGCTGCCGCTGCGGTTTCCTCTTGCAGGATCTCCCTTTGCAAACGGCTCTGCAAGTTCCGCGGCATTGTCCGTGCCCGGCGTGTCTGTGCTGTTGCGGATCGTCAAAGTACCGTTTTCCGCCTGCACCTCAACCGTTCCGCCGGCCGGCGTATACCGAATCGCATTGTCAATGAGATTCGTGACTGCCTGCGCAAGCATCTTCGGATTGCACAGTGCCGTGCAGCTGCCGGATTCCCTGACCGTGATCTCCTTTCCGGCGATCTGATCGGCACGGGATTCCAGTGCTTCATGCGCAAGCTGCATAAGGTCTGTATCCCGCATCGGCAGCTTTCCCTGATCCTCCAGCTTCGCAAGATCGAGAACATCCGCGATCATCCGATCCATATACTGTGTATTTTCGAGAATCGCACCGGTATATGCCGAATGCTTTTCGGGATGCACATTTTCCTGCATATTCTCTGCATATCCGGCGATCGCAGCCAGCGGCGTTTTGAGATCATGCGCAAGCGTCGCAGTCAGATTTCTGCGGTATTCGTCCATTTCAAAATTCTTCTGATATCTCATATGCCCGATCTTTGCTGTCAGAAGTGCAAAGAGTGCCGCAAGGAGCAGCAGTATTCCATAGAATGTCAGCATCACCAGCTTGACTTCATCGAACCAGCGGATCTCAAGATCATAGACCAGCGTATATTCTTCATGATCTCCGAATTTCCAGATGCCGGTGAACGGATTCCTGCTGGGGATATAATCAGGCGAACCGTCAGATACCGCATTCCGAACCGTTTCAAGCGCCTGACTGCCGGGCAGAGAGCCGACCGTATGCAGACTGATATAGGTCACAAGCCGAATATCCTCCGGCAGATTGTTCCGGTCTCCGCTGTATTGGTTTACATCCATATAGTGGATATAGTTTTCCGGATCGGCCGGTGCCGTCTGATACGATGCACGGTATTCCTTCCCGGCAAGCCTCGGCGGATATGCACATACTTCAAATTCGCCGAGTACCACCTTATCCGGATCGGTCTTGCTGACATAAAAATCCTTGACATAAGTCTGGAAATTGTAATACAGCTTCCGGAACGGCTGCACCTTCTCCATGAGTGCCGTATCCTCAATAAAGAACAGCCCTAAATTTGTGGAAACCGGTTCCGGTGTTCCGGTATCAAATACAGACGGGCTGATATAATCCGTACCGTAGGGAGCAAATTGCAGCTTGAGGATCGCGCTGCTGTCACAGACGGTCTCCTGTTTCTCGTTATCATAGAGCAGATATGCACCGTCGGCGCCATGCTCCATAATAAAGCCGGTGACTGCCTGCTTCGGTGTGTAATCCGTCTCCTCAAGCAGCGAATGCAATGTATTTTCGATCACCTGACTGCGCTGATAGCTAAGTCTTTCTGTCATGTCGTAGACGATCGGATCTCTGACCATTTTTGTGACAACTGCGCCGGTCACGGCAGCAATCAGCAGCCAGATCAGAAAATGCTTCCCGAAAAAGCGCAGATAGCCTTTCTTCTTCATGTTTATCCCTCCTGTTTATCCGTCAGCTTATAGCCTCTTGCGACGACGGTGCGGATCTGCTTACCGGCACTGCCGAGCGCCCTCCTCAGCTTTTTGATGTGATTGTCAACGACACGGTCACTGCCGAAATAATCCGCGCCCCAGACATGGTCGAGCAGCATATCCCGCGGCACGACCCAGTTTTTATGCTCCATGAGATATCGGAGCAGCGCAAATTCCTTCGGCGCAAGCTCGACCGGTTCCCCGTTTGCCGTGACATTCAGCGAATGCAGCTCCATGCGGATATCCCCGCAGACGAGCGATTTTTGCAGCACCTCGTTCTTGGCGCGGCGCAGCAAAGCGGTGCATTTCGCATACAGTTCTGCCAGCCGGAACGGCTTGACGATATAGTCATCGCAGCCGAGCGCATAGCCGTAGAGAATATCCTCCTCACGGGCGCGCGCCGTCAGGAACATCAGCGGCACATCGCTCTTTGCACGGATCTCACGGCAAAGCGAAAAGCCGTCAATGCCCGGCATCATCACATCCAGCAGGATCAGATCAAACTGATTCTCCGCGAGCGCATTCAGCGCGGCACTGCCGTCCGCAACAGCTGTCAGGTGCAGACCGCCCTTCGCTGAAAAATAATCCTCAATAATCTCGCGGATCTGCGCATCATCCTCTGCCAGCAGCACCGCTGCCGGTCTGGTCAGGCCGGTATTCATTTTCCTCACCTCCCTGTCTGAAGTATAGCATACCGATGTATCCTTTGTGTATCCTTTCTGTATCGTTTCCGCGGAGGGATGCGGAAGCGGTCAGATCGACACAAATTTCGGATCGGTATTATGCTGTCTAAAATGCGCATTCAGCGCATCCAGGCTGAGGCCGTCGCCGATGACGATGAGGACCGCCTGCGCATTCAGCACCGGGCGCATTTCAATCTTCTCCGGCATGGCATTGATGCTGAACCAGCCGCCGTTTTCATCCGGCAGCGAGCCCTTGATGCGATAGATTCTGCCGCAGTCAGCATCCGCAAAAATGTCTTGCAGGATCTCCCTGATCTGCATCTCCGGCAGGCGGATATGCATGAAATAATGCACGCCGCTGCGGAGCGTATCCACCGCGTATTTTTTGACATAGGACGCATTGCGGTAGCCCGCCGCAGTCAGCGCGGAGAAATCCTCCGCCGTCAGCGTATTCCAGTCCTTGCAGAGCATATCCGCCGCCGTAAACTGCCGGTCGCAGCGGATCGCCGTAAGCGCCTGATTGAGCCGTCCGAGCAATGCCTCTGCGCAGGTCTCCGGCGACTGTGCGGGCAGCTTACTGAGAATGAGCTTTCCGGCGCAGGCCGCCTCCGATGCCAGCAGATATTCCATTTCATCGGTCAGATCGGTCTCGGTCTCCGCATTGATGACTGTGAGGATGCTGCCGATCTCAAACCAGCGGTCGAGCGGCGGCTCATGGATAATATCAAAAAATTCGTCCATATCGTAGATGCCGGAGGGCTCGACAATCACGCGGTCAGGATGCTCCATGCCGAGCGCAATGAGCTGCGTCCGGAAGCGTCTGCGGTGGCAATGCGCATCACCGCCGCCGGAGATCATCTCCAGCTTGCAGCGGTCGGAGCGCAGCTCCTGAAGCAGAACCATATCTGCGTTGACCGCGCCGAAGTCGTTTTCGAGGATCGCGATGTTTTCGCCGCGGTCAAGCAATGCACGCGCATATTTCAGCAGAAACGTCGTTTTTCCTGCGCCGAGGATGCCGGTGATAAGGTCGATCTTTGTCATATGGATATTCCTTTCCGATCACATTACAGCCGCCGTGAAATGCAGCAGCTGCATTATTATTGTATCACAGGACTGCGGAAATGTCAAATCTGCCGCACTGACAAAAAACAGCGAAGACCGCTGTCTCCGCTGTCCGTGTATTATTCCTCATCCCCGAACAGAATGCACCTGACATTCTGCATCCGGAGTGTACGCCTGTCTGCAAAATGCAATATCCCCTCCCCCGCATCGTAGTGCCGGAATACGCCGGTATAGGTCAGATATGCACCGCCGGATTTCCGCGCATCCGGCTGAAAATAGATGATCGTGACAGCAGGCTTCTCCTCTGCCGATTCCAGCAGCCGCTGAAATGCCGCGTTCAGTCCGTCAAGATCATCCTCCGAAAGCGCTTCGCAGACCGATGTAAGCCTTGCAGATTCACCGATCTCCTCATCAAAGCCGGTCAGCGCGGCAAACGGTGAAAACTGCGCAGCGCGGGCGGCAAGATTCATCGGATGCCGCTTCACGGAAACATGATGCGGCAGATCCATGATATCCGAAAAATCATCCATATCAAAGCATCCCCATTTCCTTGAGCATCTGCGTCCGGTGCTCCAGAAACAGCTTCGTCACGCGATAGCTTTCGGTCTCCTCATAGAGGCAGGCACGGATCGCACCGCCGTCAAAGCTCAGAATCTCCGCCTCCGGAAAGCCGAGCAGGATCGGCGAATGCGTCGCAATGAGAAACTGCGAGCCCTGCCCGACACAGCGCGAGATTTCCAACATGAGTGTCAGCTGCCGCTGCGGTGACAGCGCCGCCTCCGGCTCATCAAGCAGATAGATGCTCTCGCCGGTAAAATTATTCTGCATGAGCTTCAAAAAGCTCTCGCCGTGCGAACAGCGGTGATAGTATTCCGATCCGCCGCGGGCGAGCCTGCCGTATTCCTCCTCCGCAGTCGCGACATTGTAAAAGCTCTCGGCACGCAGAAAATAGCCCCAGCGCGGCTTTTTGTATCCTCTGATGACCCTGACCGCATCGCACAGCTCTGAATGCGAATCGTAGGTTGAAAAGCTGTAATTGCGCGAGCCGCCCTCCGGATTGAACCCGCAGGCGACAGCGATCGCTTCCAGCAGCGTGGATTTGCCGCTGCCGTTCTCACCGACGAAAAATGTCACCGGACGGTGCAGCGTCAGCGAATCCAGCGTGCTAATCGCCGGGATCTGATGCAGATAGCTGTCCGGCGCGATCGCATCGCGGCCGATCTCAATGCCGCGGATCAAAAGCTCATTCATAAATCTCACCTCATGCTCTGTGGCCGCCGACCTGTCCGTTCCGTTCCCGTGCGGTCGCGCCTTCCATATAGTCCATGCCCTTCAGAATTGCATTTTTACCGTATTTATATTTGATCGCGAGCAGCGTCTTTTGCAGTCGGCGCTCCTTTTCCAGTGCGGTCTGCTCCTGCTTCCGCCGGCGCTCCAGCTGCTCCACGTCATCAAACAGCCCGTACTGCACCGGCGCATCCTCCGGCACATCGGCTTCGCGGATCACATGATTCGCCGTGATATTCAGCCGCCGGATGAGCAAATCTCTGTCCGTGATGCGGTCAAAGATCTGCATGGCCGCAGACAGAATGATTTTTGCCGATGCCGTATGTCTGCCGAGATTCAGCGAGCCGTGCGCGGGCTTCGGCATCAGCTTTCCGTAGTAATTCAGCTTCATTTCTCCGCTGTAGCCCTCCGGAACGCCGGTGTGATCGTACCCGATATCCAGCACGAGCTGATCGGCGGCAAGCTCCTTCCGCACCAGATCCAGCGCGAGCTGATCTGCCATTTCGCGGACGATCAGCCGTGCCTTTGCAGGCGTATACGGCTCCGCAAGCACCTGCCCCTGTGAGAGACTCTGATTCTCCGGCCGGTACGCCTTGACCGCCGCGATCGTACACGGCTCCCAGCCCCATGCATGGTCGATCAGGAACTCCGCCTTCACGCCGAACACCTTATAAAGCCGGTCCTCATAATATTCCGAAAACCGCGCCAGCTGTCCCATATTGCAGATATGCAGCGCAGCCAGCCGCCGCGCCGTTCCGCCGCCGATCATCCAGAAATCCGTGATCGGCGTATGATCCCAGAGCTTCTGCCGGTATGAATGCTCGTCCAGCTCCGCAATGCGCACACCATCCTTGTCCGGCGGCATTTTTTTTGCGACAATGTCCATCGCGACCTTCGCAAGAAACATATTCGTGCCGATTCCGGCCGTCGCGGTGATGCCGGTGACGTTCAGTACATCGCGGATCATGCGCATCGCCAGCTCATGCGCCGTGCAGCGGTAGGTCACCAGATAATTTGTGACATCCATGAACACCTCGTCAACCGAATAGACATGGATATCCTCCGGCGCGATATATTTCAGATAGATCTGATAGATTCCCGCGCTGACCTCCATATACCGGCGCATCTGCGGCGGCGCGGTGATATAATCGACGGCGTACTCCGGATGCCTTGCAAGCTCGTCCGCAAAGACGGAGCTGCCGGTCAGTGTGCGTCCCCGCACACGGCTTCTGCGCCGTTCATTTTCCTGCGCGACCTTTTGGATCGCCTCAAACAGCCGCGGCCTGCCCGGTACGCCGATCGCTTTCAGGGACGGCGACACCGCAAGACAGATCGTTTTCTCGGTGCGGCTCGGATCCGCGACGACCAGATTGGTATTGAGCGGGTCAAGCCCGCGCTCCATGCACTCGACCGAAGCATAAAACGATTTCAGATCAATACAGACATAGACAGACACCGCACACACCCCCGTCACGCCGGATACCGTTTTTTTGCATAAAGAACATTTGTTCTTTGCATATAGTATACACCATTTCTGCGAAAATGTCAAGGGGTAAATTCCGGAAATTTTTCTGCGGGATTCTGCGGACGCGCGCATTGTACGCCTGCTGCGGAATCATACAGACAAAACAGGCAGAGCCGGTTTTGACTCTGCCTGTGAAAATACAGTCCGCTGCGCAAATCTTTCAGCGGCAGCGAAATCATGCTGCCGTATCATTCCGCAGCAATTATAACGGAAATCCGACCGTCAGGATAAACAGATCCCCGCGTCGCGAAGCACGGATCTCTCCGCCGAGCAATTCGGTAAACTGCCTTGCGATCGCAAGCCCCAGACCGGTGTTGCCCTTTGTCCGCGAAATATCGGTCGTGTAAAATTCATCAAAGATATGCTCTAAATCTATGTCGCCGGATCGGAGTTTATTTGTGAATGTGATCTGTAACCGTCCGGCAGTACTGACCGCGACGGTCAGGTCGCCCCTGCCGTGCTTGAGCGCATTGCCGATCAGATTATCGAAAATGCGCAGCAGCATACTCTGATTGGAAAGCAGCATCAGCTTTCGCTCGCTGCACTGAAAAACGATCGTTCTGCCCTGATCGCAGTAATCGTCATAGTAATGAACGATCGCTTCCTCAAGGACGGAAACGAGGTTGAGCTCGGTTTTCTCCGGCTTCTTTCCTCTTGAAACGATCTGCGACAGCTCAAAGAACGAGTTGATCAGCTCCTCCAGAAGCATCAGCCGTTTCTCTATAATGGCGAGCTCACGGCTTTTTTCATCCTCTGACAGCGCCGAATGCTGTATCAGATCAATATATCCCATCGCAGAGGTCAGCGGCGTCCGCAGATCATGGGAGATATTGGTCATCATCTGCTCCAATGCGTGATTCTTCTGATGATAGCTGATCTTCATTTCACGCATTTCTTTCAGGAGGGCATTGATCTCTGTGATGAGCCTGTTTGCCGTTCCGTTTTCAGAGCGTATCACAGAATTGGTATTCCTGCGTTTCAGTTCATTCAGCTGTCCGGCAATGCTGTTGATCTCCATTCTCTGAAGCACACAGAATGCCAGCACGACAGCCAAAGCAATACTCAGTATGATGATAACTGCTGTCATGCCTGCACTCCCTCCGCATCATTCAAGCTCTCTTTTCGTAAACAGCACATATCCCAGCACAAATGACAGCACGGTCACAGCGGCGCAGCCGATATAGCATTTCGCCCGGTAGCTGTCGGTGCATCCGATCGCCAGCCTGCTGATCATCGTGCTGATTTCATAGGACAACAGCTTTTCGGCAGCCTTTTTTGTTTCCCCGATCCCGAAAAGTACAAGTGAGACTGTGGTATAGACGATCGGCGTAATAATTGTTACTGCGTTGAAAGCAGCGCCCTTTCTGAATAAAAATGCAAGGAAAATGAACACCGAAACAATCGCAATGAATAAAGGAAACTGACCGAAAAGCGCCTTTGCATATTCACCGATCGGGGAGCTGTAATTCTCACCGTTTACGATCCGGTTGACAATGTAGAACAAAATGTTCACGGTCAGAAAAGACAGCAGTGAGTACACCAGCGTGAAAACATATTTCGCAGTAAAATACTTTTTTTTGCTGACGGCGGATGTGATGGTATTCTTGATCGTATGCTCACTGAATTCACTGGATATGATACAGAACACAGGTATGATCAGAAAGAAATAAAAAGTGAAATTCATTGCCGTCTGGACAATGTCCAGTTTGATGTCATCGCTGTAATCCAGCGGCGCGCCGAAGCTGATGCCGCCCGGACTTTGATAGATAACTGAGATCAGAAAGGTTAAAACTGAACCGATCCAGAAAACATAGAAGCTTTTGCTTTTGGTCAGGCGGTAAAGCTCCGCTCTCATCATATTGATCATGACTGCACCTCCCCGACAAGCTGCTTGAAATAATCCTCCAGAGAAACGCCCGACTCGCCGATCCCGGAGATGCTCACATCATTCAGCACCAGTACCTTATTCAGCTGCTCCGGCTTTGCGGATTCGTCATAAATGCGGATCTCTCCGCTGTCGATCACCTTGTAATCCGTGATATTCAGCTTGCTTTCAAGGATCGTTGCCGCTTTCTTTGTATCGTCTGTTTTCAGAACGATACAGCGGCTGCATTCAAGGTCAAGCTCCTGCTTTGTGACCTCCTTCAGAACTCTGCCCTTGTCGATGAACAGGAAACGGTTTGCAACTGCATACAGCTCCGAGAGGATATGGCTTGAGATCACCAGCGTGATGCCCCTCTCCTGCGACAGCTTGCGGAATATGTCACGCAGCTTGCTGATGCCGATCGGATCCAGACCGTTGACAGGCTCATCCAGAATGATCAGGTCGGGATTGTCAAGCACCGCAAAGGCAATGCCCAGTCTCTGCTTCATACCGAGAGAAAAACTGCGGTATTTCTTGTCCTTTACTTCGGTGAGCTGCACAAGCTCCAATGCTTCGTCGATCTGCTTCAGATCTGTGATGCCCTTCTGAAAGCAGTAATAACGCAGATTCTGATAAGCCGTCATGCTGCCGAAAAACGCAGGATTTTCGATCAGACAGCCGATGCGTCTTTTTTCCTTTTCGGCGGCAGAGCCCGTTTTGCCGAACAGCGAATATTCGCCCTCTGTCTGCTCGGTCAGGCCGGTGACGAGCTTCATCATCGTCGTTTTGCCTGCTCCGTTCCGCCCGATCAGACCGTAGATATCCCCGCGGTAAACGGTCATGTCGGCATGGTCAAGCGCTGTGAAATCCCGATAGCGCTTTGTAAGCTGCTTTGTCTGCAATACTATTTCACGCATTGCTGTAACCTCCTGTGTGTTCATTTCAGCTGATAGTTACATGATAGCATGAAATTATAAAAAAACACTGAAATCAAGTCTTAAAAAAGTCTTAACCGGGATTATTTTTTCAGACGATAGCCGATGCCCCACACCGTTTCGATATATTCCTCATCCGGATTGCACTCCTTCAGCTTTTTCCGCAGCTTGCTGATATGCACATTCAGCGTGTTGTCATCGGCGGAGTTTTCGCAGTCCCATACCGTATCATAGATCAGGCTCTTGGTGCAGGTGCGGTCTGGATTTTTCATCAGCAGCTCCAATAAAGCGAATTCGTGCTTTGAAAGCTCAATCGACTTTCCGCAGCATTCGGCGGAGAAATCCGATTTGTTCAGCACGATATCCTTGTATGTGAGTGTCTCACCGGTTTGGGCGGCTGCATCTGTGCGCAGCCTTGCGGCGATTCGCGCAAGCAATTCTTCATTATGAAAAGGCTTCGTCACATAATCGTCTGCACCTAACGCGAAAAGATCAACCTTCTTGCTGACATCATGTATGGCACTTGTGACGATAACGGGCACATTGTGCTTTGCTTTCAGATCACGGATAATATCCTCTCCGCTTCGTCCGGGGAGCATGAGGTCAAGCAGGATCAGACTGATCTCCCTGCTGTGTACGAGGATACCCTCCGTTCCAGAAAATGCGCTGACGGTCTGATAACCGTTCTGCTGCAAAAGAATACGGAGCATATCGTTGATCTCTGTGTCATCTTCAATAATCAGGATCGTTTTCTGCATTTCATCCACCTCCGGAACAGGCTGATATGACGGAAGCTCCCGAAACGGAAGCCGGGAGCTTCAAAGGTATTATTCTGAAACCGGACACTGCGTTCCGTTTCTCATTTGATGAACGTGTTTATTTCAGTGTATAGCTGCGAATATCAAAGACCTGCATGACCTCGTCCTGATCGGACAGCACACGCACGCCCGCGAGCCGTCCCTCATCATAATACCGGTACACCGTATAGTAAACCGGATCCTCGCCGGTGAGATCGCAGACCAGCCAGACCTCGCAGACATAATGCCCGCCGGCAACCTCGGCGCGGTATGTGTCATAGCAGCTTGCCTTCAGCAGATCCAGATTCTCCGTTCCGAAAAACAGCTCAAAGAGCAGCGGCATTTGCATGGACTGCTTCTGCGTCTTGAACCAGTTTGCGGTACCTGATTTCACAACAGCAGCATCGGATGACTTTGTATGCACATAGCTGTAAACCGAAACCGTATCCGAGATGTCCATCTTGTCATTGAACATATACATCGCCGCGTCAACCGTCACGGCTCTATCGCCGATCTCCTCACGGAGCGCCTTTGCGCAGACGCCCTTCTCAAGCGAATCATCCGGCACATCCGCTTCGCCCGTCCGGTAATCGAACCGGATCGTGCCGATCGTTTCATGATAGAGATTATACCGTCTGCCGACAAGAATGACAACAAATCCGGCTGCGACCAGAATCAGCAGGATCACAAAGATCCACATTTTGATCTTTGATTTCCGTCCGGCTTTCTGTCCGGCCTCCGCCTCATCCGAGCCGCAGTACGGCACAAAGCCCTCCTCCGGCTTTTCCGGCTCATCCGGCACCGGCAGGCTCTCTTTCTTTTCGGGCTCCATATCCGCCCTCACTGCTCATCGGATTCGTCATGCCTGCGTTCCTCCGTCAGCTTGTTCAGCAGCATCGTCAGCAGCATGATGACTCCGATCACAATAAAAACACCGAGCATACCAAGTCCCATATAGCGCAGATTTTCCACAAAATGCATCGGCTCAAAGGATGCAGTCAGCATATACATATTCATACCCCTTTCCGATCAGTGCAGGAAGAAATTCAGGATCAGGCCGCCCGCGATGACGGATGCGATCTGTCCGGAAACATTGACGCCGGTCGCCTGCATCAGAATGAAGTTGGTCGGATCCTCCTTCAGCGCCAGCTTATGCACGACTCTGCCGGACATCGGGAATGCCGAAATGCCCGCCGCGCCGATCATCGGATTGATCTTCTTTTTCAGGAAGATATTCAGGATCTTTGCGAAGATGACGCCGCCCGCCGTATCGAAAATGAACGCGACAAGGCCGAGGCCGAGGATCAGCAGCGTATCTACACGCAGGAATTTATCCGCCTGCATCTGTGATGCGATCGTGATGCCGAGGAAGATCGTAACGAGATTTGCAAGCGTTTTCTGTGCAGTTTCGGAGAGGCTGTCCAGCACGCCGCATTCACGGATCAGATTGCCGAACATCAGGAAGCCGACCAGCGCAACAGATGCCGGCGCGATCAATCCTGCAATGATCGTAATGCAGATCGGGAACAGGATGCGCGTGATCTTTGAAACAGGCTTCTGCGTGTATTCCATGCGGATCATGCGCTCCTTTTTCGTCGTCAGCAGCTTGATGATCGGCGGCTGAATGATCGGCACGAGCGCCATATACGAATACGCCGCAACCATGATCGCACCGATATAATTCGACTGGAGCTTCTGGCCGACGACGATCGAGGTCGGGCCGTCTGCGGCACCGATGATCGCGATCGACGCCGCATCATTGATATCGAAGAACATCGAAGCAGTACAGAGCGTAAAGAAGATGCCGAACTGCGCCGCCGCACCAAATAGCATCAGCACCGGATTCGAGAGCAGCGGTCCGAAGTCGATCATCGCGCCGATGCCGATAAACAATATCAGCGGGAACAATTCATTCGCAATGCCGGCGCCGTAGAGGATGCTCAGCGGCCCCTCCTCCGAACCCGGCTGCGTGACAGCGCCCGAAAGCGGCAGATTGACAAGGATCGCGCCGAAGCCCATCGGCAGGAGCAGCGTCGGCTCCATGTCCTTTTTGATCGCGAGATAGATCAGGATTCCTCCGATCGCCCACATGACGATCATCTTCCAATCGAGCTGCAAGAGATTCTGGTATAAAACTTCCATATTCCCGTTCCTTTCAGCGTATTACAGCAAAAAAAGACCTTTACCGCAGCAGAACGAATGCACACTGCGATAAAAGTCTTGCCGTTTGATTTTCGTGCGGGCACCGCATGGATGCCGGGTATGACGACGCGAAAGACAGCATCTGCTCCGGAAATGCTGCCGGCTACTCCCTCTTATCAGTTTCAGTTTACCATATTTTTCAGAAATTGTCAAGCAGTTATACATAATTGCTGCGCCCGGATAAAAAGAACAGGCGGAGCAAATCCCTCACATGACGGGGTTTTTCCTTTTTCCTGCGGCGCGTTATACTTGCATTTTCCATAAATTTGTGTTATACTGCAAGTAACAAACCACATTACCGAAGGACTGCATATTATGAACGAACTATACCGTCCGATCGAAACGATGCCGGGCGTCGGCGAGAAGCGCGCCGCGAAATATCACAAGCTCGGCATCTTTACACCATACGATCTGCTGTTTCATTTTCCGCGTACCTATATTGATTATACGCATCCTGTCATGATTGCGGATGCCGAAAACGGCGTGCCGGTCGCCGTGCGCTGCACCGTCCGGCAGAAGCTCGCACCGGCATTCGTGCGGCGCGGCTTTTCGCTTTTCCGCGTTGTCGTCTCCGACGGCATCACCGAAATGACGCTTGTTTTCTACAATTCCCCGTATACCTATCAGGCTATGAAGCCCGGCGAGGAATATTTCGCATACGGCAAGCTCTCCGGCGGATTTCTCCGGCGTGAAATGCAGGCACCGCAGGTGCAGAAAACGGAGGGCGCTCTGCTTTTGCAGCCGGTCTATCCGCAGACGGTCGGTCTGACGAGCGCGATGATGCGGACGAATATCCTCCGCGCCTTGCAGTATCTTGACAGCGCGCCGATCGAAACGCTGCCGCGATCCATGCGGGAACGCTGTCAGCTTTGCGGGCTGACCGAAGCGCTCCATGCCGTTCACCGCCCGGAATCGCCGCAGCAGCTCGAATCTGCGCGCTACCGCCTCGCATTCGAGGAGCTGCTGCTTTTCCAGCTCGGCACGCTGATGCTCAAACACCGCGCTGCCGGTTCGTCTGCGGTCTCCATGTCTCCGCAGACCGATATCTCCGACTTCTATGCCGCACTCCCCTTTTCGCTTACAAACGCGCAGCGCCATGCGGTTGAGGTCATCTGCCGCGATCTCTGCGCCGAGAAGCCGATGAACCGCTTATTGCAGGGCGATGTCGGAAGCGGCAAGACCGCTGTTGCGGCAGCAGCGGCGGCATTCACAGCGAAAAACGGTCTGCAAACCGTTCTCATGGCGCCGACCGAGATCCTTGCCCAGCAGCATATGCAGACCATGACGGAATTTCTCGCGCCGCTCGGCATTGAGACCGCACTGCTGACCGGATCCACCAAAGCAAAGCAAAAGCGTGAGATCAAGCAGGGCATCGCCGAAGGAAAATATCCCGTCATCATCGGCACGCACGCCGTCATTCAGAAGGATATCGAATTCCCATCGCTCGGTCTGGTCATCACCGATGAACAGCACCGCTTCGGCGTTGCGCAGCGCGCTGCCCTCGCGGAAAAGGGCGGATTCCCGCATAAGCTGGTCATGTCCGCGACACCGATCCCGCGTACACTTGCGCTGATCGTCTACGGTGATCTGGATATTACCGTGCTGGACGAGATGCCGAAGGGCAGACTGCCGATCCGGACATTCGCCGTCACCGGCGGCTACCGCGATCGCGCATACGGCTTTATCCGCGAGCGGCTGGACGCGGGCGAGCAGGCATATCTGGTCTGCGCGATGATCGAGGATTCGGATACGCTGGAAAATGTACAGGCTGCGGAGACCTATGCAGAGAATGTAAAAAACGGTGCGTTCGCGGATTACCGCGTCGGACTGCTGCACGGCAAAATGAAGCCCGCCGACAAGGAAGCTGTCATGAATGCGATGAAATCTCACGAAATCGACCTGCTCGTCTGCACGACGGTCGTGGAGGTCGGCGTCGATGTGCCGAATGCAACCGTCATCCTGATCGAGAACGCAGACCGTTTCGGGCTTGCACAGCTGCATCAGCTCCGCGGCAGAGTCGGCCGCAGCAATGTGCAGAGCTACTGCATCCTGCTGACGGACAGCCGTCGTGAGGATGCGCGGAACCGTCTCAAGATCATGAGCCGCACAACAAATGGCTTTGCGATTGCCGAGGAGGATCTGCGTCTGCGCGGCCCCGGCGATTTCTTCGGCCATGCCCAGCACGGTATGCCGCCGATGATGCAGGCCGCATTTTGCAGCAATATGCCGCTCGTTTCCGAAACACAGGAGGCTGCAAAGCAGATCCTCGCGGAGGATCCTGAGCTGGATCAGCCGGAGAACCGCCCGCTGCGGACAGCCGTTCTGCAATTATTTGCGAAAAACGGGGAGAACGGTCTGAACTGACCCCTCCCCTGCTCTGTTTGCGTTTATATTTCACAAGTATCGCTTAAAAATTGCGGTTGTATTTTGGTGAATACGCCGTATTTGCGTAAATTTCCAAAATTCGCTTGACATTTCCGGCCGAATGCTGTATAATAACAAAGTCGCCTGACGGAAACGAAACACTTCCGGGTGACAGGATGATGGCCTGGTAGTTCAGTTGGTTA
>DGSY01000131.1 GCA_002394125.1 Ruminococcus sp. UBA4350
GTTGGGACATCAATATTATACCATATTATTGTGAAAAGTGCAATGGATAAGCTAAAATAAAATGGAGCGCTCCCGGCAGTGCCGGAGCCAATTCCTAAAGTTCTCCGCCGGCGGAATGATAAATTCCCGATCAGCCGCGCCGCAGTTCATTTATCATGCTGAAAAAGGATATCCCGGCGCAAGCCATATCACCGCCGGCAGTGCCGGAGCCAATTCCTAAAGTCCTCCGCCGGCGGAATGATAAATTTCCGATCAGCCGCGCAAGGTCATTGATCCTGTTGAAAAAAAGGATATCCCGGCGCAAGCCATATCACCGTCGCTCTGATTGCAGCGACCTCCGCCGGCAGCTCGTCCGTGCCGCTGAGCGGCGCGAGCCGGTAGACTGAACGGTTCAGCTCGGCGAGTGTCTCCGCCGGAACAAACAGCCGCAGGACGCCGCACTCCTGCGCCCAGTCACGCTCCAATGCCGCGATCGCCGCCCCGACCGCCGTTCCCTGTTCCGCCGCGATCGCCACGGCATCCGCATCGCGCAGCAGAATCTCACAGCGCCGCTGCACCGCCGCCACGGAATACACCGTCAGCGCTGTGACCGCTGCCATAACCGCTCCGGCAATCATCAAACGCATCTGCTTCATTTTCGCGGATCCTCCTTTTCAATGAAATTGCAGTTTCCGTCCGCATCGGCGGTCATCAGAAACAGCGCTTCGGGTTCGAGATGCTTCCGGCTGAGCAGCCTGCGGAGCTGTGCCTGCGACATTCCGAGTGCGCGCAGTCCCTCCGGACAGATACAGCCGTCCGCAATGAGAATTTCCGGCGGATCTTTCTGCGGGAGATCGAGCTTCAAATCGCCGCAGGATGCAGGCCGCGCATATGTTTTCTGATATGCGGAGACCGTGCCGTTCGTCTCGACGATCGCAAGCTGCACCTCGCTGATATCGAAGATGCCGAGCGAACGCAGCGCCGTCATGAGATCATCGAGCGTGAAGCGCAGCGACGCCATGACCTGCTGATCCGGTTTGCCGCTGCGGACGATGATCTGCGGCGTACCGGAGAGCAGATGCCGGAGCCGGCGGCTTTTCAGGACACCGAACGAGAGCAGCACCTCCGCCGAGATCAGCAGCAGCATCGGGACAATGCCCATGAGCAGCGGCAGATCCTGATCTTCGAGCGGGAGCGTCGCGATATTGGAAATGAGGATCGTCACGACAAGCTCCGAGGGCTGGAGCTCGCCGATCTGACGCTTGCCCATGAGCCGGACACCGAAGATCACGAGCGGATAAAGGATCAGAACACGAATCAAGCTGCTGAGCATAGAGCGGCCGCCTTTCTTGAAATAATGGTCATTTGATTTTTCCTATATCCATTGCATTTCGCGCCATAATATGGTATAACCGGGCAGTGCCCGGCTCCGATTTGAGATCAGGATGCGGAATGGTCATTTGATTTTTCCTATATCCATTGCATTTTGCGCCATAATCTGTTATAATTATCATATCAGTGAAAGAATCGCTGCATACTGCAAGGGAGGTAATGTATATGAAAAAACTGAGACGGGCGGCGGCATTTGTCTGTGCAGTGCTGGCTGCCAATGCACTGACCGCTGTATCCTCTGCCGCAGAGGACAAGATCACCTATCCGGAAAACTGGGGGCGCGTGACCGATACGCCCGCGGATACGGTCGCATGGATCACCGGAACCGATTATCTTCTGCTGAAACGGAACCGGACAGAAACAACGAAGAACGGAACATGGGATGTGCCAAGCAGCGCAGTTTACAGCTTTGCGGATTATGAAAAACAGATTCTGGATTTTGCAGATGAGCCGTATAATGTTAATCATGCATTGGGACAGATACATTTTCACGGCGTATACCAATTTGCTGATAAAAATGTGATTTCCGTTTACAACGGCTTTAACGGGAATACATGGTTTTGGAACGATGAGAACTTTGAAGAGGCATATACAAACTATTACGACACATCCGGCAAAAAGATCCTCGGCCCTTATTTCGCCGGGACTGCCATGTGTGACGGCTACGCGGTGGTCGCAATGACGCTGGTGAACGGAAATGCGCCGCTTGCGGTCATTGACCAGACCGGCAAAACGATCACAAAGCTCCCGTCTTATCTCGGCAATATCTACTGGGGTGAGGGCAATCTCGTTGGTGAGGGCTTTGCATACAGAATCGGTTTCATGAGTTATTCGGAGGGGCTGTTCCCGTTCTGGTGCAGCGAAGTGCAGTTTGACGGCAGCTTTGATAAGCCGGTCAAAAATCCGGACGGTCAGGAATGGGATCCTTATCAGCATCCGGCGCACCCATACGGCTTCATGGATGTCAACGGAAAGATCGTCATCGCGCAGCAGTTTGACTTTGTGCAGCCGTTCAGCGACGGTCTGGCGGTCGCCGCGATCGACGGCAAATACGGCTATATCGACAAGACCGGCAAGGCTGTCATCCCGATGGAATACGACTATGCTTATTCGTTTGAGGGCGGCTATGCGAGTGTCTGCAAGGACGGCAAATGGGGCTGCATCGACAAGGACGGAAAGATCGTTCTGCCGCTGCAATACGACGCCTGCTTCGGCTCGGACGGCGTGCTCTTTTCCGTCGGTGAAAAGCAGGCGGACGGCGAAATGCTTTACAGCCTGATCTATGCAGACGGCAAAGTCCTCGCGGATCATCTGATTGATGTGACAATTCCGGTTGAGGGCGCGGCCTATGCGATCGCAAAAGACGCCGCTTATACATCGGGCAAGACCGGCAGTGCGGTCATCGGCATTTACGATCACCGCATTCAGGATTCGACCGGCGACTATGACCAAAACGGCAAGGTCGAAGCCGCCGACGCGCAGGATACGCTCATCGAATACACGGCGGCGGTCGCGGAGCAGCCCTATGCATTCAATCCGCTGACCTATACGCACTGCGATGTCAACGGCGACGGCGATCTGACCGCCGGCGATGCGCAGACGATCCTGCAATACTACACGGCAAATGAAGTTGCCGGCGAATCGACGACATGGGAAATGCTCCTTGATGAATCCGATGAGGATCTCTGAGTCTGTAAACCTGCCCTGCTTCTGCGGGGCAGGTTTCTTTTATCCGTTCGGAAGATTTTATAAAAAAGAGGTATCCGCTTCGCGGATGCCAGCGGGGAGCCCCCGCCGGCATTTCCTAAAGGTCTCCGGAAACGAACGGAAGCAGAAAGGGATGAAAGCCAGACCGTTCAATAGCTGCGAACAGCAGCGTAACAGCGACAAAATTGATATGCTCCGTGAAATCATGCCGGAGGGAAACGGCTGTCGGCCCTGCCGACCTCTGAAACCCGAAAATTTCCCTGCGAGAGCCGCCGGAATCCGATGCGCGCAAAAATATCCCGCAGCCGCTTCGGATGCAGCGGCGCGATCGGTGCCGAGACCGGATATCCGAAAACCTCCGTCCCGCAGATATGATGCACCAGCGCCGCACCGAGCAGCGCGATCCCCGGAATTCCCGCTGCTGCCGCCGCCAGTATGAACGCAGGCCGCAGAACCGTCAGCGCGGCATGATGCTCCGGTATCACAAAGCCCGCCGTCGCCGAAAGCGCCGCTGCCGTCAGCACCGGCGTCGAGATCAGCCCGGACTGCACCGCCGCATCCCCGATCAGCAGCCCGCCGATCATCCCGACTGCCCCGCCGACTGCCTTCGGCAGCCGCAGCCCCGCCTCGCGCACGATCTCAAACAGGAACAAAATCCCGAGCATCTCCGCGCCGAGCGAAAACGGCGTATTCTGCTCCGAATCCGTCAGCACGCGCAGCAGCGTTTCATGCAGCAGCTCCGGATGATAGAGCGCCGCTGCGAGATATGCCGCCGGCAGAAGCAGCGCCGTCAGCGCGGCGGCATATTTGATCCAGCGCAGCAGCGTCGCATAGGCGGGCGGATAGTTGTAATCATCGAGCGTCTGAAAGGTCTCGCAGAAAAGCTGCGGGATCACCAGCGCAAAGGGCGTCCCGTCAATGAGGATGCCCGTTCTGCCCTCCAGCAGCTTCGCACAGAATACATCCGGCCGCTCGGTCGTGCCGATGCTGTGGATGAGCCGCAGATCGCTCCCCTCCAGAAACGGCCGGACATATCCGGCGGAGAGAATGCTTTCGAGCGGCAGATCTCCGAGCATTCCGCGGATCTCGCTGATGAGCTGCTCCGGTACGCGGTCGCGCAGATAGACGATGCAGAGATCGGTCTGCGTGACGGTTCCGGCTGTCAGCATGGAAAAGCAGAGCAGCGGCGATTTCATCCGCCTGCGGATCAAAGACATATTCGTGCGGATCGGCTCGGTGAAGCCCTCCTTTGCGCCGTAGACATTCAGCTCGCCGGAGGGCTCGGAGATCCCGCGGGAGGCATAGCCCTGCAAGCCGAATACCGATGCCGATGCAGCGCCGTCTGCCAGCAGAACGGCGAATCCGGAATGCAGATAATGCAGCAGCGAATCCGTATTCTCCGCCTCCGCACTGTCCGCCGCAAGCAGACGGCAGCGTCGGAGATAGGCCGTCAGCGCGGCACCGTCCGGGAAATCGCCGCGGAGCTGATGCAGCGGCTCGGCGATCTGCTCCGCAATGCCTGCGCTGCTGCACATCCCCTCGCAGGAGAGCAGCGCACAGGGAATGCCGCAGACGGTCAGCCGGCTGATGACAGTGTCATCGGAGGCGCCGGTCATATGTGCAATGATTTCGAGATTCTGCGCAAGAGAAGCAGTCAGCTGCATGAGATCACCCTTTCAGACAGAGCATTCCCGTTCCGGCCGGAATTATACGAAGCTGCATCCGGCCGGACGCCGCATTTCCGAAAAAAAAACGCAGAAACCCGACGCGCAATGCATCGGGTTTCTGCGTATTAAGGAGTTTGAATTCTCGTGATTTGCAATCAGCTGTTTGCATCTTCCAGATATGCGTCGATCGCAGCGCTGGACATACTGACGATCTCGCTCCACTGGAGCTGACCCTTCGAGGTCGCACGGATACCGGTCTCGTTGGAATCGAGGATCTTCGTGACGTCGGTCGAAACTGCGGTGTAGAAATCGTAGTGCGGATTTGCCTTCGCGATCTCGTGGCACTTGTGCAGCATATCGATCATCTCATCGCTCCAGCCGTAGTCCTTGCGGAGCTGCTCGGTACCGAGCTCGGTTGCGCGCTCATCGGTGATCGCGAGACGCTTGCAGGCTGCGAACTTCGCAACGCCCTCCGGATTCTGGCCGCCCTTGACCATGACATAACCGTCGAGGCCGCAGGGGATGTAATACTCATCAGCATTCGGATCCTTCGGCATCGGAACGAACATTGCGTTCTCGCCGAAATCGTTCTTCCATGTGTCGTTATACATTGCCCATGCGCCGCACGGATAGAACAGCGTCTTGCCCTCGCCGATGTAGCTCGGCATTGCGGTCCAGCCGAAGTCGCCGACACCGATCGCAACGCAGTTTGTCGTGCCGAGCTCATACATCCAGTTCTGGAGACGCTCGATCGCGGGATCCTTCATGTTGTTGACGAGCTTGCCGTCCTTGATGCCGATATACGGCACGCCGCAGGTCGCGGAGAGGCCGCCCTCGAACCACCAGCCGTCAATACCGTACTGGCCGTTGTCGGGATCGACAAACTGTGTCAGAGCATCCTGGAAAGCAGTCCAGTCCCACTTATCCTCAGCGAACAGCTTTGCCGGATCCTTCAGGCCGTTCTCCTCAATGGTATCGCGGTTGTAGATGACGACGCAGTTGTCGCCGGAGATATCGTTGACGATGACATAGTGCTTGCCCTTCCACTGGAAGA
>DGSY01000126.1:0-946 GCA_002394125.1 Ruminococcus sp. UBA4350
GTCGGCTGCGGCATCTGCGAGGAGCTCTGCAAATTCGACGCGATCGAGGCATAAGCCATACGCACGGAATACAGAACGAGAATTCTCCGCACAAGATACCATCATCAACATTGAAAGGAACAGGATATGTTTATCGTCTGGGGTACACGCGAAAAGCTGAAAAAGGACATCTCGACCGGCATCGACTGGTGTCCCGTCTGTAAGAAATTCACCGGCTGGTATGTCGGCCGGCACGTCAAGATCAAACACGTTGAATACATTCCGCTCAAAACGGATGTCCTCGAATACTTTATGATGTGCGGCATCTGCCAGCACGGGCCGGTTATCGACCAGAACAGCTACTTTGAGCTGAAACGGATGCACGAGCCGTTCAAGAAACGCAAGCAGCAGATCCAGTGCTTTGAAAAGGCCGCGAAAATGGCGGAATCACTGGAGCCGAATGAGGTCTCTGTCAATACGATCATGGATGCGCTCGCGGCGGAGTATCCGATCCGCTCCTCGCAGCAGCTCGAAGGCGAATACCGCCGCAGGATTCAGGCTTTGCTGCTGACGCACGGGATCGGCGGAGATCCGAATGCACTGATGCAGCCCGCTGAGCCGCAGCCTCAGCCGCAGCAGCCTGCGGAGATGGATACGATCTGAAAAAGGCAGCCTGAATGAAAGCATAACAGGAGCTGGATCCGAAGGGTAAATTCATCCGCACCTGCATTGCAGTGCCGGTCTCATGGGCACTCATGACCGGCATCTGGGTATTCTGCTCACAGCATTTTATCCTCGGAACCGGCTGGATCATCAAATTTGCCGCTGCTGCCGTGATCATCGTGATCGTCAGCATCTGGCAGATCATCACGACCTATCTGAAATGGAAGGATGACGAAAACAATTACTGAACGGTGCGCCGTCCGGTATCTACAATCTGAAAGCAAGAGGTATTGAATATGGAAAC
>DGSY01000126.1:1022-2663 GCA_002394125.1 Ruminococcus sp. UBA4350
TCGTCGGCGTCGGCGGACAGGGCTCCCTGCTCGCCAGCCGCATTCTCGGCAATGTTCTGCTCCAGCAGGGCTATGCCGTCAAGGTCAGCGAGGTTCACGGTATGTCGCAGCGCGGCGGCTCCGTTGTCACCTATGTCAAGTACGGCGATGCCGTCTACTCCCCGACCGTCGAAAAGGGCGAAGCGGATGTCATCATCTCCTTTGAACTGCTCGAAGCGGCGCGCTGGGCAGGCTGTCTGAAAAAGGGCGGTCACATCGTCACATCCACACAGACGCTCGACCCGATGCCGGTCATCACCGGTGCGGCATCCTATCCGCAGGGCATCGTCGAAAATCTCAAGGGCATGGGCATTGATGTCACCGCCGTCGATGCACTCTCTCTCGCAGAGCAGGCCGGCAGCGCAAAGGCATCGAATGTCGTGCTGATGGGTGTTGTCTCGAAGAAAATGGAATTCGAGGAATCCGTCTGGCAGGAGGCACTGAATCAGTGCGTGCCGGAGAAATTCATCGAGATGAACCGCAAGGCATTCGCTCTCGGCAGAGAGGCATAAGCCCTTCTGTCACGCAGAAAACAGGACAATACAGCCGATAGACTGTAAGCATATTTTATATTGAAAGGAATGACCCCAATGCCGAAGTACTGGCACGAGGACATTGAAACAATGTCCCGCGAAGACATGAAAAAGCTCCAGGACGAGCGCCTCGTCAAACAGGTACATCATGTCTACGAACACGTCCCCTATTACAGAGATCTCATGGACAAAAAAGGCGTCAAACCGGATGACATCCAGTCTGTTGACGATTTGCATAAGCTGCCGTTTCTCTCAAAGGCTGATCTGAGAGAAGCCTATCCCTTCGGATTGCTTGCAGTTCCGCTTTCGGACTGTGTGCGCATCCAGTCCACGAGCGGCACGACCGGCAAGCGCGTTGTTGCATTCTATACGCAGCATGACGTGGATCTCTGGGAGGACTGCTGTGCCAGAGCAATCACCGCTGCGGGCGGCGATGAAAACGATGTATGTCAGGTCGCATACGGCTACGGTCTTTTCACCGGCGGCGCAGGTCTGCACGGCGGATCTCACAAGGTCGGCTGCCTGACGCTCCCGATGTCCTCCGGCAATACCGAGCGGCAGATCCAGTTCATGCGCGATCTCGGCGCAACGATCCTCTGCTGCACGCCGTCCTATGCTGCCTACATCGGTGAAACACTGCACGAAATGGGTCTGACACCCGATGATATCAAGCTGAAGGCCGGTATCTTTGGTGCGGAGCCGTGGACAGAGGAAATGCGCAGGACGATCGAGCAATCCCTCGGCATCAAGGCATATGATATCTTCGGTCTGACCGAAATTTCCGGTCCCGGCGTCGCATTTGAATGCGAGGAGCAGTCCGGAATGCACATCAACGAGGATCTCTTCCTGCCGGAGATTATCGATCCGGAGACCGGCGAGGTGTTGCCGGAGGGAACCGTCGGCGAGCTGGTCTTTACATCGCTCACAAAGGAAGCATTCCCGCTCCTACGCTACCGCACACGCGATCTCTGCGTCCTCTCGCGGAAAAAATGCTCCTGCGGCAGAACGCTCATCAAAATGGCGAAGCCGATGGGCAGAAGCGATGATATGCTGATTATCCGCGGTGTCA
>DGSY01000180.1 GCA_002394125.1 Ruminococcus sp. UBA4350
GCCGTGGTGCTGCAGAAGAACATGCTCTTCTCCGGAACCATTCTGGAAAACCTGCCACCCGAAGAAACAGCCGCGATAGAAGCCGAGTGCAAAAAGGCCTGCCGGCTTGCCTGCGCGGATGAGTTCATCGAGAAGATGCCCGATAAATACAATACTTACATCGAACAGGGCGGAACGAACGTATCCGGCGGTCAGAGACAGAGACTCTGTATTGCCCGGGCACTGATGAAGAAGCCCAAGGTATTGATCCTGGATGATTCCACGAGTGCTGTCGATACCGCAACAGACGCGAAAATCAGACAGGCATTCCGGGAGAAGATCCCCGGCACCACCAAACTGATCATTTCCCAGCGGATCTCCAGTATCGAAGATGCCGATAAGATCATTGTCCTCTACAGAGGCGCCGTATCCGGATTCGATACTTCAGAGAAGCTGCTTGAAACAAATGACCTCTACCGTCAGGTATACGAGACACAGGTAAACGGCGGCGGCGACTTCGACCGCCAGGACTAGGAAAGGAGGCATAACATGAGCGAACAGAAACCGCAGAAGAGGAAAATGAACTTCAGTGTTCTGAAGCGTATCCTCGGTTATATATTCCGGTACTACAAATGGCATTTCCTGCTTGTGATCGCGTGTATTCTCATTACTGCTCTCTGTACGATTCAGAGTACTCTGTTTACGAGAACGCTGATCGATGAGTATATCACACCGCTGCTGAGCGCTTCGTCTCCTGACTTTGCGCCTTTGGCCGCAAGACTGATGAAGCTCGCAGCCATTCTCCTGCTCGGTGTCGTCACTTCCTATTCATATAACAGAATCATGGTCACGGTATCCCAGGGAACCATGGAACATCTCCGCTGTGATCTGTTTACCCACATGGAATCACTGCCGATCAAGTATTTCGACACCCATTCCCATGGTGATATCATGTCCGTCTATACAAATGACATCGATACGCTCCGTCAGCTGATCGGTCAGTCGATTCCCTCCTTTGTCGATTCCCTGATTACAGTCGTCATGACCTTTGTGAGCATGATCATGCTCTCCTGGCAGATGACGATTCTGTCCATCGTCCTGATGTCCCTCACGCTTGTGGCCAGCGCAAAGCTTGCCGGTCGGGCGGGTAAATTCTTCGGACAGCAGCAGAAGAATCTCGGTGCCGTCAACGGCTATATTGAAGAAATGATGGAAGGCCAGAAAGTGGTCAAGGTTTTCTGCCATGAGGAGCAGAGCATCAAGGATTTCCGGCAACTCAACGAAAACCTCCGTGACTCTGCCAACCGTGCCAATGCATTCACGAATATCATCGGCCCAGTAAACAATAATCTGGGACACCTGAGTTATGTCGTATGCGCCGTGGTCGGAGGCCTGCTGGCCATTCATCAGGTGGCCTCCATGACTCTGGGCGGCCTTGTAACCTTCCTGACACTGAACAGAAATTTCTCCCGTCCGATTTCCCAGGTTTCGCAGCAGATGAACTCCATCGTCATGGCCATGGCCGGTGCCCGGCGAATCTTTGCCATGATGGATGAAGCCCCTGAAACAGATGAAGGCTATGTACAGCTGGTCAATGCAGTGGAAGATCCTGAAAAGGGTCTGATTGAATCCAAAGAACGCACCGGCATCTGGGCATGGAAGCATCCGCATCAGGCTGACGGCACAGTAACCTATACGCGGCTCCAGGGTGGAGTCACGTTCAATCATGTTGACTTCGGGTATGTTCCGGACAAGATGGTTCTCCATGATATCACCATGTATGCAAGGCCTGGTCAGAAGCTCGCCTTTGTCGGCGGTACAGGAGCCGGCAAAACCACCATTACCAATCTGATCAACCGCTTTTATGACATCCAGGATGGTAAAATCCGGTATGATGAGATCAACATCAATAAAATCCGCAAGGACGATCTGAGACGTTCTCTTGGCATTGTGCTTCAGGATACGCATCTGTTTACCGGCACCGTCATGGATAACATCCGCTACGGCAGACTTGACGCCACCGATGAAGAATGCATTCAGGCGGCTGTTCTGGCCAACGCAGACGGCTTTATCCGGCGCCTTCCCAACGGCTATGAAACCATGCTTACAGGTGATGGAGCCAATCTTTCCCAGGGTCAGAGACAGCTCATTGCCATTGCTCGTGCCGCAGTGGCTGACCCGCCCTGCCTGATCCTGGACGAAGCCACATCTTCCATTGATACACGCACAGAAACCCTGGTGCAGCGCGGCATGGATGCGCTGATGAAGGGCAGAACAGTCTTTGTCATCGCGCACAGACTTTCGACCGTCAAGAATTCCGATGTCATCATGGTGCTTGACCACGGCCGGATCATTGAGCGCGGCAGCCACGATGACCTGATCGCGAAGAAGGGCACATATTATCAGCTCTACACCGGCGCATTCGAGCTTGACTGAAAGGAGAACAGACAATGCTGGAAAAACTGCTGCAATTCGTGCTGAAGCTGCTGCCGAAGCCGCTGAAAAATCTCTGGGACAAATATGAAAATGTCTGGCGCTACTGCTACTACGGCGCATGGACGACCGTGATCTCCTATATCACCAAGCTGCTCGGCCAATGGCTGTTCGGGCTTGCGGGCTTCACAATGGATCAGACCGTCCCGAATGTGCTCAACACGACGGTATCGTGGATCATCGCGGCGACATTTGCGTTCTTTGTCAATAAGAAATATGTGTTCATGAGCGAGACGACGGAGCGCTCCGCACTGATGCATGAGATCACGACCTTTTACGGTGCGCGCATCGTTTCATTCTTCATGGAGGTTGCGATCATGTGGGTGACGACCGTTGCGCTGAAATGGAATTACGCACTCATGGCAATCCTAGTGCAGTTCCTGATCGTTGCGATCAACTATGTATTCAGCAAGCTGGTCGTATTCAAAAAGGGCAGCGAACAGACAGAAGCCCGGAAGGAAACGGAATAACAACAGTATCAAAACGGCGCCCGCATCGCTCTGATGCAGGCGCCGTATTTTTTGCTGTCAGTCCTCGGCATATTTCGCAATGACTCTGCTGCGCAGCATTGAAAGATCCGCCGCCGTCAGCTTACCGTCCGTATCGAGATCGGCATTCCGCGATTTCAGACCGGTGATCTTTTCGCCGAGCAGATATGTTTGCAGCAGCCAGATATCCGCTTCCGATATTGTGGTATCGCCGTTCACATCGCCCCATTTCCGCTTCGGATAGGCGTGTTTAGCGAGCATCTCCGGATCGCTGCAAACAGTCAGCAGGCGTCCGGTATCAGCCCCGGTGCTGCTGCCGTAAACCATGCTGTACCGCGGCAGTGCCAGCGTCAGCGTATCGCTCCGGAGATAGAGTGCATTGCCGTCCGGATCATTCTCCTGCGGATAATTCGGATCCCAGAGCAGGATGCGGCTGTCATAGGTCTCGCCGTCGATCGTCCAGCTGCCCTGCTCCATTCCGCAGCCGACAACGGCGTGCGCATAATCCCCGACCGTGAATGAGATCAGCAGGGGCGGCCCGCCCTTTTCAATGCGGGCTGCACTTTTTATCATCCGGCAGATCATTTGCAGATCGGTCTCGCCGAGCCGCTGCATCGAAAAATCTGACGCATATTGCAGCGAATGGTGATAATTGATGCAGGACTGCACGGCGCGATCCGGCTGCAATTCGCTGAGCGACTGCGCCCCCTCGACGATCTGCGAGGGCGGGAGCATTCCGCATTTGGAAAGGATCACGGTCGCGGCCATGCCGAAGCAGGCGCCCGTCCACGGCTTGCCGTCCAGCCGTCTTGCCTCCGGCGTAAATGCAGCCGCAGCGGTCGCATCCGCGGGCAGCATATAGTATGTCTCATCGAAGCAGTCCTCGTGATTGGCAAACTGCCAGCAATCCTTTGCAGGATCAAGCGGCGTCAGATCATATCCGTCATAATCACCGGACGGCTGAAATGTCAGCCCGTTTTCCTGCGCAAAGGTTTCCGCTTCGGAGCCCGGATCGCCGGTCACAGTCGTAATGCCGCAGGTGGAAAACGCCTGCTGACTGATCGTTTCGACGGAGGGCGGCAGGGTGATCTCCGTCAGGCGCTGCGCATTCGAGGCAGCATTTTCCTCGATTTCCGTGATCCCGCTGCCGAGCGAAAGATCGACCAGATTTGTGCAGTGAATCGCATCCGTATCGAGCCGCAGGAGGGAATCCGGCAATATGATGCTGACAATGCCCGCGCCGGAAAATGCGCCGCCGCAGACTGCGCGCACGCCTTCCGGCACGCGTACCATGCGCGCCTTGCCGCAATAGCGGCAGAGGAGCCCGTTTCCGAGGATCAGAAAATCCGCGCACTGATTTTGCAGTGCCGTTCCGTAAAACGCATCCGTTCCGATCCGCTCCACGGAATCCGGAACCGTGATCTCCGCGAGCTTAGAGCAGCCGCGGAATGCCGATTCGCCGATTTGCGTGACACGCTCCGGAATCGTAAGCGCGGGCAGCGAAGCGCAGTTCTCAAACGCATAGCTTCCAATCGAGCAAACCGTCTCCGGCAGCACGATCTCTCTGAGCGCCTTCATGCCGGCAAGTGCGTGATCCGGGATCTCCTCAAGTGAATCCGGCAGAACCAGTGTGAATGTCGTTGTATTCGGGATGTACCGCACCTGCTCAAAGCCGTATTCATCCGCGCTGACCGTCTGCTCCGTGAACGCATTCGGCATGATCCGCCGGACATTTTCCGGCAGCACAATCTCCGCCGATTTTTTGAAGCAGCGGAGCAGAATGCCGTCGCCGACGATGAAGAAATCATCCTTGCTTTCATGCTCCGTCATCCATGCATTGCAGCCGAAAAATGCATTCTCGCCGATTCCGGAGACAGTCTCCGGAATTTCCATATCCCGCAGCTGTTCGCAGCCGCTGAAGCAAAAATCGCCGAGATCAGTGAGTCCCTCTGGCAGATGCACCGCAGTCAGCGACTGACAGTTCATGAATGTGCCGGCCTTCAGCTGTCTGACACCCTCCGGAACGGTGAATTCCTGCAATCTGCTCTCTGAAAATGCATAGTCTCCGATTTCGGTGAGATCGGGCAGATTCAGCTTTTCCAGATTGTAGCAGCATTCAAATGCATGATCGCCGACGCGTGTGATCTTCGCATTGCCGACCGAAACCGATTCCAGATACAGGCAGCTGTAAAACGCAAAGCTTCCGATCTCCGTAATGCCGTCGGAAATTACGACATTCCTGATATTTCTGTGCCATGCGTTCCATGCCGATTCATATTCCGCCGCATCGTCGATCCTGCCCTCGCCCTCGATCGTGAGCAGACCGGAATTCATATCCAATGTGAAATAGGCATTTTCACCGCACCGGCCGCGCTCTGTGTAGGCTGATACGGTGACTGTCCCGTATGGCTCCGTAACGACAGGGAGCTGCGGCAGCATCAGCAGCGCAGCCGCCAGCCCGAAAAACCGCTTCCCTTTCATAAAATCCCCTTTTTGTGTGAACCGTTCAGCTGAAAATATCAAGCAGGCTTGTGGTTTTCGTGTCAGGCTCCTCGTCCTCCGCCATGATGCAGTCGGTGACACATTCCATGGAAAGCAGCTCCTGCATACATTCATCAAGGTTCTCCGGATCGCAGTCGATCATGCGCATGGAGCGGTTCAGCAGTGCTGCGGTCTCCTCATTGGCGGAGAGGTCGGTGTCGTCAAGAAAGAGCAGAACGGTCTGCTTGTCCATCAGCACCGCGCCCTTGAGCTGATCGGTATTGTTTTTCCCCTTGAGCCATTTGGCCGAGATGAGGATCAATACCGTCCGGCAGACGGCAAAGCGCTCCGCATCGCTGCTTTTGCGCAGCACACAGCCGCGGTAATTTGACCAGACACGAATGCGCAGTGCATTCAGTGCTTCGGCGATGCGCTCTGCAGCGGCGCGGTCATCGTTGTCGTAGCAAAGCGCAATAAAATCATTTTTTCCCTGATAGCTTTCCATATGAGCCTCCCTTTTCGGTCAGTATACAGTTGATTTGAAGCGCCGCGCCGGGCGGCGGACACTCATTGATTCCATTATAGCATATATTGATAAAAAGTGCAATGCATACCGAAAAATTAAATCTGCTGATTCGTATCCTGACCTCAAACCGCGGAACCGTTCATGATATTTGAATGCATCCATTGCACTTTTCTTCATATTATACTATAATATACTAGCTGCACAAAAAGAGCAATCATAATTTGTGTGGGGTATCCAAAAATGAAAAATATCTGATATTTCACGCCACCATAACTGAAAAATACGATCTGAATGAATAAGGGGGTGAGTTGATGCGCGATGATGACGAGATAATCGCTTTGTTATATCAGAGAGATGAACAGGTGCTTGATCTGTTACATAAGCAATATGGAGCGCTTTGCTTTCAGATCGCATATAGAATAACCGGGAACCGTGAAGACGCTGAGGAATGTGTCAATGATATGCTCATGAGCGTATGGAACTCGATCCCTCCGAACCGTCCGACGCATCTACCTGCTTACTGTGCAGCACTGGTCCGCAATTCAGCACTGCAAAAAAATGAAAAATCGCACAGACAAAAACGGGGCGGATCGCAGAGCACAGAGGTGATTGAGGAGCTTGCGGACATTCTGCCCTCATCTGAAAGTGTTGAGCAGCGTGTGGAACAAAACGAACTGAGCGCAGCACTGAATGCATGGGTTCAGACGCTTTCCGCCGAAAGCAGACACCTGTTTATACAGCGCTATTATATGTCCGAATCTTTGCAGATCATTGCAGCGCGCAGCAGCCTGACCGAGGAGGCCGTAAAAAGCCGTTTGAAGCGGATCCGAAAAAAACTGAAAGAATATCTGAGGAAGGAGGGATTGTTATGACACCGCTGGAATTGTTTGAAGCGATCGGCAAAATAAATCCTGACAGCATTCAGGACAGTATTCAGCTTTCCCTTGATGACACGCTTGCTTCTGAAGCGGAGCAGGACAACAAAGCGGCTCACAAGAATCCTGTGCCTGCAAAAGCTGCCGGAATCCGTGAGCAGCCGCCCGCTGAGCGCAGATATGGCATCGCCCTGCTTCCCTATCTTCTGACTGCGGGCTGCACGGCGGCCTGCATTGCGGGATTCGGGCTGATGATCCGGTTCTCAATAGGAAATGAGATCGTCGGTACGCAGTCCGAAATTCCGATATCCGTACAGGAAAGCGTTTCTTCCATGACAACTGCCGTCAGTACCGGAGAGAGGGCGGTGCTGACGGCAATCACAGAAACGCATACGGTACAGCAGACAGTGACCGTCACTGCGGAAGACCGGACAGAGCCCGTTTCCGTCACGGAAACGGATGCGGTCACGGAAACAGCAGCCATAACAGAAACGCGCGCTGCCGTGACTGCGGTGCAGACTGAACCCCCGCCGCTTACCTCAACAACTGCCGCGGACACACAGACCGAAACGACCGTCACAGAGCCGCCTCCGCCCGTCTATGAAATGGGCGATGTGGATATGGACGGACAGATCACCTTTGTCGATGCGGCGCTGGTACACCTTGATTGGCTTTATGCATGTCAGTCAGAGTTTCTTCCGGAGAATAATCCGGATAATCCTCCGGAAAAGGAATGGCTGCTGACAAAATGGGATCACGCACCGCTGACTCCGGAGCAGAGGATTCTCGGAAATGTCAACGGTAAAGCCGATAAACTCTATCTAGACGAAACGGATTCTCCTACTTTTCCGCTCAGTAAAGAAGACGCTGAGATCATTTTTCAAGTTGCCAAATTGAGAAACTGGCATCAAATGGATGTTTCGTTTGAAGATTATATTGAACAACATGAAGAATATCTCGAACAATTTCATGAAGTTAAGCATCATTATGTGTACGAGCCAAGGAAAGAAGAATGTGATCTTGCGTTCCTTCAAGAAGAGAATATCAGTTTGGAAGAATGGAAGCAGTCACTTACGGATGCTACATTACTATATAATGATCTCGCAGGTGCAGGATTTAGTTTCAGGGAGTTAGATGGTATTTACAATCCATTTCAGTTCGATACAGAAGAGGAATTTTATCAGCATTATTGCCTTGTCATGACAGTTGAAGAGTTTTATAAACAGGCGGAGGTGATGAAAGAAAAGTATTTCAAAAACGGTTGGAAACGGTCTTTATCCGATGAATCAAACTGAAAGAGAGGAAATTATCATGAAAAAAACAATGAAAGCAGCACTCTGCATTCTGAGTGCAGTCACAATGTCAGCGGCATTTGCGGTCAGCGCATCTGCCGGAACGCTCAGCCGCGAAGAGCTGATCGAAAAGTATATGCCGGACGGCGCGCAAGACGAGCTGTATTTCCGTCCTGGTACATTGGAGCAGTACTATGATGCCGAGGGAGAGCTTGTCGATGTTTACGGCATCACACAGCAGAAAATGGATGATATGCAGGCGCGCTTTGAAGCCGGCGAGCTTTCACAAGAGGATGCTGAGATCGAATCCATGATCCTTGCAAACGAAACCTTTGATCTCCTGCGCAGCACGGACTACAGAGTTCTGTGCTTCAATGACTATCGCCGCGGTATTATTTTCAATTCGCCCAGCAAGCCGAACAAGCAGTATTTTGTCAATGCAGAGTATGAGAACGGCTTCTGGTATGTTTTGCAGGCGGACGGCACGGCAAGTATTGTCGGCGCAGAGCAAACGGATATGGAAGGCAAGACAGTGCTGGAAATTCCGGCAGAGATCGGCGGTGTACCCGTTACAAGGATCGAAGACCGCGCATTTGAACAGGCAAGCTCTTACTTTTGGGATATGACCGAAATCGTAATTCCGGATACTGTCGAATACATCGGAGAGGGCGCGTTCTCCTGGGCGCTGATCTGCCGGAACGGCAAGATCAATATGCCTGCAAATGTGAAGTATATCGGCAGAGGTGCATTCTGTGAGAGCGCAAGGTGGCTTGAGGATGAATTCCATGTCATTCATCTGCCGGAAAGCCTGGAGTTCATCGGTTACCGCGCTTTTGAAAGCCGGAGTGCCAATGAAGATTACTTTACAAGCACTTTAGGCTATGATGTTCTGCTGGGCTTCGGTATGGGACAGAATCTCAGAAATATTCTTGATATGCCGGAATCTCTTGTTCTGATCGAGCAGGATCATGTTGAAGTACCCTTGGATATTCGCAGTACATATGAAAATAAATCCTATGCTGAAATCAATACGCAAAATCCGGAAACTTTCAAAGAGAAGGATTTGTATTCGTGGAATCCTGTAATCGGTTCCGACAGCGCACTTGCTTTCTGTGAAAAATACGACATGACGCAGCAGAGCATTGTTCCAAAATACTGGATCGGATTGAACCTACACAGCACATTCCTCTACGATCAGGCAAATTTCATTGACATGGATGATGTCAGCACTTACTACGCCAAAAAGACTGCCGTGCCAAAACCCGCAGCGATTGCAAAGGGCAGCGGCGATGCCGATTGCAGCGGAACGGTTGATGTCACGGATTCCGTGCTGCTCGCCCGCTACTGCTCCGAGGATCAGGATGCCGTTCTGACCGCAGAGGGCAAAGCAAACGCAGATGCAAACGGCGACGGCACACTCACAATGGACGATGTTTCCGAGATCCTGCAAATCGTTGCAAAGCTGAAATAACATCCTGCTATCAGATTATTCCTTCATTCATTCCATGAAAGCCCGCCCCCGATGCTTCGGCACCGGGGCGGGCTTTTCCGTTGTCGGATACGGGGGGTACCGCGGCGCATATAATGCGGATACCGATGCAGACGGGCTCCTAACAATCTGCGATGCGGTCACGATCCTGCGCCGGCTCTGAGCTGCGGAATATTTGAGCCATACATACAAAAAGGGACTGCCCGCGCCGGACAGTCCCGTTTTTCTGTTCGTTTTTATGCTGCCGCATCCTTTGCATTTTTGGTGCAGACCACATTGTCGCCGTAGATCGTCTTGAAATCGTTCTTCATCGAAACGGTCTCAAAGCCGCGCTTTTTGCATTCTTCGGCAAACTTGCTTGCAGTCTCAGGATCGCCGTAATCTCTGTCGGTATCGTCGCAGAGCAGCATATACGCCTTGCCGCCGTTCTGCATGACATACTGTCCCATGGAGATATCGCCTGTGCTGTTGCCGAATGCGATGATCGGCTTCGCTCCGATCTCATTGATGATCGAATTGACCTTGTTCATCTTCTGATTCTTCATCGTCATATTGCCCGCCAGCAGTACGCGGTCATCGGGCGCATAATCATAATTCTTCGCCTTGACATCGCCCTGCTGCTCGGCGGTCAGCTCAAAGGTCGTGCCGATGATATCGGAGGGCTTCACCCATTTGCCGAGCGCATCCTTTGTCAGCTCGCGCAGCATATTGCGCTCCTGTCCGCTGCAAAGGTAGATATGGAAATCGTTCGCGGCCAGATATTCGACCACCGAGACCATCGGCTTGAAGAAGCTCTCGCCGTATTTCATGCCCTCAAAGCCCCATGCAGGCGTCTCCATGAAATCGCGGACATATGCCTGATATTCCTCGACGGTAAAGCCCTTGAATGCTTCTGCGAGGATCTGACCGGAGGATTTGTCGGTTTCCGGCTTCGGCAGACCGTACAGCATGGATTTCTCGTATGCCTCGGTATATGCCTTATCCTCAGCGGATACCTTGCAGCTGTTGTCGTGAAGAATACGCTGAAACATCAGGCAGTTGTCGAAATAGGTCGGGAACCGCTCGCCGCAGAGCGTACCGTCCACATCAAAGACGGCGATGCGGTCAGCCGGCGCAACATAATGCTCCGAGCCCTCCGTGCAGACGGACGCGACATAATCCGTGATCGACTTCGCAGCGGCAGAGCCCTCTGTCCAGTTTTCCAGCGATGCAGTTTTCGCTGTATGCAGATTGATGACGGCGGCAGGATTGCTTGCGCAGCCGACCGTCGGGATCAGCAGGCAGGCAGCAGCGGCACACATCACGATCTTCTTATTCATAACGAACACTCCTTCACATATTCACATACACTCTGTTTCGCAGCGGTTTTGCTGCGGTTTGCTTTCATGACTGTATTGTACCACGATCCGGGGGCGTATGCAACAGATAAATGCACCGTGTTATGTTTATTAAACAACACTTTGCAGCGGAAGTGTTGCGAAAGCATCACTTTGCCTGTGAATTGCAGCCGCAAACGGCCGCGGGGCTGTTCCCTCTCCGAAACAGCCCCGCGAAGGTGTTATGCAGTTTTCCCTCTCATTTTGCGTCAGCGACTCTGACTGCGCCGCTCAGTGCCGTGTACTGATAATCATCGCAGTCGGAGGTGATGAACTTGGTGTAGTACGGTGCGACGGAGATCGTGTAAACATCGCCCGTCTTTGCGTCCTCCGGAATCTGGTACTCGTATTCCGCGACGACATAGCCGTCCTGCACGGTAATGTCGTGGGCCTGTGCCGCGACGACGCAGCCCTCATTCTCGGAGAAATTCGGGTTGAGAATCGCCTCGTTATCCTCGAAATCCGTCCACTGCGGATGCTGCTCCAGATTCGACTTGATTTCGACAAGCTCCAGCGGCAGATCGTGCTGAATGAGCAGCTGGAAGCCCGCGAGCTTCGGCAGACCGCACAGATAGACCGGAACGGAAACAGTCTCGCCCGCTGCACCGGAAGCGCAGCCGATCTCGATATACATACCCTTCAGCTTTGCTTCCTGCGCTTCCTGCCAGACCTTGACAAACTGTCCGTTTTCATCGAGAACATAATCGCCGTTTTCGTCCTTCAAATAGACCTCACGCGCCTCATTGCCGTAGAACGCGGTGCCGTCTGCATAGGACAGACTGCGGATCTCCGCCCAGAGCGGCTTGTCTCCGACGAGCGTCTGGCAGTAATAATGGAGAATGTACTCCGCATCAGCCGCGGAGACCTTTCCGTCCATATCAATGTCCAGCTGCTCGGTCGCTTCGTCAACGGCACCGTCGGATATACCGGCAACGGCTTCTGCGTAAAGCACCAGCGTACTCTGTGCATCCTCTGCGCCGATGACCTTGTCATTGTTGAAGTCTCCGGTCAGCTTCAGCGTATTGGCCTCGGCGGATGCGGTGAGCGGCATTGCTGCACAGACGGTCAGAGCCGCGGCAGCTGCGCAGACAGCGCTCATCAGTTTCATTGTTCTTTTCATAGTGTGAACCTCCTTGCATGATTTGTTTGAAATGGATGATCGTGAAACGGCCGGGAGCGGATGCCGTATTTCCGTCCCGCTGCAACATAAACAATCGGGGCGGCAAAATGTCCCAAAGAAAAATGCAATTTGTATGAATGCACAATCCAGAAAGGATATTATTGTGCATATCGCTGATTTTTGATGAGGAACGGGACAAACCGTGCCTGAAATTGTTATAGTAGTAATGGATGATAAATGAATGACCGCACGGCTTTAGCCGGACGGCACGGAAGGAAGTGATCGGATGCCGGATCCGGAGCAGAATGCTGCGGCTGAGGAGCTGTACCGCAAATATGCAAACTTTGTATACAGTATCGCGCTTTCATATCTGAAAAATCCCGCCGAGGCAGAGGATGCGGCCGCCGATGTATTTATGCAGGTGCTGGAATCCGGCATCGCATTTCCTGACAGTACAAAGGCGCGCGCGTGGCTCGCAGCGGCGACGCGCAACCGCTGTAAGAATCTGCTGAAGCAATGGCAGCGGAAAAACCGCGCACCCGAGGAGATCATGGAGCAGATCCCGGTCTCCGACCTGACATCGGAGCTGCGCAGCGTCATGGACGCAATTTTCGCTCTGCCGGAAAAATACCGGCTGCCGCTTTTGCTGTTCGCGGTCGAGGGATATTCCGTACATGAGACAGCAGCGATCTTAAAGCTCAACGAAAGCACTGTGCGCACGCGCATTGCCCGCGCACGCGAAATCATACGAAAGGAAACGGGGGTGGAGCAGGCATGAAGCAGCAGAACGGTCATGAGGAGCGGCCGGAGATCTACCGGCAGCTGCAAGGGAAATTTCAGATGCAGCCGGAGCAGATGCAGCGTCTTGCTGCGCGCCTGAACATACGCGCATCGGCAGCGGCACCGGCAGAGGATCCCGTGCGCCGGCCGGAGACAATGCCTGCCGCTTCACAAAATGCAGATACAGCCGAAGAAAAAACGATCCGGCAGAACAAGACCTTCGGCGGCTATTGGTTTGCCGCCCGCGCACTGCCGCTGGCAGCCTGCCTGACACTGGCTGTCGCGGGCGCGTTCTGGCTGTACGGCAGCTTCCGTCAGCCGGAGAATGTGCTGGATGCCGGTTCGTCCGATGTTTCGGATTATGTCGCGGAGCAGACCGCGCCCGCCCTGACAGCAGAAACATCTGTCACAACCGCCGGAACGACCGTGACCGCTGCACAGACGACAGCCTCCGGAACGGCCGCGCAGACGGAGATCACCCGGACGGAAACGGTCAGAACCGAGCCGGTCACGCAGACTGCGGCTGCGCAGACGGATTCCGTGCAGACGGAAGATCAGCAGGGCGCTGTCACGGAGATCCGTTCGCAGACACAGGCGCCCGCCGAACAAACGGCAAAGCCTGTCACGACGGCGGCACCCGTTACGACCGCAGTGCAGACAACGGTGACGCAGACACAGACAGAGGCCGTCACGCAGCAGCCGGCCGAACCGGAGATACCGGATGATGTGAACATCTATATGGCGGACTGCACCGGCAGAGCCGGCAAGACTGTCGAGATTCCGGTCATTTTTGCAAAGGAGACATCCTTTGCGGGTATCCAGTGCGAGTATCAGTTCATCCCGCAGAACGGCATCGTGCCGGAGATCATCTGTGCTGAAACGGATATCACCGGCTCTACCCTGCACTGTATCGAAAATTTGGTGATCCTGGCATACGGAGAGAGCGAGGTGCTGACCTTTTCCGGAGGCGTGCGCGTGATGCTTCTGACTGTGCAGATTCCCAAAGATGCGCCTGCGGGTACGGTCTTTACAATGGAAAATATCAAGACGATACTGGCAGACAAAGAAACCAAGCATCTTCCGGTCAGTGTAAAGCTCGGCACCCTGACAGTGACAGAGAACTGAAAATTTATCTGAAAACGGAAAAAGCCCTTGACTTTCGGCGGAAAGTATAGTATACTATTCTTGTGTATTATGCATTGCACCGGAAGCCGGGGGCATTTTTTCTGTCCGCCGATTCCGATGGTGTTTTGCGGCAGAAGCCGCTTGATCTTTTTTGCGCGCCGCACCGGATACAGAAACAGGTGTGCGGCTTATATAAAGAGCCGGGAGCGCTGACACGCCCCTTTGCGCTCATTTTGAAAATAGAATCATCAAACGGCGTGTTTCCTGCCGCAGAATCAAATGATAAATACTCAGAAATCAATTTGATGATGAAGGAGGAAATCACAGTTATGGCACTCAGTACCCTCATGCTGGCTGCGGTACAGGCACCGGTGATAGCGGTTCTGATCATTGTCGGACTGCTGATCGGTGCGGCTGCCGGCTTTGCGATCGGATCCTCGAGAGCAAAGCAGGATGTCAGTGCGCAGGTCGAAAAAGCAGAAGCACGCGGTGTGGCCAAGGGCATCGAGCAGCGCAAGCGCGATGCCGAAGCGCAGATCGGCAGTGCGGAGAAAGAAGCGGAACGTATCCGCAGCTCCGCCGAAAAGGAAGCCGAGGACCGCAAGCGCTCCGCATTGGTCGAGGCAAAGGACGAGATTTTCAAGCTGCGCAGCGACGCAGAAAAGGAGATCAAGGACCGCAGAGCCGATATGACCCGTCAGGAGCGCAGAATCCAGCAAAAGGAAGAGAATTTAGACAAGAAAACAGAGCATTACGAGCGCCGCGAGGAGCAGCTCCAGAACAAGCTGCATCAGGCGGACGAACGTCTTGCGGAAGCGGAGCAGATCAAGAAGGCAGGCACCGAGGAGATCGAACGCCTCAAGCGTTCCGAGATCGACCTGCTGGAGCGCATCTCCGAATTTTCCAAGGAGCAGGCGAAGGATTACCTGCTTCAGCAGCTCGATCAGAGCCTTGTGCATGAGAAGGCTGTCAAGATCAGCGCCTATGAGCAGCAGATCAAAACATCCTGCGAGGACATCGCGAGAAGTCACATTTCCATGGCAATCGCCAAATGCGCCGCGGAGCAGGTCTCCGAGGTCGCTGTTTCCGTCGTGCCGCTGCCCAATGACGAAATGAAGGGCAGGATCATCGGCCGCGAGGGTAGAAATATCCGCTCGATCGAATCCCTGACCGGCGTCGATCTCATCATCGACGATACACCGGAGGCGATCACGCTTTCCTGCTTTGATCCGGTTCGCCGCGAGGTCGCGAGACTGGCGCTCGAAAAGCTGATCGTGGACGGACGCATCCATCCGGCAAGCATCGAGGAAAAGGTCGATAAGGCGCGCAGAGAGGTCGAAAAGCGCATCAAGCAGGAGGGCGAAAGAGCCGTCCTGGAGACCAATGTTCATGGGCTGAATCCGGAGCTGATCCGTCTGCTCGGCAGACTGACTTTCCGTACCAGCTACCGGCAGAATGTCCTCAATCACAGCATCGAGGTCGCAACGCTTTCCGGCATTCTGGCATCGGAGCTGGGCGTCGATGCGAACATGGCAAGACGCGCAGGCCTGCTGCATGATATCGGCAAGGCACTGACCGCCGAGATCGAGGGCTCGCACGTTGCGATCGGCGTCGATGTCTGCCGCAAGTACAAGGAGCCGGCAGAGGTCATCCACGCAGTCGAGGCGCATCACAATGATGTTGAGCCGCGGACTGCGATCGCTTGCATCGTGCAGGCGGCCGATGCGATCTCCGCAGCGAGACCCGGCGCCCGCAGCGAGAATCTCGAAAGCTACATCAAGCGTCTCCAGAAGCTCGAGGAGATCTGTATGTCCTATGAGGGCGTGGAGAAGTGCTATGCGATGCAGGCGGGCAGAGAGGTCCGCATCATGGTCAAGCCGGAGGTCATCGACGATGAGCGCATGGTTCTGGCCGCACACGAGATCGCACAGCGCATTGAAAATGACATGGAATATCCCGGTCAGATCAAGGTCAATCTCATCCGTGAGAGCCGCGCAGTCGATGTCGCAAAATAATCCGTATGAAATCCGGTGCGCATGACTTTCCGAAGTCATGCGCATCGCTGTCAAGTGAGAAAAAATATGGCTAAAACGATCTTCGGTACATCCGATAAATCAAACTTTATCCTCAATATGGATCTCGGCCGCTACCGCGATACGGCTGCAAAGCTGATGCTGGCGATCCTCTGGTGCGTTGGGCTTTCCGAGGGCATCAATCATCTGACGAACCGCGCAAATGCCGGCTTTGCGGATATGATCGACGGCGGCGGATTCGGCGCGGTGATCGCGCTGCTGTTCGTGGCGCTGCGCAGTACCGCGACGATCTTCTCGATCGTGGGCGTGCTGGCGATCATCGCAATGGTGATCGGCCTGATGCGGAAGCAGTTCTCAAAGAAAACGGCCGTGCCGTATCTGCTGCTGGCCGGATCGCTCATCTGGGCGGTGATCTCACTGTTCCATTCCTATGACCTGAAAACCTCGTTTTTCGGGCAGGACGGCCGCGATGAGGGCTGGCTCGCACTGCTGATCTATGCGGCGGTCTTTTATCTCGGCACGATGCTGCGGGAGAAGCGGCAGCAGGAGAAATTCCTGCGCGGCGTGATGATCTTCGGCATTGTGCAGTGCATCTGGGGCATTTGGCAGGCGCTCCCGCTGATCGACTACAAGGCGACCGATTTCGGCCTCAGCCCCTACCGGAATCTTGATCCGATGCTGCTGTGGAATCTGCGTCTGCCGACCGGCATGACGGACAACCCTGTGACATATGCGATGATGCTCGGTATGCTCGGTGCCGTATCGGTTCCGGCATCGCTCATCGCAAAGGAGAAGAAAACGATCGCATCTGCGATCATTTGCAGATGCCTCTGCATTGTCATGGCGATCAAGACGCAGACCCTGACCGGTCTGATCGCGGCGGGCTGCATTTTCCTCTGCATGATCGTGATTGCGGTCATCAAGCGGAAGGAATCCGATTTTCGCGCATGGCTCATGCCGATGCTGACGGTCATTGCCGTCGCGGTCGGCGGGCTTTGGGTCTGGTTTACGCCGGCGATCAATCAGACATACCGGCGGCCGGACAGAGCAACCGTCAAGCAGGCCGAGGAGGGTATTGCATTTGCAGCGCGGGAGGACGATGTTGCGGATATCGTCCGGCCGAACGGCTTCACGATGACAAATGCAGACGGCAGGGAACTGCCGGCGCTCTATGACGGCGGCATTGTCTGGGATGACGGATATTACCGGCTCGGAACACAGGGGCCGTATTCCTCGACCGCTGACAATGCAGTCGATGCTTACGATGCATTCGCCGTGCGGAAATACTGCCGGGAACAGGGCATCCGCGCACTGAAAATTGATCCGCTGCTCGGTGTCGGGCCGGACAATTTCTATTTCACGCAGCTGCGCGTTTCCTACGATGTCGGCGGCAATCCGAATTCCGTTGACCGCCCGTATGACGATTATCTGTATATTGCGGCGACACGCGGCATTCCGTCGCTGATCCTGCATATCGTGCTGCTCGGCTGGTGCTTCTTCCGCGCATGGCAGCGCAGAAAGGACGGAAACGGCTGGCTGCTGGCCGCGGCGGCATCGGCAGTCCTGGTCTACGCGGTGACGGCGTTCACGGGCATTTCCGTGCTGTCGGTCGCGCCGCTGTTCTGGATGCTGCTCGGTATGCTCGCGGCGGATCCGATCGCGGAGACTGCGCCCGCACCGGCCGCTGCCGGAAAGCAGAATGAGAAAAAGGACAAAAAGAGCGGGAAGGATCAGGCGTAAAACCGTTCCTTCGGAGATACGCAGTTTTCAGTCAGGCCGGACGGTGCAGTGCAGCACTGTCCGGCTGTTTTATCTCCGGTCAGGATCCCAAAAATAATATGAAAAATGCCGTTTTCCTCTTGAATTGACAGAAGGTTTATGGTATAATAGAATAGGCCGATTATGGAGGTGAGCGGATTGCGGATTCTCGGAATTGATCCCGGATATGCGACAGTCGGATTCGGCATTGTCGATTATCAGGGCATGAACTTCAAAACCGTCGAGTACGGCGCAATTCTCACACCGGCCGACATGGAATTTTCCGCGCGGCTCGCGCAGATCTACACCGATACCGTGTATATTCTGGAGCGCTATACGCCGCAGGTGCTTTCCGTGGAAAAGCTCTATTTCAATACAAACAAAACCACCGGCATTATGGTCGCGGAGGCGCGGGGCGTGATCCTGCTGGCCTGTGCGCAGAAAAATGTCCCGATCTGTGAATATACGCCGCTTCAGGTGAAATCCGCGGTCGTCGGCTACGGCAAGGCGGAGAAGCGGCAGGTCATGGATATGACGCGCAGGATTTTGCATCTCAGCGAGATCCCGAAGCCTGACGATTCCGCCGATGCGCTGGCACTGGCGATCTGTCACGGACACTGCGCAAAGCCGGATTACTGAACAGGAGGACAGTCTGTTGATAGACCATTTACGCGGCACGGTCTCCTACAAGGAGCCGGGACTTGTCGTGATCGACTGCGGGGGCGTGGGCTATGCCTGCCGCACCAGTGTGCAGACGGCCGCTGCCGTCGGCGCAGTCGATACCGAGACAACGCTGTTTACGCGCATGACCGTCCGCGAGGACGAGGTCGCGCTTTACGGCTTTGCGGCGCGCAGCGAGCGCAGCTGCTTCGATCAGCTGATTTCTGTTTCCGGTGTCGGGCCGAAGGCGGCGCTGGCGATCCTTTCCGATTTTACGCCCGACCGCTTTGCGCTGAGCGTTGCGGCGGGAGACTATAAGCAATTTACCAAGACCAAGGGCATCGGCACGAAAACCGCGCAGCGCATCGTGCTGGAGCTGAAGGACAAGGTTGCGAAATCCGTGGAGCGTGAGGGGCTTCCGGCTGCACCGGTGCAGATCGGCGGCGGCAATCTGGATGAGGCGATGAGCGCGCTGCTCGTTCTGGGCTATTCGCAGGGCGAGGCGGCGGAAGCGCTTGCGTCACTCGATCCCGCGCTGCCCTCGTCGGAGTTGATCCGGCTGGCGCTGTCAAGGCTCGGCAAGCGGATGCTCGGATAAATCCACCAACAACTGCGGCGCAGTCCGCAGCGAAATAAACAATGCAGATAAACAGGAGGAAACTACACAATGCAGATGAAAAAGATCCTTTGCGGCATGATCGCAGCGATGATGCTCGGCAGCCTTGCCGGATGCGCAAATGAAAACAGCAGCACCGGTGAAGCGTCCGTTACAGAAATACTGAATGCGGAATCGTCCGAAGCGGGCACAACGGCAGAGGCGGACAGCAATGCCGAAACGACTGCTTCCGCTGATGAGAGCAGTGCAGACAGCGGGAACGGGCAATCCGATACGGAAAAATCTGAGGATGTTTCCGATGCGGATAAGAAAGCAGCACAGGCGGTTCTGGAAACATTTCTGGATTCCGCGATCAAGGGCGACCGCGAGAAGATGCTTTCCGTTACAAATTTTGATGCGTATACTGAGGGCATGAAAAGGTTCCTTGAGGAAGATGATGCCGACGACATGGAAGATCTCGTGGCTGCGATCCTTGAGACATTCGGGCATTATGATGGCTTCGAGATCCTTTCCTGCGCACGCGATGAGGACGAGAGAAAGGAATACAACGAGTACATTCAGCGGAATATTACGGATCTGGATGATGAGATTGCGGAAATGGATACTTCCGATCCGGACTATGAGGAATCCAAGGCGTTTATCGAGTGGATCAAGACGGTGTTCGTGCCGTATGAGGATATGCTGGTCTTTACGGTCAGGACGACCGCAGGGGATGAGGCAGACGAGGATGAGATCAGCATCGCGAAGATCGGCGGTGAATGGATCATGGATGTCAATTTCATGGATACAATGGCCGGCTATGTGGAGGAGTCCGAATCGGTCGCCGCTGCCGTGACCGCAAAGTCTCTCTACAATGCGATCAATACGAGCCTTGTCGATATTGATGCCGAAAACGCGACAGAAAACGATGTCCTCAAGCTGCTGGAGGGTGAGCATCAGTTCACCGGCGATGATTTCGACGATGTGAAGCAGGTCGATCAGCCGAAAACGAAGGAAGAAGCGGTCGAGGCCCTGAAATATAAGATCACTGTTTATTTCTCGGATGTCACAGAGCTGACAGAGCTGAAGTTTGCTGTCAAGGACGGCTGCTGCACGGCGACAGCCGTCGGATTTGAGGGCGAGGACGATACCGTCTATGCAGGCTATCCGGCGGATAGCGACAGCGAAGAGGGATTTGCATCGCTTGACGAAGCATTTGAAGCAGCAAAGCAGATAAACTGAGTTACAGCAAAAGCGGAGAGATCAGAATGAAGCACAGATTCATCAGCGGGATCGCGGCAGCGGCCATGCTTTGCGGCATGATCCCGGTACAGAGCGTTCATGCAGCAGACACGCTCCGCGGCGACGCGGACGGCAGCGGTGATATCGGCGCGAATGATGCGCAGATCACTTTGCAGGCTTATACGGAGGTCTTAGCGGGCAATGCAGATCCGCTGACCGATGAACAGCGGGCGGCTGCGGATGTAGACGAAAACGGAAAAATCGAGGCTGCGGATGCGCAGTTTATCCTGACCTATTATGTTTACAACAATGTCTCCGGTAAGGTCACTGACTGGGATTTGATCCTGCACCCGATGACCGAGGCGGAGCAGGCGCGGGCGGCAGTTGAGCACTTTTTTGAAGCCTATCAGAACAAGGATGCGGCGGAGATACTGGAATGCTCCAATTACCGTGCGGCATCGCATCTGTTCTTTGCCGAGCAGGTGCAGAGCGATGAGGAGCTGATCGCGGATTTCGAGAAAAACTATGAGCCGATCACTTCGCTTGAGATCAAAGAGGGCGTCCGCGACGATGCACTGCTCGAAAAGCTCAATGCCAAAAACAAGGAGATGCGTGAGAGCGCCGCAGAAGCGCGTGCGGAACGGGATGATCCGAACGATCTTGCGCTGCTGGATCTGGTGGTCACGCTCTTTGATCCGGTTGATGTGCTGTATGCGTTCCCGACGAGTATTACGCAGGGAGAGAAAACGGTTGACGATACATATTATGCGCTTTGCCGCGGCGGAAAGTGGACTGTGGATATCGGCGTGACGAAGCTGGTTTTTCAAATGGATACAAGTCGGCAGAAAACGGTCAACGCCTCTGCGAGAACTGTCTCGAATGCGTTCAATTCCGCACTGACGGATCTCGATGTCAAGGATGCCCATGTGGAACTGCTCACCGGCGACCATATTTTCAGCGGCACCGATTTCGAGGGGCTTCAGCAGGTTTCCTACGGTAAGGATTCCGACCGCGACACGCTCATTGCGGCGCTGAAATATCAGGTCTCGACTTATATGAACGGGATCGCGGCGGTTGACGGGATCGCGGTGCATATTGAAAACGGCGTCTGCACCTGCACTGCGATCTCGCGGAAGATCAGCGGAAAGATGTGGTATGCAGGCTATTCGTCCGGCAAATATGTCGAGCGGGAGGAGCCGTTCACGGGCATTGAGGAGGTCTTCGAGGCAGCAAAGGCGCTGTCGGCCTGAACGATGTGGGTTTATAACAGAGAGAAAAGCGAATTATACATATAGATATTGATGTACCAATTAAATCTTGAAGAATAGATGCGCAGGATTTTTGTCGTGAGACAAGGCAGAAAGCCGCCGCCTTGCTGACGCAAGGCAAGGATTTCTAACGCAGTATCACGGCAAAAAGACAAGCAGATATCATCAAGAGATAGTTGGGACATCAATATGTATTATACATGATTTTCACAGGATTGTAAAGTGTGCCGCCGAAAGTTTTGGATGCTTCCATAAAATCCGGGAAATCTGCCGCGAACTCCGCTG
>DGSY01000022.1 GCA_002394125.1 Ruminococcus sp. UBA4350
CCCTGCAGCGTGTCGTTGTACATCGTCAGGATCTTCTCGTAATTCCGCTCACGCGAAATGCTCTGCGGGATCTTGTAGAGATTGACCAGCTCATCGACCAGAACAATCAGTCCCTGATAGCCCGCCTGCTTCAGAAACATCGCGAAGATCTTGATATATTCATACCAGTCGTCATCGCGGATGCAGATGCTGACGCCGAGCTCATTTTTCGCTTCGGTCTTGTTCTGATATTCGCCGCGGAACCACTTGATGACCTTGGCCTTTGTCTCCGCATCGTCATTGACGAAGGACTGATAGTAGATGCGCAGGAGCGCGGCAAAATCAAAGCCGTGAACGAGGCCGCTCAGCAGATCGACGGTCTGATAGATCTTCTTTTCGACCTGCTTGTGAAATTCGGGATCGGTCAGTTCAAGGCCGGTTTCCGCCGCAATGCCTGTCCGGATGCCGTTGATCCAGCGGTCGAGGATCAGCGAGAGCGCGCCGCCGTCCGGCTTGGTCTTTGTGGAGAGATTCTGCATCAGCTCCTTGTAGGTCGCAAGCCCCTGACCGTTCGTGCCCTGCAATCTGCGCTCCGGCGAGAGGTCGGCATCGCAGACCGCAAAGCCCCTGTCCATTGCGTAATTGCGGATCGTTTGCAGCAGAAAGCTCTTGCCGCTGCCGTATTTTCCGCTGATGAACCGGAACGATGCGCCGCCGTCCGCCATGACCTCAATGTCATGGAGCAGCGCTTCGATCTCCTTTTCTCTGCCGACTGCGATATACTGCAAGCCGATGCGCGGCACAACGCCGCCCTGTAATGCGTGGATGACTGCACCGGCCATTCGCTTCGGGATATTCATGTTTCCAGCATTCCTTTCAAATCGTCAAGATAGTCCTCGATCAGCACCGGCGTGCCGTCGTCCTGCATTTCGATCACGGTATCGCCGATCTGCTCATAGAGATTTTCGTTGATCTCGTCCGCCAGCACGGAGAGCATCTGTCCGGCATCGACCAGCGGCTGATAGGATTCGCCCGTCACAAGGCAGATCAGCAGCGCCATCGCCGGAGCGCTCAGCGGCAGATCCGGTATCTCGTCATTATCATCGTCATCGTCATCGTCGGGCTCCTGCTCCGGTTCCGGCGCTGCAGCGGGTGCTGTCTCCTGCACGGCATCCTCCGGCAGCGTCAGCATATCGGTCGTATGCTCCGCCGCGAGCCGGATGCGGTCAAGCTCGTCCTCATTCAGCGTGATGACCGGTGCATTCTTCCGCTTCTGCTCCTCGAAATAGTCGTCGATCGCGGCGCGGATGATCTCCGCATCGCCCTCCGGCAAATCGCCCTGCTTGAGCTTGCCCTTGAAACTGAGCTTTTCGCGCAACAGCGAATCGAATGTCCGCAGGAAAGCGCCGATGCGGTCGCTGTGCGGATCCGAGCAGAATGTCTCACGCGACCAGTTTCCCTTGAAGCAGTGATAGACACAGAGCGGAGAGAGACGGTAGTCGCCGTCCTGCTGCAAATTGCGGAACAGGAAGACGGCCCCCTCGAACATGATATATTCCTCGCGGCGCTGTTCGCCGAGCAGATACGCAGAAAACGATGCGTTCTTCATTTCGGCGTAGTGCATCAGCATCATCGCATAGACCGCTTTCAGCAGATCGGCGACCTTTTCCGGCTCCGCGAGATAGAGCTTGGAATCCTTGATGTGATACTTCGAGAGACGGTCAAGCGCGAGCAGCAGTTCCTCTGCGGTATGGGAGCTGTGCCGCAGGATCGTGATCTCCGCCGCCTCCCGCGGATCGTCAAGGCGGTAGGGGACGTGGTAAAATGCGGCAAAATCCGGCATCCAGCGCAGCAGCGATTTCCGCACCTGCGGAAAGGTCTCGCCGTAATCGCTGAGCAGCTTGCCGAGCGCATCATAGGCCTGCTCCGATGACGCAAAGCCGATCAGATTCAGGATCTCGTAGGCATAGAGCAGCAGGAACGCATTCTGCGCAGCAGGCAGCATCCCCTGCCGGTAGCGCGTGCGCCATGTGAAATAGGCGCGCAGCTCCGGATCCTTCATGTTATAATACATCGGCGTGCTGCGGCCGCACTGGACGGTCTCGGCATAATCGTCGGTGAAATTCTCCATGTACTTGCCCTGCTGATAGAAAAGCTGTTCCATAGAGCGCTGACCGGTCAGGCTGTCATAGCCTGAGAGCGACCGCATCTGCCGGATCTGCGCCGGAACGGGCGTCAGTGCCGCCATGGGATTGGCAAAGATCGCCTCGGAGCCGTAGACCTGCGCGGAATGCGATGCAGTGCCTTTGCGTTTGGATGCAGCGGGCTTTTGGGCTGCGGGTTTCTTGGCGGCCGGCTTTTTGGCAGCCGGTTTCCGTTTCGGCTTTGATGCAGCAGGCTGCGGTTCTCCGAATGAACCGCCTGCGGCTTTGAAGAGCTTTTTCAGCAGATTCAGCATACCCATTCGGCAGCGCCCCCTTTCCGTCATGACATACTGTTTTATTATAGCATATTTTCTGTAAAAATGCAATGAAAATACGATGAAAACTGATATTGAAATTCCGCAGCCTGACCTCAAACCGGAGCCGGGCACTGCCCGGTTATACCATACTTTCTGTAAAATTGCAATGAAAATGCGATGAAAAATCGCGGCGGATCAGCGCTTTGCAAAGACGCTGCGAACGGCCTCCGGCAGATCGCGGATATCGCGGATCGCTGCGGCGCATTCATCGGCCGTGCCGAAGCCGTATGCCGCATGGATGAACGGGATGCCCGCTTCCTTTGCCGCATCCGCATCGCCCTGCGTATCACCGAGATACACGCAGTCCGTGATGCCCTGCCGCTCCATGACGAGCCGGATATTCTGCCCCTTGGAAAGCCCAGTCTGTCCGGCGCATTCATGATCGGCGAACAGCTGCGGGAATCCGCATTTGTCCAGATAGATCTCGATATAGCCGACCTGACAGTTGCTGACGATGCCGAGCGTATATTCCTCCGCGAGCCTTGTCAGAACGGCCTGCTCATCCGGATAGAGCGGCGGGCAGTCTCCGGCATTGAGATGCGTCAGCTCGTCCTCGTTGCACTGCTTCAGAATGGCAATGCGCTCCGGCTCCGACAGCGCGGGAAACATCAGCGCCGCGATCGCCTCTATTGTCCTGCCCATGAAATTGTGCATATCATCCACGGTGAACTGCTCGCTGCGGGCGGTGCGTTCGCGGATCGTTTTGTTCCATGCCGCCGTGACCTGCTCGGACGAATCCCAGAGTGTGCCGTCGAGATCGAATAGGATACCTTTTTTCATTGAGTGTTCCTTTCCGGAGTGCGGCATCTGCTCCGCCTCCAACCGAATATGATAGATCATTTGCAGCCATTGCGGTTCTGTGCGCATGGTTTCGCGCAGGGCTTCGAGCCTGCGCTTTCCGGTGCGGCGGTCGAGCAGCGCGAACATCCGCACGATCGCATTCTCCGAGACAAGGCTCTCTGCGATTGACTGACTGTCAAATTCCGCGAATGCGCGGTAAAAATCAGCCTGATAGAATGTGCCGTCACGGAGCGCATCCAGTGCAGACTGCCGCCATGCGCCGTGATCGCGCTGCGCTTTGTCGGCGGCATAGTAATGCTCCCACTGTGCCGCCATGCGGTCATAATAATTGCTTTTGAGGATTTCCGCGCCGTCCAGCCGGATAGCGGCTCTGCCCTCATCGCTGTCATGCGTTCCGTGATAGGCGGTCACGAAATAGGTCAGCCGCCCGCGCAGCGACTGCGCAAGATATTCCTGCTCCAGCTTCTGCCGGATCTTGTTCCAGTTATGCATATTGCATCATGCTCCTTTGTCAGCGCTTGGCCTGTGCGATCGCGGCAAACAGCAGCGTTCCGGCGCAGATCCAGCCGATCACCCCGAACAGTGCGCAGATGCGCGACAGATTTCGCAGCAGGTCTGCGGATCTGCGATCTTTGCGCTGCTCTGCGGTTTTTCCGAGAATATGCAGCGTGAGTGCTGCCAGACAGAGCCCGGATGCGAGCAGTGAAAGCAGCAGCATTGCACCGGTCAGCGTCATCGTCTCACCTCACAAGTCATTCTTGATAAACCATAATATGTCCCGCTGCGGCGGATGTTATTTTTGCAGCTCCTTGATCTTGTCGCGCAGATAGGCTGCGTGCTCGAATTCCAGCAGACGCGCCGCTTCCTTCATCTGCGCGGTGAGCTCGGTGATGAGTGCTTCGCGCTCCTGACGGCTCATCTTCTTGTGAACCTTCTTCTCGGTCTTTTCCTTTGTGGAAATTTCCAGCACCTCGCGGACATCCTTGACGATCGTCTGCGGCGTAATGCCGTGCTCCTCATTATATGCGATTTGCAGGCTGCGGCGGCGCTCGGTCTCCCGCAGTGCGCGCTCCATGCTGCCCGTGATCTCATCTGCATACATGATGACCTCGCCGTGCGCATTTCTCGCAGCACGGCCAATGGTCTGGATCAGCGAGGTCTCCGAACGCAGGAAGCCCTCCTTGTCTGCATCGAGGATCGCGACGAGCGAGACCTCCGGCAGATCCAGACCTTCGCGCAGCAGATTGATGCCGACCAGCACATCAAACTCGCCGAGCCGCAGATCGCGGATGATCTCCATGCGCTCGACCGTGTCGATATCGTGATGCATATAGCGCACGCGGACTTCCATATTCGCGAGGAATGCGGTCAGATCCTCGGCCATTTTCTTGGTCAGCGTCGTGATGAGAACGCGCTCGTTTTTGTCGGTGCGCTTGTGGATCTCCGAGAGCAGATCCTCGATCTGTCCGATGACCGGCTTGACCTTGACGACCGGATCGACCAGTCCCGTCGGACGGATGACCTGCTCGACGGTCTGCGATGCAAATTCCTTTTCGAGCTTGCCCGGCGTCGCGGAAACATACATCGCCTCGTTGATCTTCGACTTGAATTCCTCGAAATTCAGCGGTCGGTTATCAAAGGCGCTCGGCAGGCGGAAGCCGTATTCGACGAGCGTTTCCTTGCGCGCACGGTCGCCCGCATACATCGCACCGACCTGCGGCAGCGTGACATGGGATTCATCGACAATCAGCAGGAAATCCTCCGGAAAATGGTCAAGCAGCGTGCAGGGACGCGAGCCGGGCGCACGCCGCGACAGTACGCGGGAATAATTTTCGATTCCGTTGCAAAAGCCGATCTCGCGCAGCATCTCGATATCGTAGCGGGTGCGCTGCGCAATGCGCTCCGCCTCCAGCGGCCGGTGATTGGCTTCATAGAACTGCACGCGCTCCTGCAGCTCCGCTTCGAGATCGGCGATCGCATCCTCCAGCTGATCGCCGGAGACAACGTAATGCGATGCGGGGAAGATGACCGCGTGCTTGAGGATCGCAGTCGTCTCGCCGGTCATCAGCGTTGCTTCGGTGATCCGGTCGATCTCGTCGCCGAAAAATTCCACGCGGATGAAATGCTCCGTCGTGCTGACCGGACAGATATCGACCACATCGCCGTGAACGCGGAATTTGCCGCGCTCTAAAGCGAGATCGTTCCGCTGATACTGGATGCGCACAAGCTCGTCGATCAGCTCCTCCCGCGACATTTCCATGCCGGGGCGCATCGAAACGGACATTGCGCGGTATTCCTCCGGCGAGCCGAGCGAATAGATGCAGGAGACCGACGAAACGATGATCACATCGCTGCGCTCGGCGAGTGCCATTGTTGCGCTGTGCCGCAGGCGGTCGATCTCGTCA
>DGSY01000127.1 GCA_002394125.1 Ruminococcus sp. UBA4350
TCAAAGAGGAAGGTCAGGCGGCGGGAATCGCAGAGAACGGTCTCGTCGGTCACGCCGGTCGAATAGGACACCAGCCGGATCTGCTTGTCATCAAAGATCCGTCCCTTGCCGAGCCGCAGATTGCGGAACAGCTTCGGCAGCGAGATCCGCTCCTGTAAGATCGGGAGCTGATTGTTTTCGAGCAGCAGCAGATCCTTTGCACATTCCGTCATTGCGGAAAGATGCTCGTATGCCGTAAAGACCGACCGCACCTCGGCATGACTGCGGCTTTCCGGCGGCAGTGCGCGTTCGAGGCTGTCGAGTGCGCCGTAGATCTGATTCAGCGCAAGCTGGAAGCTGCTTGCGATGTTCATGAAAATGTGTGCGCTGCGGATGCGGGAGCGCTCGTTGATGCGGATATTCTCCTGCAAATGCTCCTTCTCCTGATGCAGCGAATGGATGCTGTCATCATGCATCCGCATTACGGCATTGAGATTCTCGATATAGGTCATGACGATGCGCTTGCCGTGTTCATTCTGCGTGACCTTGAGTATGATATTGCACCAGACAAACTGTCCTTTTTCGCTGAGATCGAGCAGGAACAGATGCCGGATCTCGGCATCCAGCTCTCTCGCGGTGCGCAGGATCTCGTCATAGGAGAAGATGCGCCGGAACTCTGTCTGCTGCTCCGGATGCACATAGCGCGATGCAAAATCCGCACAGTATTTGCTGAAGCAGATCGTCTCCTGTATCGGCACAAGCTCGTTGTTTTCCATGCGGTAATGCCGGACGGTATCCGCATCGAGGTCGATCTCACCGACATGGATGCAGGATTCCGTCAGGAGACTGTCAACGCGGCGGTGCAGCTCAAGCTGCTCATGCTCTGCGCGTGTCAGCTTGTCACGGCTGTTGACCTCGTCGTCGATATCGGAAATATAGATCAGCGTATGCATCTGATTCTGCTCATTCCGCTGGAGATAGACCTCGGCACGGGCATAGCGCCAGCCGCTTTCGGATTTGTGCCGGTAATCGACGGTGATCTGCCGCTTGCCCTGCTCATAGTTCGTTTCTGCCGTCAGCGGGAGCAGCGCCTTTGAGACGCGCATATAATCCTCCGGATGACAGTGCGGCATGATCATGCGCTCGAAGAACTGTCCGAACGGACATTCCATCGGCGGCATCACGGTATGATTCGCGATCCGGTAGCAGAGCGAGACCTGCTTCTCGAAATCGTTGTTGATAAACCAGATGAAGCGGTTGCGGATGAGCGTATAGAACTGCGCATTCAGAGATTCCTGCGCGCGCTTGGCTTCGATCTCCCGCCGCTTCTGGATGTCGATATCCTGCACGGCATAGACCGCCTCTGTCGGGACATCATCCTCAAAGGCAGTGAGCGTGAATGTCGAACGCGTCCATTTCGCGTTGATATCCGGATCCTGCTCCGGCGCGACACGACGGTATTCAAAGTTGATCTTTTTCTCGATCGGATCGACCAGAGTCGGCAGTGTTTGCAGATCGGTCAGCTTTTCCAGCTGCGGACGATCCTCCGGATGCACCAGCTGGATCAGAACCTTCGCGACATCATCAAAGGCGTAGGTCTGCTCATAGGAGAACCATGTGTTCAGGTCGGGCTGAAGCGTCAGGATCATCGTTTCGCCTGTGCGCAGATCAATGTGCAGCATCAGGCGGAAAATATCGGAAACGCCGGAGATAATATAGCTGTTGCGCTGAGAGAAGGTCTCCATCTCGGAGCGGTAATGCTCGGAGCGCTCCTGCATCAGATGACGCTCATTGCTGTCCTTTCCGAACATCAGCACGATGCCGGGGCCGACCATTGTCAGCGTGAAGCTCGCCCAGCGGTATTCCTCATCGCAGAGCCGGCGCACGGTACAGGAAGGCTCCGTATTCGCCTCGGTAAAAAGCCGGAGCTGTTCGATCGAAAATGTCGAAAGGAACTGCGGTCTGTCCTCCGGATGAATGATCGCTTCCGCATAGCGTTTGATATATTCGGTATACGAGGGGAAGGTCGCCTGCATATTCATCAGCGGATTTTCGTCGATGATGATTGAGGCGCGGCCGATGCGGATGTCGATGCGGACGGCATAGAAATACGAATAGTCCAGGACGGCCTTCATCATTTGCAGTGCCTCAGGCGGCGCGCCGTAATTGCGTCTGTCGATCGTAACGATCAGGACAGGGACGCCCTCCCATTCCGAGACAAAGGTATGCACGAAGGCGCTCTCCGGAAACCACGGCGCCTCCTCAACGGAGCGGCCGCAGAGCCGTCCGGTCGCGAGCGAGATCTCGCAGAGCCGGTCAATCTCCTCATTCTGGATCAGTGAGGAATATGACGTATTTTCGTCCGTATGCGGGAACAGCTTTTTTGCTGTATGATTTAAGTAAATCAGTTTTTTTGAGTCCCGCTCAAACAGCATCACCGCATCATCGCGCAGTTCCAGAAACATTTTGTCAGTTTCATGATTCCACATACGAATTCCTCCATTCTCCGAAAATCTTGACTGTTTATGGATGTGTTATTTTATCATTATAGCAAATCAGCCGCGGAAAGTCAATGTTCCGGCGGCTGATTTATAGCAATATACAAAAAATGATTAGAAGAAGCGTATCATTTCTGCCGGCGATGCGGCAAAGAGCTTTCCGCCGGCCGATTCGAGCAGCGGGCGGTCGCGGAAGCCCCAGAGTACGCTGATGCACGGGATGCCGGCATTTTTCGCTGTCAGGATATCCACATCGGAATCCCCGACATAGACGGCATCTGCGGGCGATGTATCCAGCAGGCGGAGCGCCTCCAGCACCGGATCGGCCGCAGGCTTGAGCGGAACGCCATCGCGCTGTCCGATCGCAGCGGAGATCCGTCCGGGGAAGAATTCCCCGCAGAGCTTTTTCACCTGCGCATCCGGCTTGTTTGAGACGACCGCGAGCCGCAGTCCCTTCTGCTGCAATGCCGCGAGCAGCTCCGCGATCCCGTCATAGGGCTTTGTATTCTCACGGCATTTCTGCGCATAGAAGCGCCGCGTATCCGCGAGCGTTTTCTCATAGAGCGGGTTAGCGCGGCCGTCCGGGATCGCACGCTCCACGAGCTTTGCAAGTCCGTTTCCGACAAACCGCCGCACATCCGTCCGGCTGCGCTCCGGCATTCCGTTTTCCGAGAGCGCGGCGTTCAGTCCGTTCATGAGGTCATCGAGGGTGTTGAGCAGTGTGCCGTCGAGATCGAACACGACTGCCTTGATATCAGAAAACTGCATAAAATCGCTCCTTTCAGGCTTCCTCGCAGAAGCATCCCTGCTTCCAGCCGTTCTCATACATTCTCCTGTCGATCGTATAAAGGATCAGGTCGCGCTGCGTGATCCAGTCCGGCGCGAGCAGCTGATCGCGCAGACAGTTCCCGGTCAGCCGGTGGATGACGGTCTCCGGCCGGAGATGCGTCAGCGTCCAGATTGCCCAGTCAATGTATGTCTGCATGGAAATCGGCGTAAATTCGCCGTTTTCATATTGCTTTGCGAGCTGTGTATTCTTCATGATGAACAGGCTGTGGATCTTCACACCGTCCACGCGGAGCCGGTTCAGCACGGAAACTGTGTATTTGATATCGTCGAGCGTTTCATGCGGCAGACCGAGAATGATATGCACGATCACCGGCAGGCCGCGTGAGCGCAGCAGCCCGACCGCATCCTCAAAGCATTGCAGATCGCAGCCGCGGTTGATCGCCTTTGCCGTGCGGTCGCTGGCGGTTTGCAGTCCAAGCTCCGTCCAGACCTCATAGCGCTGCGCATATTCCGCGAGCAGATCGGCGATCTCCGGCGTGATGCAGTCCGGCCGCGTACCGATGTCCAGCACTTTGACACGGTCATCGAACAGCGCCGCATCATAGCGCTCACGCAGCACGGGAACCGGCGCATAGGTGTTCGTGAAATTCTGGAAATACACGATCCAGCGCGAATCCGCAGGGGCGCGGCTAAGTACCGCTTCGGCCTGCTCGCGGATCGTTTTCGCGGGATTGAGCTGCTCGCCTGCGCCGCGTTCGCCGCAGAATGTGCAGCCGCCCGTGCCGCAGGTTCCGTCGCGGTTCGGGCAGGTGAATCCGCCGTCAATGCAGATCTTGCGGATCTTCATGCCGTAATGCTCGTGCATGAGGTCGTTCATGGTGTAATAGGGATGCTTCATTTCTGCGGCTCCATCGCTTTCAGCAGCGTCTCCGCAATGCAGCGCTGTCCCTCGGCGGTCGGGTGCGGATCGTAGAATGAGAAATCCCCGCCCTGCGGCGTGTCTCCGCCGTTTCCGATGACCGGCGGCGCATCATATTCCGCATACGCCGCGTGGATATCGACCGGAACGAGATCGTCATGCTTCGCGGTGAAATCTGCGATCACCTGATTGGCGCGGGCGATCTGCTCTGCGGAAAAGCCGTAGAATGCGGCATTATCCTTGACGATACCGGAATCCGCCTCCGTCGTATACGGCTCATAGATATTCAGAACATATACATCTGCATCGGCATTCCGGTCGCGGATGAAGGTGTAGATATCCTCGAGGTCGGTCTCCAGACGCTCCAGATTGCCGTCGATCAGCGCATTCAGCTCCTTGAAAACCTGCTCCTCATCATCGAGCTGCGATTCGAGCTTTTCGCGGATTTCCTCGGCTGCTGCGGAATCCATATGCGTCGGATCGCTCACATCAATGCCGAGCGCATCTGATTTGCTTTCGAGATACTGCCCGTAAACACCGAGCAGATTGTTCGCGCCGATATACAGCACGACGGCATCCGCCGACGGCAGGCGCATCGCACGGCCGTTGTTCAGCTTTTTGAGCAGATCGCTGCTGTCATCGCCGACGACTGCGTAATTATAATCCGTCCATGTGATGCCGTCCTGTTCGGACAGTGCTTTTGTCACGAGCGCGGAATAGCGTTCGGTATCGGGATCGTCCGTACCGTAACCGAAGGAGATCGAATCGCCGAGCGTGACAAGGCTTTTCTCGGTCGGCTCCGGTGCGGAGGTCTCTGCGGGAGCAGTTTCTGCGGATGATCCCGCAGGCTGTGAAGCGGTCTGGGCATTTCCGCAGCCGCTCAGCAGCATCGCGGGAATGCAAAGGGCGATCAGCTTATTCTTCATGTTCATCTTCATTGTTATGCTCCTTCATCGGCGCAAAATTCGGCGGGCATTCATAATCAAGCGGCTCTGTCTCAAATTTCGCCGTTTCCGCATTCCAGCAGAAAACCGCGCACCGCTTGATATATTCTCCGTCATATTCGACCGGCACGATCAGATCAAAATAGCCGTCCTCATTATAGTCTTTGCAGAAATAGAACGCATCATGCTCCAGCATGACAGAAAAATCATAGGCGATCTTCTGATAGGAGCCGCCGGCGAGCTTCATTGTGACGACCTCCGGCTGGAATGCGTAGAGAAAATATTCCGGCAGCGGCGTATTGCCGTGCTCCTCGCCGCCGATCGCGCCCTGAAAGGTGTTCGGCTCCGATTCATATTCTTCGAGGATCTCCTCCGGCGTATGCTCCGGCTGGGCGGGCGGCGGCATGGTGATCTCCTGTGAAGCCTCGTCCGTTCCGAGCGGCTCCGCAACGGGGATCGGCGCGGTCTCTGCGGCGGGTGAGGTTCCGGATCCGGCAGAGATTTCAGCCGCAGAATCCGGCGCGGATGACGCTGCGACATGGCTGCATCCGCAGAGCAGCAGCAGAGCAGCCGATGCGGGAATCATGCGTATTTTCATAGAAAAACTCCCTCAAACAGCAAACGGAAGCGAAGATCTCTCCGCTTCCTGCTCTGCTGTTTACTCAAAATAGTCACGGTATCTCTGGAGCGTGTCGGTGAGACGGTCCCAGATCGTCACATAGCCGTCATGCTCCTCAAAGACCTTGCCGTGCGAATTGCCGTTGTCGAATTTCATCTGCGAGAAATTATTGTCGAAATGCGGCACATAGGTGTTCGGGTGGCCGGTCGGATCCGAGCAGCGGCGGCGCAGCGCATCGAGCGTCACATTGCCGAGCTCATGCTTCAGCTCGAAGAATGCGCGCAGAATCTTGTGATTGTTCTGCTGCGGATTTCTCGCCCAGCGCGGGATCCGCTTGATCGCCTTGCCCCATTCCTGAAAGATGCTGCCGGTTTCCGGCTCCGGCGGAACAGCGCCTCTCTGCGGCTGTACCGGCGGGGGCGCCGTCTGAACGGGCGGCGGGGTCTGCACCGGCGGGACTGCCTGACGGAACGGCGTCTGCGCGGGGGCAGGGGAGGGCTGTAACGGATCAGGTGTCTTATACTGATTTGCTGCGGATTGCAGCGCGTTCGCGAGATATCCGCGGACGAATTCCTCGGCGACGGCATCGCGGTTTGCACCGGTCAGCTCGATCGCCAGCTCAAACTTCTGCGCCAGATCATCCGGCAGATTGAAGGTCAGCTGTTTCATATTGCACCTCCGTTGACATAAGCGGCAGCCTTGTATGCTGTTGGGAACAGTATAATACAATTTTGCAATTTTGTCAAGTTCTAAAGTGCAACTTAGTATTTTTGTAACCGGATTGTAACCAATGGTATTCCGGTTATCACAGCCGCATCACCTGAACCGTCAGGAATTCTGCTCCGCCGCCGCTTTGGATGCTTTCTCCTTTTTAGCCGGCTTTTCCGGCATGACAGCGCCGAACGGTACCGTTCTTGTCAGTCTGCCGATCAGCGGGGAAGCCAGATTCATAATGATGACAGCGAAGATCACGCCCTCCGGCCAGCCACCAAAGTGACGGATCAGAAATGTCAGTATGCCGCAGCCCAGACCGAATACGCATTTTCCGCTTGCGGTCAGCGGCGTGGTGGAGTAATCCGATGCCATGAAAAATGCGGCGAGCAGCAGTCCGCCGGAGAGCAGCTGCGCAATGACATCATATCCGCCGATGAAGCTCAGCAGTGCAAAGCTGCCGAGAAATGCGAGCGGCGTCACGGGCGAAATGATCCGCGTGAAGCAGAGGAAAATGCCGCCGAGCAGCAGTCCGACCGCGCAGACCTCGCCGATATTGCCGGCGGTATTGCCGAGCAGCAGGTCGAGATAGGTCGCACCTTTTTCGGTCAGCGGTGTCTCATAGGTCACGGCATTGGTCATCGGGTCGCGCCAGACCGTCATGTATTTCATGAAGCAGACCAGCAGCAGCAGATGTCCTGCGGCGGCGGGATTGACGAGCGTTTTGCCCAGACCGCCGAAAAGCTGCTTGAACAGGATGATCGCCGCGGCACTGCCGATCACGGCATAAGTGATCGGGATATCGGGCGGCAGCGTCATGCCGAGAATCAGGCCGGTCACGGCAGCGCTGCAATCGGTCACGGTCTGCGGCCGGCGCAGCACCAGACAGCAGAGCGCTTCCGTGAATACAGCCGTAAATGTCGTAAAGAGGAGAACCATTGCGGAGTGACGGCCGAAGCTGACGCATCCGGCGATCGCCGCAGGCAGCAGGGCGAGCAGTACGCAGAGCATCGTCCGGCTGACAGATGATCTTCCGCGGATATGCGGTGCCGCATCGAGATTCAGTTCATTCAAGATTGTACTCCTTTCAGTCCTGTGCGATCGCGGCCTTTGCGCGTGTGACCGTTTCAGCGAGCGGACGGTGCGCAGGACATACATATGTGCAGCTGCCGCAGTTCATGCAGAGGCCGGTGTGCAGCTGCTTCAGCGTGCGCAGATCGCGCTGTTCAAAGGCGCGGTCGATCTCCGTCGGCATCAGATTCAGCGGGCAGGCTCTCATGCAGGCGCCGCAGCGCATACAGGCAGACGGCTCCGGGAATTCGCGTCCCTTGCGTGCAAGCAGCGCATTCTGCTGCCGCAGGATCACCGCATCCTCTGCATTCGCGATCGCCTGACCCATCATCGGGCCGCCGCAGAGCAGCTCATGCATCTTGTCATAATCGCAGCTGCATTCGTCCAGCAGATCCGTGACCGGCGTACCGACCGGCACGCGCAGATTCGCAGGGCTCCCGACCGCACTGCCCGCGACCGTCACAACGCGCTCGGTCAGAGGGATGCCGGTCTGGCTGTAGCGGTAAAGAAATGCGCAGGTGCCGACATTCAGTTCAAGGATGCCGCAGTCGGCAGAGGTCTTTCCCTCCGGCACGATCACGCCGCAGGTATGGAAGATCATGACCTTTTCCGCGCCCTGCGGGTACAGCGGCGGCAGCGGGATCACGGAGATGCCCTTCTGCTTTTCGGCCGCATCGGACATCAGGCGGATCGCAGCGGGCTTATCGGTCTGAATGCCGATTCGCGCCTCCTTGATCTTCAGCAGCTTCATGATAAGCGCGATGCCGCCGATGACATCATCCGGCGTTTCGACCATCAGGCGGCAGTCCGCTGTCAGATAGGGCTCAGATTCCGCGCCGTTGACAATGAGCATTGTGAATTTGTCAGAAGCAGCGAACTTTTGATATGTGAGATATCCGGATCCGCTGCATCCGACACAGCCGGATTCCTTTGCGGCATTGATGAGATCCGCACGGTTATTCAGCTGCGGCGGGCGGCAGCTTCTGCTGACGGTCTGGTTGCCGTCCGACTCAATTTCGATGCAGGGGACGACATTGCCGTCCGGCAGTGTATAATCGGCGATTGCGGTCACGGTGCCGGAGACACTCGCGTGGATCGGCACGGCCATATCATCCGCGGGCTTGCCGATGACCTGTCCGACGGTCACATAATCATCCGGTTCGACGGTCGGAACACAGGGCGTTCCGCGGTGCATCAGCATCGGGATGCGGACATACTGCGGCAGGGGCAGTGCAGCGACCGGTTTGTCCTCTGTTTTCTTTCGCAGCGGCAGACGAATGCCGTTCAAGCGTTTCATAGCTTCTATCCTCTCAATGATCTTGCAGAAAAGCGCGGGCAGATTTCCATTCACCCATTGCACTTTTCTGCAAGATGTGTTATAATAGTATTTACGGTCTGTGCTGTGTCTGGAGCGTGTCTCTGGTCTGCGCGATGCTGTTTTCGCTGATCTGGATCAGATTCAGCAGTGAGGACGCATATTCAGAGAAATCCTTCGAGAGCGTCGCCGTTGTGACATAGAGCGTTTCCGCATCCTCGACCGCATCGTTTGTACCGACCGCAATGCCGCTGGACGCAGCCTTGATGTTGGATTCATTCAGCGAGATGATCGCATTCGCACTGTCATTTGCCACGACCTTCGGCACGCGGAACAGCTTCTGGTCGTTGTGCGGGCAGGCGTTGTAAATGATGCGGAACAGCTTATAGACCGAGAGCATCAGATAGGAGGATACCTCGCGGATCAGCGTGACAGAATTGGCGCGCTGCGAGAATGAGAACAGCAGACTGATCGAATTGTTGATGATCTTGCGGTAGAAGCGGATCGCCTCATTGGACGGCATTTCGTTGTTGCCGTCATCATCGGGGATTTCCTCGATCGTCAGCGTCTTGCCGCCCGGCTCCGGTGTTCTGCCGAGCAGATAGTCGCAGGATACATTATAATAGTCCGCGATGCGCACCAGAAAATCCAGTCCGCATTCCCGGATGCCCTTCTCGTAATGCGAGAGCAGCGCCTGTGAGATGCCGAGATCGGTCGCGGCTTTTTTCTGGCTGATCTTTCTTTCTTTTCGCTGGAGGGTGATGATGCGCGGAAAATCCTCATTCATGTTTATCTGACTCCCTTCTGTATGAAAATGCAAATAACGCATGGATACCTTATCAATTATATAACAAATAGTATAATTT
>DGSY01000151.1 GCA_002394125.1 Ruminococcus sp. UBA4350
TGATTCCAGATATTGACCATGCGGTTGACCTTGTCATCCGAGGTATTGACATTGATGATGCCGAGGAGCTTGTCCCATGCAGCCTTCAGCTCAGCGAGACCTGCCGCGACCTTTTCGGGCGTATTGTACTTCTCGATCATGGCGTGCGCCTTGGTCTTGTTGATGGTCTGGCCGTCGGCCTCGAACTTCTGATCGACCGGCATCTCGACATAGCCGAGGATGAAGACGAGCGTCTTGCTTTCGCCCGGCTGGAGCGTGATCTCCTTATAGTGGGATGCGATCGGGGACCAGCCGTCCGCGAAGGAATTGGTGGCCTTGCCGTCGGTCACGGCCTGCGGATCGCCGAAGCCGTTATAGAGACCGATGAAGGAATCGCGGTCGGTATCGTAGCCGTCGATGGAGTCATTGACGGTATAGAATGCGAAGTGATCGCGTCTGTCGCGGTACTCGGTCTTGTGATAGATCGTGGAGCCCTCGACCTCGACGCGGCCGGTGGAGAAGTTTCTCTGGAAATTGGTGCAGTCGTCCTGCGCATCCCAGAGGCACCATTCTGCGAAGGAGAAGAGCTTGAAGGACTTTGCAGCGCCGCTCTCATTGGTGAGGACGACCTGCTGAACTTCACCGTCATAGTTCTGCGGAACGAAGAAGGTGACCTCAGCCTTCAGGCCGTTCTTTGCACCGGTGATGACGGTATAGCCCATACCGTGGCGGCACTCATAGAAATCGAGCGCGGTCTTGACCGGCGACCAGCCCGGATTCCAGACGGTCTCGCCCTCCTTGATGTAGAAATATCTGCCGCCCATGTCGATCGGGACATTGTTGTAGCGGTAGCGGGTAATGCGGCGGAGACGGGCATCCTTGTAGAAGCTGTAGCCGCCTGCGGTATTGGAGATCAGAGAGAAGAACGCCTGTGTACCGAGGTAATTGATCCACGGATAAGGTGTCTGCGGGGACTGGATGACATATTCCTTGCGTTCGTCATCGAAGTGACCGAAAGATTTCATAGTTTTCGCTCCTTTTTTTGCAGAATAGTATTTGGGATATATTGCGCATGACTGCACAGATATACTTAATTATAACATATGGCGGTAAAATATACAAGTCACTTTTTACACGAATTTTCCCTGTAAACCTACAGCATATTATACAAAGATAAAGGCGGCGCAGGGAACCGGATTTGTTTTTTTGCAGTATGCGGGAAAAATCGCAGGCAGACAAAAACGGACGCTCAGTCCGGAGCGCCCGTCAGATTGCCGGTAAAGATATCGTTTTCATAATGGGATTCTTAAGGGACAAGTCCCTTAAGCGGGGGTTTGGGGGCAGCGCCCCCATTATCAATCCGCCGGAGGCACTTTTTTTGCGCGGCGCAGCCGGAGCCTTCTGCGGATCATGACCGCCAGCCACAGCACGGCAATGCCGGTGCAGGCGCCGGAAAGATCAATGAACACATCGCGCAGCTCGCAGCTTCTGCCCGGCACGAATGCCTGATGCAGCTCATCGCTTCCGGCATAGAGAAACGACAAAAGCGCCGGAAGCCATAGCTCCGTTTTCCGGAGCGGCAGCCGGCTGTTTTGCGGCCAGAGCCGGACATCTGCCGAGAGCAGACATCCGAGCAGCGCATATTCAGAAAAATGTCCGAGCTTCCGGAAGACAGTGTGCAGCTGATCCATGATCTGCTGCTGCGTGTCAGCGGAGCGCTCCTCCCAGTGCGGTACAAAAACGGCCAGCAGCCTTCGCAGGAGCGTGCCGCTCATATCGGCAGATTCCGTACTGTCCTTTGCGGAGAACAGAAAGATCACGCACATCCAGAGCACCGTCAGCACGATGCAGAGGATCAGCGCCCTGCGGCGCGTGATTATTTTTCCCAACTGCTCTTTTCCTTGCGGAGATCGGTCAGCAGGACATTGAGCTTTGCTTCAGTCTCGGTCAGCGCCTGAAGGACATAGGCAGAGGTCGCATCCTTGGTCTGCTCACACTTGGTCTTGGTCTTTGCGAGGATCTCATGTGCCCGCTTCTTGGATTCCTCGACGATCGCATTCTCGGCGACGAGCGCCTTCGCGCGCTCCTCGGCGCCGTGGATGATGCTTTCCGCGTTGGTCTGGGCTTCCTTCATGATGCGGTCGCAGTCATAGTCAATGGTCTGTGCGCGCTTCATTTCCTTCGGCATATTGAGACGGATATCATTGACCAGCTCACGGAGACGGTCGCCGTCGATGACGACCTTATGTGCTGCGAGCGGAAATGCCTTTGCATTATCCAGCAGATCATCCATTTCGTCGAGGATATCAAATACACTCATTCTGATTCTTCCTTTCTGATTGCATTTGCAAATTGCTGCACCTGCCGGAGCTCCTGCGGGCTTGCCGCGCCGCCGGCGGGTGATTTTGACTTGGTTCTGTGCAGCCGTTCGAGGATGACATTCTGGATCTCTGCGGGAACGAAGCTGCTGATGTCGCCGCCGAGCGCGGCAATCTGTCTGACGATACTGGAACTGAGATACATATTCTCGGCAGATGTCGTCAGGAAAACGGTCTCGGCACCGGGAAAGAGCTTCTTGTTGCCGAGTGCCATCTGAAATTCATATTCAAAGTCCGTGACGGCGCGCAGTCCCTTGACGATCGCATCCGCACCGACTCTGCGGACATAATCCGCGAGCAGCTCATCCTCCAGAATATCAATGACGATATTGTCGAAGTCCTTCGTGACCTTTTCGATCATGAGCAGGCGCTCGGTGAGGGTAAAGACGGGATGTTTTTCGAGATTTGCGGAGACCAGCACGATGACCTTGTCAAAGAGCTTTGCAGCTCTGCTGATGATATCGAGATGTCCGTATGTGACCGGGTCGAAGCTGCCGGGGCAGACTGCGACGCGGCGTGTCTTTTCACTCATGGGTGATATCCTTTCACTGCGGGGGCTTTGGCCTTATGCCTCATCCTCAGACAGATTCCGATAGATACTAATTATTATTTTACCATATTTTTTCTGCTTTTGCAAGTCAAAATACAGAATTCTCTCAGATAATTTGCATTCCGGCTCATGTTCGCAGACGATTATGCCGTTTTTTTGCATTTTTTCGGCGAGCAGAGGGAGGATCTGCGGTAAAATGTCGTGACGGTAGGGCGGATCGAGAAATGCGATATCAAAGCGCTCAGTCGTCCGCTGGAGATAGCTGACCGCATCGGAGCGCAGCACGGATGACCGTTCGGCGAAGCCGCAGGCCTTGACATTCTGCTTGATGCAGGCAAGCGCACGGGGATCGGCGTCGATGAAGACCGCGCCGGATGCACCGCGGCTCAGCGCTTCGATGCCCATTTGTCCGCTGCCGGCAAAGAGGTCGAGTACCTTTGCGCCGGGAAAATCGAATTGCAGCGCGGAGCAGACGGCTTCCTTGACCTTGTCGGTCGTCGGCCGGGTATCGAGACCCTCCGGCGTGAGGAGCTTATGTCCGCGCGCGGTTCCGGTAATAACACGCATAGCGGTTTCCTTTCAGTCTGTGATATCAGGATGCGGCAGCACTCAGCGGATCATATCCCGCAAAGCTGCGGAAATCCTCCATGCTGCCGCGGAAGGTATTCAGGTCGATCCGCACATCGCCGCCGGAATAGCCCTCCAGTCTGCCGCGGGGATTATACTGCCAGAATGTCCATTCCGGCGAGAATTCCTCAGAGGGCGCGGTAAAAATCGAACGGATCCAGAGTGTATACGAGAGATCGGTGCCGCTGAGATAGGTCTCCCAGCATTGCCGCGTCGTATAGATGATCGGCTTTTTGCCGTAGATGCCCTGAAATCTGGCGAGCAGAATGCGCAGGCTCTCGCGGACTGCGTTCACATCCGGCAGATTGTCGGAGCGGTAGAACTCCAGATCAATGACCGGCGGGAGCGCATCCTCGATATCCGGCACGGCCGAGATGAAATTCGCGGCCTGCGTTTCGGCGGAGCTGTCGAAGCTGAAAAAGTGGTAGGCGCCGACATAAAGCCCGGCCTTCCGCGCATTCTCCCAGTTTTCCGCAAAGCAGTCGTCTCCCGTACCGGAGCCCTCGGTCGCCTTGATGAAAGCAAAGGTGATCCCCTGCTTTGCGATCGTGTCCCAGTCAATGCTGCCCTGATAGTGCGATGCATCCACGCCGCGCACAGGGTATTTTTTTGACGAGGGCATATTGAACCAGATCACGCCGCTGTCGATCACATACCAGACCGCGAGGGTACATAGCACAAGTGCGATGAGCGCAGCCAGAAATCGCTGCTTCTTCGTAACTGTCAATCGGCTGCTCCTCACTGATCTTCAGAGCTGCGCTTGCTGCGGCGTCTGCGGCGCGGGCGGTCGCTGCGTCTGACGCGCTGACGGTCGGAGCTGCGTTCAAGATCCGCTGTCTCATCGGTATCGTATTCCAGATCGCGGCGGCGATGCTTTTTTCTGCTGCCGGCGCGTCTGGCGCTGCGCTTCGGTTCGGAGAAAACGAATCTCGAAAGCCCTGCCGTCACAACGCCGACCACCGCGATCGCAATGAACAAAAATTTCGCGAGCTTTTGTTCCGAATCACGCGGGATGCGGTAATTGCCGGTCGGGGTGCGGTAGATGTCGATCTCCTTTTGATCGCCGACCTTGACCTCATTCTCAAAGAGAGCTGAATCCTTAAAGATCTCGCCCTCTACCTCGAAGGAAAGCTTTGCCTTCCAGTACATCTTGCGGAAGCCGTTTTCGTCCTTCCGCGTGACCGTGTCCAGATCGTACACAGTTGCCGTGACGGTGCGCTTATCGTCGGAGTTTTCATATTCGTTCGCCTTCTGGATGCTGAAAAGCGTGCCGATAATGCCGACGACCACCAGCACCAGTGCGACGATATATCCGGAGCGCAGACTCAGGTGGCGTTCCTTTCTTGCTTTTTCTCTCCGTGCAGCCCGTTTGCTCATAATCGGGACCCTCCTTTGAAAATGCGTGAAAAATGGCTCTGCGGCTTTCCGCAGAAATGGATGCTGTTACAGCGGACGAATGTTATTCCGTGACCTGTCCTTTGATGATGCCGCGGCCGTTTGTCGCAAAATAGAATTTGCCGTATTCTGTCGCATCACCTGTGATCGAGGGCGTCAGATTGCCGAAGCCGTCTTTTTCCGTCGTGAGCTTGCTGAAGCTCTTTCCGTGATCCTCTGTCATATAGATCCCGCTGCCCGTGCCGTTTGCTTCGCCCATGAAGTAGAGCGGCATGATCTTGCTTCCGGCAGCGGCAGCACCGATGCCGATCGCATTCGCGGAAACACCCTTGATATAGTTGACCGTCTTTGCGTAGTCGTCCGAATAGCCGAGGCTGACGCCGGAGCGGATCCAGACAGCGCCGGGCTGCTCCGCAGAGGGCACCAGCTCCGCATTGTCGGAGACCGCAAGGCCGGTCGCGGCGAAATTCGTGCCGCTGTCCTTTGAGAGATAGATGCTGCCGCCGCAGACCGCATAAATGATCTGCGGATCGGTCGGATCGGGATAGATCCGTGCATTCAGGCCGAGCCCGTTGGATTTATACCACGATGTGCCGAGATCCGTCGAGAAGTAGGCGGGAGCGCTCAGCTTGCCCGGAACCCAGAACAGCACGCTGCCGTCCGCATTCAGCGCGACAGTGCCGTTCGGCGTGCGCTCAGGGAGCTTCGGAACGGGCGTCCATGTGCTGCCGCCGTCGGTCGTGACGGTCAGCGGCGCTTTCTTGCTGTCATTTGCGTAGACGGCGATATTGCCGTTCTGCCATGCGGCAGCGAGATCGGATGCCGTGCCGTTCTTCATGAAATGTGCATCGTCCGGCCGTGCTTCAGCCGAGAGATGCGAGAAGCCGGTCAGGTCGCCCATGATCGAATAGAGCGCGGGCGAGCCGTCCTTCTGCGGGACGGAAACGACCTTGAATACGGCAGTTTCCTCGATCCCGTGCGCATCGAATGCCGCCGTGACGGGCTTGCCGCTGCCGAGCGCGGTGAGATCGCGCGTGCAGTAGAGTGTCGCGCCGGTGCCCCATGTGACCGCGTCGCTGTTGAAGGGGTCGATCTCAAGATCCGCCATCCACCAGCCGATCGAGGCATTCTGCTCGCCGCGTCCCCAGTCGAGCCATTCGGCATCGGAGACATCCATCTGATAATTCGTTTCGGTATTGGAGAAAAACGGCGTCCATGTATCGCCGCCGTCTGTGGAGCGGTAGATATTCTCGCCGCGGTCGCTCCAGAATCCGAGCGTGCCGCAGACGACCGTATCCGGATCGCTGCCGTCCACGGAAATGCCGGAGAATCCGCCGTATCTGCCGTCGCCGCACTGCGGTGTGATATCCTCGAATTTGTCCTTTCCGGTATCGAACCGACAGACCGCGCCATCCTTGACCGCCGCATTCGGGCCGCAGGAATCGGCGTAGCAGAGATAGAGATATCCGTTTGCGGAGATATCTGCGCGCAGCGGATACATTCCGGGGAGATTGGCGGGCAGAGCCTCGAAGGTCTTGCCGCCGTCCTTTGAGCGGTAGATGCATTCGCCGTTCTGCATTGCGCAGCCGACATACATATCATTGCTCTCCGGCGCAAATTCGATCCACATGACGCCGATCTGGTTCTTCTCCTGAAAATAGTCGCCGGTGACCGGGAATGCGCTGCATTTCTCCCATGTTTTGCCGTAATCCCCGCTGACATAGAGCCCGTCTGTGCGGGAGCCGCAGAAGACCTGCCTGTTGTCTTTTGGATTGACGGCGAGCCGTTCGCCGACGCCTCTGCCGGACATATTGCCGCCCATTGCAAAGGGCATATCGACCTGCTCCCATGTGTCGCCGTAATCCTCCGAGCGCAGGATCGCGCCGTTGGAGCCGGCATAGGTGCCGCAGGAGAGATAGACTCTGCCGGCCTCGACCGGATCGCAGGCGATCGCCTCGATGCCGATGAGATTCCAGTTGTCGGAATTGACGCCGCCGAGATGATCGGTGATCGGCACCCATGCCGCATCGCCCTCGCGTCTGCGGTAGGCGCCGCCGATATCGGTGCGGCAGTATTTGAGTCCGGATTCAGCTTTGCTGTAAACGATGCCGGGGATATATCCGCCGCCGCCGATCGCAGCATTGCCGAATTCGGTCTTGCGTGTCTGCGGAGCGCTCCCGCCGGCGCAGCCGACCGAGCCGGCCGCAGCAGCGAGTGCCGCCGCGAGCAAAAGAATTTTTGCTGCTTGCATGATAACGCTTTCCTTATATGATATTTCAGAGCGTGCGCAGACGGAGCTGCACCGAGGTCATGTCACCCCAGAGATTCGGGAGCATGACGCCGCACTGCATGAGATATGCACCGGTTTTCTGATACGCTTTGCCGCCGAGTTCATAGGCATATACGGCATCGGGCAGGAGCCCCGCGAGCCGGATGCGGCGGGATTTCATATTCGCCTCCGCCGTGATCTGCACATAGGTGAATACCGCGTCGGACTGATCTGCGGAAACGAAGATCCATGCATCGTAATCTGCATTCTGCTGTGCCGCAAAGCCGGTCGGCGCAAAGGGATTGCCGAGACGGTAAAGCCTGCCCTCGCGGATCAGACGGCTGATGCTGTGCCAGCGGGCGATCTGCTCCGGGATATGTGCTTTCTCGTCATCGGAGAGCTGCGCGACATTCAGCTCATAGCCGAATGTGCCGAACATTGCGACATTCGCACGCGTCTCAAAGGGCGTGACGCGGCCGGTCGCATGGTTCGGGCATACGCTGACATGAGAGCCGACCGCAGAGGGCGGCATGAACAGCGATGCGCCGTACTGGATGCGCAGACGCTCCTTTGCATCGGTATCGTCCGAAGCCCAGATCTGCGGCGAATAATACAGCATACCCGGATCGAATCTTGCGCCGCCGCCGGAGCAGCTTTCCAGCAGGATATCCGGATATTCGGTGACAAGGCGCTCCAGCATCTGATAGACGCCGAGCATATAGGCATGATAAAACGCCGGCGACGGGACCTCGGTCAGCTGCCGGTTCATGTCCCACTTGATATAGGAAACCGGAACCGTGTCGAGGATCTCCTTCATCTGCGCCCAGACTGCATCGCGCACATCGCGCCGCGCATAATTCAGCACATACTGCGCTCTGGACTGCGTGCGCGGTCTGCCCTCGATGCCGACGGCATAATCCGGATGTGCGCGGAACAGATCGCTGTCCGGCGAGATCATCTCCGGCTCGAACCAGAGCCCGAAGCGCATCCCCTTTCCGGTGATGTGGTCGGTCAGCGGCTTCAGCCCGCCGGGGAGCTTCCGCTGATCCGGCACCCAGTCGCCGAGCGAGCAGTTATCGCTGTCGCGTCTGCCGAACCAGCCGTCATCCAGCACAAACAGCTCGATGCCGAGGCGGGAGGCTTCATCCGCGATCGTTTTCAGCTTTTCAAGGTCAAAGTCAAAGTAGGTCGCTTCCCAGTTGTTGATCAGCACCGGCCGCTCCGCATAGCGGTATTTCGACCGGATCAGATGATCGGTAAAGAGCCGGTGGAATGTGCGGGACATCCCGCCGAGACCGTCTCCGCTGTAAACGAGGACAGCCTCCGGCGCATCAAATTCCGATTCGGTGCTGAGACAGTGCGCAAAGCTGCCGGCCTCAATGCCGATCTGTGCGCGTGTCTGGCAGAACTGTGTCAGCTCGGCCTGCGCCGTGAAATTGCCGGAATAGATCAGCGTAAAGCCGTAGGCCTCGCCGGATTCCTCGGTCGTTTCGGGGCGCACCAGCGCGAAAAACGGGCTGTACTGATGTGAGGACTCCCCTCTTGTGCTGTCGATGCGCTGCTTGCCGTGGCGGATCGGCAGACGCTCTGCCTGCCGTTCACGCGCCCATGAGCCGTAGAGGGTGATCATCTCAAAGCGGTCGTCGTCGAGATCGACCGATGCCGAAAGCACCCGCCGCAGCATGAGATCGCGGCTGCCGCAGTTTTCGAGCGAGACACTGCGGATGACCGCGTCGATCCCCTCAAAGACGGTGTAATGCAGTTTGACCTCCAGACCGGTCGGCTCGTCGCGCATGAGAATTTCAAGCGTCTCGCAGCCGTTGCCCCATGTATGCGGCAGGCAGCGCGGCGCATATTTTCCGTTATAGATGCGGTGGCTGACATAGCGCAGATCGCAGGCGAATGCGCCGTCCTCCAGAACGATCGCGGGCTCGCGGTAATCGCCGATGCCGGCGCAGGGATATTCAAACGGTGCGCAGTCGAGAAAGCTCGCGCGCTCGCGTTCGTTTTTTGCGGGGACAAAGGGCGGATCGGAAAGCCGCAGCAGATCGGTCAGATCCTGCGGCGCGATGCGCTTTCCCCAGTATGTATGCAGCAGGTAGCCCTCCTCCGCGACGGTCAGCACATAGCTGGCGTGCGGGGTATCGAGCTGAAACTGCCGTTCGTTTTCGAGATAAGTGATCATGGCTCCCCCTGTTCGGGACTGCATCAGTCTCCGAGTTTGATGCCTGCATCCTGCAGGGCTTTTTGTGTGCCGGTAATGAAGATATTGCCGTATTCCGGATCATTCGTCCGGACGAAGACCACAGTGTTCTCGGTCTCCGCCTTTTTCGACTCCTGCTGCACGATCGCCTCGGAGCTGTCGGCCCGCATGACGAACACGCCCTCGAAATCCGGCGGCTCCTTGCCGTTTGTGGCAGAGAGCAGCGATGCGCTGCCGGTATCGGAGAAGCTGACCTTGTAGCCGGCATCCTGCAAATTCATCTGAATCGTTCCGCTTGCGGGAATGATCGTTGCAGAATGCGCTGCCGCGGACGATGCGCCGCCGCAGCCGGTCAGCAGCAGTGCCGCTGCGCAGATGACGGGTAAAATACGATGCTTCATGCAGATGCTCCTTCCGTGTCCGTGATATCTGTCTGCGTGACGGCGGTTTCCGTCACGGGTGACTGTTCTTCCTCGGTGATATCGGCATCCGTGTCAATCACCTCGCCGGTGATCGCATTGACCGGAACGGTATATCCGTAGTCACCGATATAGGTGATCCACGCAAGCGCGGGCTGTTCTTTGCTGTCGAAAACGAACATCAGGTCGGGCTTCTGTCCGATCGGCTCATTCATCTCGTATTTCGCGGCGATGCGCTCCGCCTCGTCTGCGGTGATTTTCGGCTCGGTCGGGAGATCCTCCGGAAAATCGTAATGCAGATCGGCGGTGATGCCTAGCGGCTTGCCGAAGCGTCCGGCCTCGACCGAGACCAGCGTATCCGCGATCGGAATGCCGTGATAATACTGAAAAAACATATAGAGGTGAAAGCCGCCGATGAATGACGTGATGTTGTTGAAATTAAGCGAATCGGGAATGCGCAGCTCGGTCTGTTCGTTCAGCTCCAGCAGATCGGCACAGGCCATTGCAGCGCGGTAGGCGCCCTTTTTTCCGTGGATTCGGAACGGAACGAATTCGCCCTCGATTTCGTGAATATGTCCGTCATACTGAACGCAGACGGCGCCGCGTTCCCGGAGTGATTCCGGCGTGACCTGCTCCGGCTGACTGCCGAGCTTCATCTGTTTGCCGGTATAGAAGCTGTCATTCCGGTAGGAAAACGGATCCAGTCCGGTATATCCCACCAGTGCGGCGAGAAAGATGACGCCGCAGATCAGCGCGGTTTTTGTTCCTTTTTTCATATGTCATGCGTCATAGTCTGACGAGGATTTTTGCGCCGTAGGGCGCGAGCGGCAGTTTAGCCTGATATGCCTTGCCGGTCTCATAGTCCTTCATCGGATACGGCAGATTGACGGAGCGCGCTTCCCGCGTCCAGTTCATGACGAAGCAGAAAACCGTGCCGTCCGCAGCCTGCCGCGATGCCGCGACAACGCCGTGCGGGAGCGTGGTATCGAGCGCCGGCTCAATGCCGAGCTTTTCCGCGAGTGAGATCAGGAAATCGGAGAAGAAGCTGTCCTCTGCGAAGCCGCCGAGATAATAGGCCGTGCCTCTGCCGAAGCTGTTCCGCGTCAGGCAGGGCATACCGTCCGGCATACAGGGATTGTCATGCTCATAGACACCGAGCACCTCGGCGCCCTCCGCCGCAACACGTTCGCAGAGACGCTCCAGCCGGTAGGTTTCCGCCAGCGGGAACGGCGCTTTGACAATGCGCATGGTCTCATATTGCTTATCGTAAAGCGGATCAATCTCAAGGAAGCGGATGCCCGCAAGCTCTGCGAGTCCCTCTGCGGGTGTCGTGCCCATATAGCAGAGATCATGCGCATCGACAACGCCGGTGTGCATGGTGAGAACGACCGTTCCGCCCTGCTTGGCGTAATCGCGGATGCGCTTTGCGGTATCCGGATGCAGCAGATAGAGCATCGGGATCACCAGCAGATGATAGCCGGAGAAATCCTGCTCCGGATTGAGGATATCGACTGCATAGCCGTTATTCCAGAACGGCAGATACATCCGCAGCATCAGGTCATTGTCACCGATGCCGATATTGCGCGGCCCTTTTGCGTCATTGACGGCCCAGTGACTTTCGATATCGTAGAGGATCGCGATCTTCGCATCGGTCTTTGCACCGGCGAGCGCATCGAGCTTTTCGAGCATCGCGCCGACGCCGCTGACCTCCTGAAAAACGCGGGTATCCGTGCGGTTGGCGTGTGTCATGACAGCGCCGTGGAATTTCTCGGAGCATCCTCTGCTCTGCCGCCACTGGAAATACTGTATGCTGTCCGCGCCGTGCGCAAGCATGGAGATCGCGGAAAGCCGGTGGAATCCCCAAGATTTCGGCCGGCAGACACCGTGCCAGTTCGTCTGCGAGGGGGTATTTTCCATCAGCAGGAACGGCTTGCCGAGCATGGAACGGCAGATATCGGAATATGCATCCGCCCAGAATGCGTTATAGGTTTCGTCGCCGTCCTGATTGGTGTGCCATGTCGGATAGGCGTCCCATGAGATGACATCGCAGGATTTCGCCATTTCCCAGTAGTTGATGCCGTCATAGAAGCCCATGAGGTTCATCGTCACGGGAATGCGCGGATTGACGGCCTTGATCGGCGCGATCTCATTCTCAAAGAAGCTGCGGGTCTGCGCGGTGCAGAAGCGCTTCCAGTCGAGATTCAGGCCGTGGATATTGGTCTCGCCGCGCGGCGACGGGGATTCGATCTGCTCCCATTCGGTATAGGTGTGCGACCAGAACGCCGTCCACCATGCCGCATTGAGCGCATCGAGCGTGCCGTAGCGTTCCTTCAGCCAGTCACGGAACGCCGCCTGACAGAGCTCGCAGTGACATTCGCCCTGAATCTCATTGCTGATATGCCAGAGAATGACAGCGGGATGCGTGCCGAAGCGCTCGGCGAGCTTTGTATTCATCGCGCGGACCTTTTCGCGGTAGACCGGCGAGGTATAGCAGTGATTGTGGCGGCCGCCCTGCAAATCGCGGATCCGGTCGGCGCTGACGCGGCGGATCTCCGGATACTTGTGCGACATCCAGACGGGCTTTGCGCCCGAGGGCGTTGCCAGAACGGTATAGATGCCGTTGGCGTAGAGCTTGTTGATGATATTGGCGAGCCAGTCGAGCTGATAGTCGCCCTCATGCGGCTCCAGCGCCGCCCATGCGAAGATGCCGACGGAGACGCAGTTGATATGCGCCTGTTTCATGTATTCGATATCCTGCGCGAGAATCTCCGGTGCGTCCAGCCATTGCTCCGGATTGTAGTCACAGCCGTGGAGCAGATGCGGATACGGTGTCAGTGTCTGCATGACAGCACCTTCCTTCGTAAAAATGCTTATATAAATGGTATACACGCCGCGGGCAAACCGCAGACCGATACAGAATTATTATAACCGATAATTGCAGAACAGTCAAGCGAAATCAGTGAAATCTCCGTGAAAATAACGGATTCATGTTTCGGGGGAGGGTCTGACAGTTTCAGGGGAGTTTAATTCAATGCGCAAATTATTGTATGGGGGAGGGACTTACGTCCGGAATTTTTGTAAATATATACTATCTGTATAATCAATTTTCAATATAACAAATACGTATTTTGTGCATATTGATACAATATTAAACTCTGCAAATTTCAGTATCTACGTAAATTCCAAAAATGAACGCGTTTTTGTTGATTTAACTAAAACCGAGATGTCGATATTGTGATATCTGTCGATTTTAATTTGATTCTCCATTTTGTATCGAAAATTGCTTGACAGAACGAACTTTTTGGATTATAATATAAAAGTATAAACGGAGAGTTACCCTCCGGCAGATCGGGGACGCCGGTCTGTACTCGTCGATTTCGCCAAAGAAAGGAAGTAGGGGTATGAAAAACAAAGTATATGACGATCGTCCGGTGACTTAGGCCTCCGGACGGAAACTGACCCGCCGAGCTGCTTTCGGATGCAGCAGCCGGCGCGGTATCAAGCATCCGTTCCATATTATTCGGAGGGCTCCGATCAAGGCTCTCCGATAGATATACAGCATGAACCGACAAAAATCCTATTAAGAAAGGAAGGCTGAATCTATGAGAAAATCATGGAGAATGCGCGCAGCAGGCGGCATTACATCGGCGATGCTGGCGATCACGGCTTTGCAGCCGCTGGCGAATGTCCCGTTTGTGCAGGCAGCAGAGCTCAGCTCTCTGAAGGTCTCGTATAATGTCTTTGCAAAAGACGGCGAGACACATTCTTACCTTCAGAACGGCGAAGAGAAGACCTGCTATATCGTAGCGACAATGCTGGACGACAACGGCGAGAAAGCATGGTCGATGCAGAAAGTTTATCCGCACGAGAAAAATGCTTATCCGGCATCATGGTGGAATCCCGCGGCGACAGATTATACCGGCTTCAAAGATGTAGTGGAGTTTACAGATTTCTATCTCTACGGTGAAGACGGCACCAGCACGGAAAATCCGGCAGCGGTCACAAAGTTTGATACGGATGAGCT
>DGSY01000113.1 GCA_002394125.1 Ruminococcus sp. UBA4350
TGCTCCGCTGTCCTCGATCACATTCTCGCCGTTCTCAGTAGTACGAGGAATAGTAGTATCTGCCGTTTCTGGTTCTGTCTGTCGCTCTGTTGCAGGTTCAGCGTTCCTAACAGTGTTATTCTTGTTGTTATCTGAATGCTTGTCAGCAGACAGGGTCACATCAGATGCCGTTGATTCTACGGTACTGCTGATAAGCTGGTCATGGTTAGAAGTCAATACTCCGCCTTTCCACAACCCAACGCCGACAACTGCTGCCGCACAAACAGGTGTAACCGATGCAGCGACCTTCGCCATCTTCGCACGCTTCATTCTTCTTTCGGATTCATATTCGTCCATCCGACGGTGTAAATCCATGATCATTTCTTCATGCTTTTTCATAATCAATGTCCTCCATTTCAAGCTGTGATCTCAGTGACTTCTTAGCCCGATATAAAATGGATTCTGTACTGCGGACACTTTTCTTCATGACTTTAGCAGCTTCTTTATTGCTCAATCCCTCAAAGTATATGAGCCATAACACTTGCTGATATTCAGGTTTCAGTTTTCGCATAGCCCTGTGAACCGCAATTTGCTGTTCCTTTTTGATATATGCATCCTCAACTGCTGCCTCATCACTGATAAGCTCAGGAGCATTCTCTATCGGAACAGTAGGCTGCTTTGCGTTCTTTTTCAGGTAATTGAATGCAATATTTCTGCCGATCGTGTAAAGCCATGTCTTAAAGGAACACTTTTCTTTGAACTTCGGCTTCTTTGTGCCGAGCAAAAAGAAAGTTTCCTCAGTCAGCTCCTCCGCTGTCCAGATGTTTCCGACGATGCTTGTCAGGTATAGCATCAGACCGTCGCTGTAATCCATTACGATCTCATCGAAACCGGATATGTCACCATTGTCACGGAAACGGCGGTAGCTACTTGCACCGTTATCCATCGACAAACTCCTTTCTGAAAGCCCTTTCATGTGCTTTCACTTATTAGACAACAAAATGTAGAAAACTACGCGCTTTTATTAGATGAGAAATGAAGTTTGTGCAATGTGCTGTGACAGCTGTTTTGATTTTATCAGATTTGAACAATGCAGTCAAGGCACTATGGGACAAAGACGGACAAAAAACCCCTGCAAAGCAATCCATACAAAAACATCGGCCTCTGAGTAACGCGCTCAGAGGCCGATGTCAATATCTTGCAGTTCAGACCGGTTCAGAATACAGTCTTTTCGTATGCAAAGGCATTCAGGAAGTCTGTCATTTCTTCCTCGGATACAGCACCGATCACATCGAAATAGTGATTCTCGTCCACAAAGGCATTCGCATAGCACTGACCGTTTTCGTGGAATAGCAGGCTCACATTCTGATCATTGACAGCAATCTCCTTGTCAGAACTGCGTCCCATACGCTTCTTGAGGTATGCGGCGATGCCGTCAGTTTCAGCCAGTACATCTGCATCGGCAGAATAGAACATGATATGATAATTGTTGCCCTGAAATGTCACATAGCAGCCAACGCCGATATCTTCGTATCGTGCATACGGGAAGAGTGTTGTTCCGCGATCCTCATTTGTCCGGATCCATTCATTCTCTGTTACCTGATAGATAAATCCGTCATTCCGGAACCGCTCAAACATCTGTCCATAGCCTTTTATTATGCTGAGGTCGCTTTGGATGATTTCCTTTATGGCATCATCCGCGGTCTGAAACCCAAGCGGCGCAATATGATCGGCAGGGGGTTCAACCGGATCCTGTATGTCCTCAAGCAGCGCCCGCTTCATCAGCGTCAGATCACAGACATTCAGCTGATTGTCCGCACAGAAATCCGCAGCCCTCCAGTCGGCAAGATGCGTATCGGGAACGGCTGACAGCCACTTTTGAAGCAGCACCGCATCGGACACGCCAAAGGCGCCGTCACCGTTGACATCGCCCATGATAAAAGCTGTATCCTGTTCTGCTGCATTCACTGCTGCACAGTTCAGTGTGCCTGTGCCGATACAGGCAGCCGCAAGCAGCATTGCAATCATTTTCTTTTTCATAATATCACCTCGTTCTCGCTGATAAAAGCGGTATTTGAAATCCGTTCAGGTATTCTGTCAACTCCTTTTTTTCTGTTCATATTGACGGACAGCTCCGGAAAACAATCTGCTCTGCTGCCGGGAAGGGGATCCGGTGCGATTCAGCTTGTTTTCCGTCAGTCTCAATGATACGATTCAGGTCAGAGAAAACCGATCATAACGAAACGATTCTAAGAATTCAATCATTTCGTCCTCAGATGCGGCAGTATTCACTGTATAATAATGATCGTTATCAATCAAAGCGCCTGCATAGGTCTGCCCGTTATCGGCAAAGAACAGGCTCACATTGGAATCTGACACATTGATCTCCTTATCACATCTGCGTCCCATGCGCTTTTGCAGATAGTCAGCGATCCCGTCTGTCCGGGCTGCGGTGATGTCATCCGCATAGCAGAATGTGATGTGATAGTTCTTTTCCCTGTAGGTGACATAATATCCGATGCCGGCATCCTCATGAAGTGTTTCGGGGAACAGATAAACAGGAAGATCATCCCGCAATGTGACAGCATCCGTCTCAGTCACCTGATACAGAAAACCGTCCTTTTTCATCCTCTGAAACATCCCGCGGTACGCGTGCCGCTCCTCGCCGGTATAAGCGGAAACATCTCCGGAATTGACCGCCTCTGCCGCAGCATGGATGTCTGCAAACGGGATCGGCTGTGCGTCAACACCGATCGGCTCCTCCGGCGGAATTGGTTCTGTATCAGTTGTTTGCGACGCTTCCGCCGTAGTGATAACCGGCGGTTCCGTATCATGCACCGTCGATATGACCGGCGGAACTGTGACGGGCGCCTGTGTTTCCGGCTTCTGCGCTTCGGTTTCGCCGTCAGCCTTGTCTGCCGGCGCAGTGACCGTTTGCGTATAGCGCGGTATGTTTGTTTCCGCGGTTTGTTCTGCGGCGGTCGTTCCGGACGGCGGGACAGCGGGAACCGGTTTTGTATCATCTGTCAGGACGGATGATGTCTGTGCGGGTTCTGTTCCTGTCACGGCGGTTTTCGTTGTTTCAGGCTGAACCGGAATATCCGGCAGGGCGGAGCGCTGCTTCCAGTATCCAAGCCCTAAAACCACTGCAAAGCAGAAGCAGGCAAATACGGGAACAGTACGCCGAATCGTGCGGATGCGTTTATTCCTGCGTTCCCGATATGCATCTCGTCTGGAAAGTACGCTTTGATACATCTGCTCGTCATTCTTCATAGTCAAAGCCGCTCCTTTCCAGTTCGTTTCTCAATGCTTTCTTTGCATGATACAGCAAGGTTTCGATCTGCCTTTTTGATTTCTTCATAATCAGGGCAGCTTCCGCATTGGAGAACTCCTCAAAGTAAATCAGATACAGCACCTGCCGGTATGCAGGATTCAATCGGTGCAATGCCTGATGCACCATGCGTTTCTGCTCATCTTTGATATAATTTCTTTCGATATTTTCCTCGTCGGCAAGAAATTCCTGTGATTCCAGCGGGACGACGCTGAGCTTTGCGTGCCTTCGGATGTACTTTGCAGTGATATTACGCCCGATCGCAAAGAGCCATGTCTTGAAAGCGCTTTTTCCTGAGAATTTCGGACACCTGACCGCAAGCTCCGCGAATGTATCCTCCGTCAGTTCCTCAGCAGTATGAATATTCTGCACAAAGCTGTTCAAATACAAGATCAGTCCTGCCCGATAGGAGCAGATGATCTCAAGCAGTCCCTCATCGTCGCCCGCAAGGAAACGGCGGTAGCTGCTTTCACCGTTATCCATGGGGATTCCTCCTCTCAAGGGCTGTTCCCTGCCCTTTCACTTATTAGTACCGTTTTTTTGGAAAAACGCAAAGTGAAATCTGAAAAAAGTATGTCTGCAAATGAAATTTGTGAAGTGTGTACAGATATTATACCAGATATTTGTTCATGCTGCAATATGTAAAGAGACAATACTGTGTTCTCCCCAAAAGACAAAGCCCGGTTGATCCGCAGATTTTTCATGACAAATAAAAGAGAACAGCCGCCGGTGTGTTCAATGCACATCGGCGGCTGTTTGCGTGTTGATCCATTACTGAGTGAACAGGAAAGAGAATCGTAAAGCAAAGGACATTACAGAAGTAGATTGAGCTAACCGGCGTTCCCATTTTAAGACAACTCTAAAACGGAATTCACACCGGCTGCGGTTGTAATCATCTTATTATAGTACTTTACTTTTTCGGGAAAATGGTGTATACTGATAGCAAGGGCTATGGTGTATGCCTTGAGAAAAGCAGTATGCTATGGCAAATGCCCTCCGGTAACCGGAGGGTTCCGGCTGTCGAGAAACCCAAATATAAAGTTTGGGTCAAGCTATTTTCAAAAAGCTTGCGGGGTCGAGGGGCGGCGCCCCTCGTCGGCCCTAAAACTAAAAATCACATAAATGCGTAAATATCAAGCAGCTATGTACCTTTTATCATAGCAGCTGCTGAAAAAATATTCCGTATTCAGAAAGATTTTTCTGTATTTTGCAGCATTTTTCAGGCCAAGTTCCCAAGCAGGTTCCCATAACAAGTTCCCACGAGTTACATACACTACCCCTCACTATCATGCGGAAATCTGCGCAAGTACAATGATTTCAAACAAAAATAACTATTCTACATCCACTCTAAACAGTTCCCACAAAAACCGCGCTGACAGAATACAAGTCAGCGCGGTCAGCCTATCGAAAAAGTCCGGCGAACGGGCGGCGCTAATATAGCAGTATCTCTGCCGCAGAGACGGGCGCAGCCATTGTGCTGCCGAGCATCAAAGCTGCGGCAAGCGCGGCAAACAGCTTCTTTTTCATATGAATACCTCCTGTTTTTGTGGTTTGCCAGCGCCCCCGGTGCCGAAGCATCGGGGGCGGGCTTTCACGGAATGAATGAAGGAATAATCTGATAGAATGATGTTATTTCAGCTTTGCAACGATTTTCAGGGTCTCGGTGACATCGTCCATTGTAAGCGCACCGTCGCCGGTTGTATCGGAGTTCGTTTTGCCCTCTGCGGTCAGAACGGCCTCCTGATCCTCGGAGCAGTAGCGGGCAAGCAGCACGGAATCCGAAACATCTGTCGTTCCGCTGCAGTTGGAATCGCCGTTGCCGAACGGACGGTAAACCAGCTCCGGATGCTCTGACTCATCGTCATAACGCGCGGCGCGAATGCCTTCGAGGTTCTCCTGATTGAAATATGCGTCATCAGCTGTCACGCAGTTCGGGAACCACACGGTTCTTTTTCCGTCATAGGTTCCGTCAACATTATAGGTGATGCATCCAAATTCATTGAAAACACAGGATTCCGGAAGAATCATTTCCTGAATGATATCGTCCATGAATGCACTGCCGTGGCAGTATTCCAGTGTTTCCGGCAATACAACGACATCTCCGAGCGCGTTCCTCGTATATGCGTAGGAAAACTCTCCGAGATACTCGATGTTCTCCGGGAGATTGATCTTGCAGCCCTCGCCCAATGCCCAGAAAAACGCAGCATTTCGTATCTTTGTTACGGTCGAAGGCACGACGATCTCTTTCACAGTGCGGACGTGTTTGACAAAGTAATCAAAAGCATTCTCCCCGATCTCCGTGACGGTCAGACCTCCGATCGTTTCCGGAATGATCAGCGTTTCCGTCTTCTGCTCGTTCATATAATCATAGTCCGCACCGAGGATCATTGCGGTTCCGTCCGGCTTTTCGAGATAATAGAAGCCGTCCGAATAGGAGCAGTCACCGAAATAGAGTCTATGGTTAGAATTGCCCCATTCTTGATAGATGTACGGCGTTTTCTTGAGGTATGCCCTGTTGGCATACTCCTCGCCGTAAAATACGCCGTCATCGCCCATGCCGGACGCATCAATCTTGACAGTCTTGGATGGTTTGAGATACTCAAACGGATCCTCCAGCTCTGTGCCGTATTCTTGGAGCCAATGAGCCCGCACGATCTCAGTCTTGACTGCGTACTTTTCACACAGCTCTTCTTTTGTCAGCGCAGAAGCGCCGCAGACATATGCGCACTGCGCAGCTGCTGCCGCGACGGTCAGCAGAACGGCCGTCATTCTGGTAAAAATGTTCTTTTTCATAATGATACCCCTTTCATTTCTTATCAATCAACGGTAAAGGATTCTTCCCGGTCATCATTCCGATGACCTCCACCCGTTTGTAAAATACTTCTCTTTCATCACCTCCGCTGCTTCATAAAACTCCTCAACTGTCATCGAGAACTTACGGTATTCGTAAAATTCCTCAGCAGTTTCATAATCGTGTATTATAGTGCCCGGCGGCACTTCCACATCATCCCGCCAATTAAAGCCGATACCTCCGGACTTTATCTTTTCATATAACTGTTCGGCATCAATCAGCGAACGATTCCACTCCTGACGAACTTCTTCCGGACAACTTTCATCCGAATGGATCCATTTATAGTATTCATCTGCCAGCGCATCATAATAATCCGGATCATTTGCATACTGCTCTGTTGTCACATCCATATTGCACCAGTTCCGGTACAGTGCGACATAATAAATGATTCGATTGTCACTGCCTTTTTTCCGAGAAAATTCCGATTTGATATCATCTTCTGTAAGGAATATATTGCCGTTTCCGTTCACATCCTCCAGCTGGCGCTGCTCCGGTGTCAGCGGCGCATGATCCCAAAGTGTCGCAACCCATTTGCCGTCCGATGGAAATGCGTGCTGCATTTGATAAACGGTATCCAAATCCACCAGCGCCGCATCGACAAAGGTGATCTGTCCGTCCATATCCACATCGCCCATTTCATAGACGGGCGCAGGCGGCTCCGGTGCGGTCGTTTCGGGCAGCGCTTCCGTGACAGTCGTTTCGGCGGGAGACTCCGGAACGGCGGCTTCCGTGTCCGCTTCTGCCGGCTTTTCCGCGGCAGCAGGGACATTCGGTTTCGCTTTGCTGACCGGCTGCGGCTTTGTTTCCTCCGCAGTTCTGACCGTTGTGACCTGTGCTTTTGTCAGGGCGGAGGCTGCCGTGACCGCCGGTTCAGCCGTCTGCACCGCCGTCTGCGTGATCTCCGAAACGGCCGCCGGCATATCCGTCACGGGCGGTTCGGTTTCCGCAGCGCTTTGATCCTGCATCAGCTGCGGGGTGATGTCGCTGTCCGCAATATTCACCTGATCGTGATTCCGCGGCACCGCAGCAAACAGCACCGCACCGAGGCAGGCTGCGGCGGCCGCCGCCGGAAGAAACAGCTTCGCCGCGCGGGGTCTGATTTTCCGCGTTGACAAATACTGTTCGACTTCCTCCGTGAATTTGCCGTCCACATTCTGCAATGCGTCAAGCAGCTGTTTGTCGGTCATAGGAATCCCTCCTTCTCCAGATAGGTTTTCAGTTGATTTCGCGTGCGCAGCAGCGTGACCTTGACCTTGCTCTCGCTGAAGCCGAATTCCTCGGCGATCTCCGCAACCGGACGCAGATTTGTATAGCGCTCTACAAACAGCATCCGTTTTTCTGCGGGGAGCGCATCCAGAAAGCGCTCGACTGCTTCCGTCAGGAGCCGCGCATCGACCGTTTCCTCGACCGATTCTCCGGAACCGATGCATTCGGAAAGCTCCTCCAGTGCCGTCGGCTGTTCACCGCTGCCGCGCTTCATGCTCCGCATGGCTTCCGCACGGTTGAGCGCACAGTTCCGCGCCGCCGCAGAGAGAAAAGCGAACAGATTCTCCGGGTGAGCCGGTGGAATCGCATTCCAGACGCGAAGCCACATTTCATTGAGCGTTTCTTCGACATCCTGCGGATCGCTGAGTATGCTGCGCACGATCATCCGGCAGCCTTTTCCGTATTTCTGGTCCGCCCGCGTGATCGCGCTTTCATCCCGTTCCTGAAACAGTCTGAGGATCGCTTTGTCTTCCATCGTCTCACCCCCTCTTTCCGTTCACCCTAAAAGACAGGAAAACACCCCGCCGCGTTACAGTTTTTTTGATTATACCACGAATCCTGATAAAACAAAAGCAGCGTTTCCCGCATCATATTGGGAGACGCTGCTGCATTACAAGGATAGACCTGTGCAGAGTGTCATTCCGGTACCGGCTTCTCTCGATATGTCGTCACAGATGTGGCGGTGATTCTGCACATAAAAGTTCATTTAATTTCGTGCAGATATACAAAATCAGGAAAAATTATGCTATAATAGTTACCGTAAGAGATGATTGCCGACGTATTGGTCAGAGGGGGTGATGCGATGCAGGATGACAGCCGGATCATAGCACTGCTGCAAAAACGGGATGAGCAGGCAATCAGAATCATCAGAGAACAATACGGAACAATGTGTTTGCAGATCGCATATCGCATCACCGGCAGCCGCGAGGATGCAGAGGAATGCTTGAGTGATATGCTGATGACCGTCTGGAATACGATCCCGCCGATGATTCCTGAGAAGCTGCCTGCATATCTTGTATCGCTCGTCAGCAGAAGGGCAATCGACAAATATGAGAGCGCCCGCCGTCAGAAGCGCGGCGGCACGCAGTTTGAAAGCGCACTGGACGAGCTGGCAGAGCTTCTCCCCTCCGGAGAATGCGTCGAACAGCAGGTCGAGCATCGGGAGCTTACAAATTATATCACAAAGTGGCTGCGGTCGCTGCCGTCCGCTCACAGGCGTATTTTTATGCAGCGCTATTACTGGTCGGAATCGGTGCAGGAGATCGCGAATGCCAATCAAATGAGTACAGATGCAGTCAAAATGCAGCTGATGCGTCTGCGAAACAAGCTGAAAGAGTATCTGAGAAAGGAGGGATTGCTTTGACACCGCTTGAGATGATGAAAGCGCTGCATGATGTTCCGGAAGACCTGATTGACACGCAGGACTTCATCTGCCATACAGAAGAAGATTCCGAAGCGCCGACAGCGATCCGACTGAAAAGCACCGCACCTGCGCCGGAACAGCGCAGTCTGCGCACAGAGGGCAATCCCCCGCGCAAGGAATACGGCATCACGCTGCTGCCCTATCTTCTGACCGCGGGCTGCACGGCGGCCTGCATTGCGGGATTCGGGCTGATGATCCGGTTCTCAATGGGAAATGAGATCGTCGGTACGCAGTCCGAAATTCCGATATCCGTACAGGAAAGCGTTTCCTCCGTGACAACTGCCGTCAGTACCGGAGAGAGGGCGGTGCTGACAGCAATCACAGAAACGCATTCGGTACAGCAGACAGTGACCGTCACTGCGGTAGACCGGACAGAGCCCGTTTCCGTCACGGAAACGGATGCGGTCACGGAACCAGCCGCTGCCATGACTGCGATGCAGACCGAAACCCTGCCGCTCACCGATACAGCCGCCGCGGAAACGCAGACCGAAACAACCGCGACAGAGCCGCCTGCGCCCGTCTATGAAATGGGCGATATGAATATAGATGCAATCATTGATTATCATGACAAAATGACCGAATTCGGTTTCTCCGATGAAATGATAACTGCACTGAGAGATTCTGAACCGGTCAGGCCAATCAAGTTCTTTGCATATGTAAATATGAAAAAAGGATTCAATGTTGCTGAGCTCTTACCCTCAGACGGCGGAACGATGCAGACAAGCGTTAATTATAATTATTCCTCTGTTTCTTACAATGGATATGTCAACGGTCCTTCTTCCGCATTAAGTTCTGCCGATTATGACGCATCAGCAGGCATTTTTCGCACATCATTCGGAACGGGCGGCTATTCCAATCTGATGAATACCCTCAATACCAACCTGTTCCGGGGAAAATACACTTATTCCGGAACTGCGCTCCATTATACTGATGTGATAAGTGTTTCGAGACCGGTTGTTACAAATCCTTCCGCATTATACGATTCGCAGATTGATTCCTGTTTTGAATATGGGATAATCGGTGCAGGCGATATCGACGGCGACGGTTTTATTTCTTCCGCAGATGCAAAATGGATACTGAACTATGATATCTGTCATAATACTGCGGGACAAATTCCTGCCGGGACTACTTCCCTTATGCTTGCTGCCGGTGATGTGAATTGTGACGGTGCAGTCGATATTGCAGATGCAAAAGCGGTCGTAAATCATCTGGCAAATCCGACAAACAGCAGCTATGATTTCTGGTAATCATGAAGCTGAACGGATGCTTCATTCAGGAGGCAGAGCCTTATGAAGATGATGTCAATTTTAACAGCGGGTATTCTGACATTATCCGCAATGCCGCTGCAATTTGCAGAAGCATCAAAAGCAGAATATTCCGGCACCTGCGGAGAAAACATCACATGGGAAATCGAGGACGGTGTTCTGACACTGACCGGCAGCGGTGCAACAAGGGATTATGCAGAGGGTACTGCGACATGGATGCTGAATAAAGATGAATACGGCTCTGTCCGGAAAATCGCAGTCAGCGACGGCATTACATCTCTGGGGCGGAATATTTTTTCACTGCTGAACAATGTTGACGAAATCGCACTGCCGGACACACTGACGGCAATCGGTGAAAATGCGCTGTCCAATAAGCCGCTTCTGACTGCGCTGCAAATGCCGGAGAGCATTACATATCTGGGCGACGGCGCATTCAGCAATTCCGGCCTGACAGAAGCATATTTCCCGCCGGATATGGATGATCTTCCGGCACGCTGCTATGCCGGTACAAACATCAAATCGGTGCAGATTCCGGCGCACATCAAAAGGCTCGGAAAGAATTGCTTTTCGGATTCCGCTTTGGAGGAATGCATTTTTCCGGACAACGATATTGAAATCGGCGCAGGCTGTCTGAGCGGCTGCACACATCTGACGAATGTGCATCTGCCGGAAGGTATTCATGCGCTGCCGGACGGACTGCTGAACGGCTGCACGGCGCTGGAGGCCTTTGAGATTCCGGAAAGCGTCAGCCTGCTCGGAAACGGCACGTTCGCCTCATGCGGTCTGCATACGGTTTCACTTCCGGCAGGGATAACCGCATTACCGGAGGGCTGCTTTCAGCAATGCCCAAAACTGGAATCTGTATATATTCCGGATTCGGTTGCGGACATCGGCAGCAAATGCTTCTATGACTGTCCGCTGCTGACAGAAATCCGTCTTCCGGAAAGCACAGTCAGATTCGGCGTGAATGCACTGCCGGAGAGCTGGGTATCACAGCAGGGCGATTTTGTGACCGTATGCGGCGGACAGCTTTATCAGTACAACGGAACAGATGAAAATGTTATACTGCCGGAGTCGGTGACGGCGGTGCTGACAAACGCATTTCCGCACCGCTTCAACGATCCGCATCCGTTACATTCCGTTGTCATCAACGACGGCTGCCGCACGGTCGAAAGCGGCGCATTCAATTTTTGTTATGCGCTCGAATCTATGACAATTCCGGATTCCGTCACAAGCATTGCAGCGGATGCGGTCACAGGCGGCGCATCGCCGGAAATTCATGCGAATTATTATACCGCCGCCCATGCATTCAGCGTACAGAACGGTTTTCCGTTTGTGCCGTTGCAGGAGGAAAAGCTGCCGGCAATGCGTGAGCCGGATTATGCATCGGAAACGCTTTCATTCGGCAACAATCCCGGCTTATTCGGAGACGGATATCAGATGTCCGCATGGGCAATGGCGGAGCTGCTGGATGCATCGCAGCGTCCTGAAAAAATCGCAGAGGATGCAGCAAAGCAATGGGGCGGCTCCTGCTTCGGGCTTTCAGCGGTGACCGTTCTGGTTCATGCCGGACTGCTCTCGCCGCAGGATCTCGATCCGGATGCGGAAACGCTGCATGATGTCAAGCCGACGGAACAGGCGGTTTCAATCATCAATTATTATCACATGATACAGTCGCTCGATGCGTCGCAGACAATGCCTGTGCCGCAGCTGCAAAATCTTGTGCTGGCTGTGCAGTATGCAGAACAGTATCAGAACGGCGGTGATCCGTTTGTTCTGTCTTTTCAGCGCGTCGGCAGCGGGAGCGGCCATGCAGTTGTCGGATACTGCATCGAATGCGGTGAATGGGAATGGGACGGCGTGACCTATGACCGCCGCATCCGCACATGGGACTGCAACTATTCTGCGCAGACAGATAAAAGCCAGTTTTATTTCGACAGCAGTACGCTGCACTGGTGCATTCCCGCATACGGCGTTTACTATGCCGGAGAAAACGATTTCAACGCAAGAGTCGGTATTCCGTGCGGCGATGCGGAGACACTTAACCGCTATCCTTATTTTGCATCTTCGCCACTTGCCGGAGATGCGGATCTCAGCGGTGCGGTCGAACTCTCTGACGCTGTTCTTCTTGCGAAGTTTATCTGCGAACAGGCTGACAGCACACTTTCTTATCGCGGCGCATTTAACGCAGATTCAAACGCCGACGAAATAATGACGGTTGACGATGTGACCGCAATTCTCCGCAAAATCGCAAAGCTCAAATGAATCAATGCTTCTTCGTGACTAATAAATGAGAACAGCCGCCGGAGTGCAAAAGCATCGGCGGCTGCTTCTGTTTATGCGGTATATGTCAAGGGTTTGGGAAACGCCCAAGGTTGCAGCGGAGCGCCCAAGTCTGTATTGTCCGGCCGGAAACGGGCGTGCAATACTGATATTGGGTAATATATCGGTAGGTTTAAGGAGGGAAAAGCAGCGGTCAAGGATGCAAGAATGCAAAGACAAAGTTTTTTGCATCCTTGCACTGTTGAATGAACAGCAACAACAAAAGGAAAGAATCTCTTTCGCGTGTATGCAGTCTTTTATAGTACTTTACTTTTTC
>DGSY01000167.1 GCA_002394125.1 Ruminococcus sp. UBA4350
TGATACACTTAGAGCCGAGGTTGTTTCTCGGCTCGTTTCTTTATGAGGTAAGCTAGGAGTGGTTGGCGCTTACCCTGTATGATTGGGTATGTGGGCGCGACCGTGCCTTTAGCAAATTGGCGGCCGGCACTGCCGACAAAAGAGGGAAGCACCGCACGGGTACTTCCCTCTGTGTATTTCGCCTGTATCAGTCTTCCTGCACTGCCCCGGCATTGTCGTCCGCGCTGTCATCGACCGGAATGTCGATCGCGGAAGCCGCTGTCTTTCTGCGCTTCGCTTCCTCCTCGGCACGGCGGCTCTCGACCGTCAGCTCACCCTTCATGATCTGAAGGAATTCCTGCTCATTGACCTTCTCATATTCCAGCAGGAACTGTGCAAGGCTTTCGAGCTGTCCGCGGTTCTCACTGAGGATCGCAAGCGCACGCTCATAGCCCTCCTCGACCAGCTTCCGCACCTCTGCGTCGATCCGCGCCGCGACCTCGTCAGAATAATCCCGCACATGGCCGTAGTCTCTGCCGAGGAACACCTCGTCATTGTCCGAGCCGTAGGCAACAGGGCCGAGCTCCTCGGAAAGTCCCCAGCGCGTGACCATATTCTTCGCGAGCTTTGTTGCACGCTCAATGTCATTCGATGCACCCGTGCAGATGTCGTCGAGCGCGGTCGCTTCACCGGCTCTGCCGCCCATCAGCATGACGATATTTTCGAGCAGCTTCGTGCGGCTCATGTGGTTATCCTCGGTATCCGGACGCGTCCATGTCATACCGGCAGCCATGCCGCGGGAGATGACGCTGACCTGCTGAACGCGGTCCTGCGTCGGCAGATGATACGCCGCGACTGCGTGACCGGCCTCATGATACGCCGTGATCTTCTTGTCACTCGCAGTCGGGATATGCGAGCGCTTCTCCGGACCGGCGATGACCTTCATGGTCGCCTCGTCGATATCCGCTGCGGTGATCGCCTGACGGTTCGCACGCGCCGCAAGGATCGCGGCCTCATTCAGCAGATTTTCGAGGTCTGCACCGGTGAAGCCCTGCGTATCCTTCGCAAGATCGTGGAAATCGACATCGGGGCCGATCGGCTTTTTGCCCTTGTGAACCTTGAGAATCTCCTCTCTGCCCTTGACATCGGGGTAATTGACCGTGATCTGACGGTCGAATCTGCCCGGACGCAGCAGCGCCGGATCCAGAATATCGCGGCGGTTCGTTGCCGCAATGACGATGACACTTTCGTTTTCCTCGAAGCCGTCCATCTCGACAAGGAGCTGGTTCAGTGTCTGCTCGCGCTCATCGTGACCGCCGCCGAGACCGGAGCCTCTGTGACGGCCGACCGCGTCGATCTCATCAATGAAAACGATCGAAGGCGCGTGCTTTTTCGCCTGCTCAAACAGGTCACGCACACGGCTCGCGCCGACACCGACGAACATTTCCACGAAGTCCGAGCCGGAGATCGGGAAGAACGGAACGCCCGCTTCGCCCGCAACGGCTCTTGCCAGCAGCGTCTTACCGGTTCCGGGAGGGCCGAGCAGCAGCACGCCGCGCGGGATTCTTGCGCCGATATCCTCGAACTTCTTCGGATTTTTGAGGAAATCGACAAGCTCGGCCATTTCAGCCTTTTCCTCGTCCGCACCGGCGACATCCGCAAAGGTTGCCTTTTTCGCGGAGCCGGTCGCGGCCTTGATATTTGCCTTGCCGAAGGAATTGATCTTCCCGCCGCCGTTTGCCTGCCGGAACATGACCACGAACAGCACGATCGCCATGATCATCAGCACCGCCGTCGGCACGACCGTCAGCAGCCACGAATTATCCGTGACCTTGAAATAGTCCTGCGTGAGCTGCGCCTTCGGATTCTTCTCGTTGTATTCCTTCCGGTATTTTTCCGTATCCTGAAGGAACAGCGCAACATTCGGAACCTCGTAGGTATGCTCCTTCTCCTCGCCGCTGAGCTTGTATTTCAGCTCACCGGAGCCGAGATCCAGCGTATATTCCGTCACCTTGTACTCGTCGAAGTACGCCATGACATCGGAATATTGCAGCGTATGCTTGCTGGATGCCAGCTGGGGCATCAGCAGCCAGATCGCGACAATGAAGATCAGCGCGATGATGACATAGGTCAGTAAGCCTCGGTTTTTGCCCAAGTGTCATTCACTCCTTTTTGTTTGTTATTTCTGCACTGACATGAAGTGTCAGATAGCGCCTTGTGGAACCGTCCGGCTTCACGCGTGCCGCAATGCCGACCTGCTCGCACCAGATGCAGCCGAGATCGTCATAGAGCGCATAGAGCGTCGGGCGGAGCGGCTTCGGTACGGCAGCCTGTACGCATTTTTTCAGCAGCGTGCTGTGCTCCCGTGCCGGAAGCGTGATCCTGTCCGCCGGACTGCGCAGCCGGAAACAGGGTTTCCCTATTATTTTATCAAAATCCAAAGTTGCTTTTGTGTCTGCTCTGTGAATGTTCTGTGATACTGCCCCTGCACCGGTCAGCACAGCGGTGCAGCTTCTGCCGGGGAACATCCGGTTGATGCCGGTCTGCATCGGGAGCTGAGGTGTCAGTGCGCGCTCCTCCTGCATATACAGAATGCCCCGTTCGGCGCGTGCGTAAACATCGCCGGAGAGCAGCTGTGTGCCGCTGCCGGCAAGCAGGATCCGGTCGACTGCGAGCAGCTGCGGATATGCCGGATCAATATGCACGGATTTCGGCGTATCTTCGAGCATTTGCATATAGACGCGCATCCGGATCGGCTTCGGGTATGCCGCAAGACCGGAAACGCCGCCCGTCACCGGATCGCGACCGCTTTGCAGTGCAGCCGCCGCCTGCTCCGAGAGCAGGGCTTCATCCTCCGCGAGCAGCATCGCCGTCCGTGCGATATGCTGTACGGCAGCGGGATTTTCACGCAGCAGCAGCGGCATGATCTCCTGCCGGAGACGGTTCCGGCTGCTTTCATCGGTGAAATTCGTGCTGTCGTCCACATAGCGCTGTCCGCGGGCGCGGAGAAATCCGAGGATGTCCGCCCTTTCCGCATCGAGCAGCGGCCGCCGGAGCCTTCCGCTGACCGGCAGGATCCCGCGCAGTCCGCGCAGTCCGCTGCCGCGCAGCAGATGAAACAGCAC
>DGSY01000098.1 GCA_002394125.1 Ruminococcus sp. UBA4350
CCATGAAGGTCACGCCGTAAAGCGTATCCGGACGCGTCGTGTAAATGCGCAGCTTCTCATCCAGCCCGCTGATCTGGAAATTGACGAATGCACCGGTCGATTTTCCGATCCAGTTCTCCTGCTGGAGCTTGATATTCGGCAGATAATCGACGGTCTCCAGTCCCTCCAGCAGCTTGTCTGCATACTGCGTGATGCGCAGATACCAGACCTCTTTCGTCTTCTGGACGATCTCGCTGTGGCAGACATCGCACTTGCCGCCCTGCGAATCCTCATTCGACAGAACGACCTTGCAGGACGGGCAGTAGTTGACGCTGGTCTTGTCGCGGAAGACAAGTCCGTGCTCGAACATTTTCAGGAAGATCCACTGCGTCCACTTGTAGTAGCCCTCATCGGTCGTATCGACCACACGCGACCAGTCGAACGAAAAGCCGACGCGCTTGAGCTGACCGGTAAACTTTTTGATGTTCTCGTCCGTGACCTGACGCGGATGCACACCGGTCTTGATCGCGGTATTCTCGGTCGGCAGGCCGTAAGCATCGAAGCCGATCGGGAAAAGGACATTGTAGCCCTGCAAGCGGCGCTTGCGGCTGACGACCTCCAGACCGGAGTACGCCTTGATATGGCCGACGTGCATACCGTGGCCGGACGGATACGGGAATTCGACCAGCGCATAGAACTTCGGCTTGCTGCTGCCGTTCTCTGCACGGAAGGTGCCGTGAGCATCCCAGTAATCCTGCCATTTCTGTTCGACCGCGGAAACATTGTATTCCTGCATAGTTGTTAAATCCTCACTTTCTGAGCATTATTTTGACATTTTGCAGTGCGTGCGGATATCGGGGTGAAATGCAAGCAGCAGCGCACCCAGAATGTCGATCACGCCCTCTAAAAGATAGAGCAGATTAAAATTTCTGATATTGCCGGGGAGATAGGCACAGGCGACCAGCATCATCAGTACAGCGACAACGATATTGCTTTTTTTCACACCCTGATGGAAGCAGACACCCGCGGCAATGCCGGCCAGCAGGATCACTAGATTCATCCCGCTGAAGCCGCCGATGATGCTGTTGACGATCTGCTTGATGACGATATACACCGCCACGCCGATGCTGAGCTTCTGCCCGTTGTTGAGCTGTAAATTCATTGTGCGGCACTGCTTTCGTCGATCAGCAGATCCGAGATATCGACCTGCTCACCGTCCGCCCAGAGCCGTTCAAGCTGATATTCTGCGCGGGTATCGCGGTAGAAAACATGAACGACAATATCGTTGTAATCCAGAACGATCCAGTTTGCGGCGCGCACGCCCTCAATGCCGCGTGCCTCAATGCCGAGCTGTCCGAGCTGGAAATCGACCTCGTCCGCCAGCGACTTGACCTGTGTCGTGCTGGTACCGGTCGCGATGACAAAATAATCCGCGATGATCGTCAGGTTCGTAATGCCGATAACCTGAATATTCTCCGCCTTTTTGCTGTCGAGGATCTTCACGATCTTTTCGAGCTTTTCCTTTGTATTCATTGACATCCTCCTAATTACCCATGAATGTTTCGCCGTTTTCGAGCTTTTGAAAATCTGTGCTGTCACTGTCGTAGCCTGTATACTGATATTCCGCGGGCGTCAGCAGATCCGCGAGCGGCAGGTCTGCTTCCGGCTCGAAATACGGCCGGAAATACTGATTCAGCAGGTCGGTGACCGGCTGCTTGTGCATCATCCAGACGGAATAGGATGTGATACCGTGCGTGACCGGCGGCTGATAACTGTAGCCCTCTCCGGGCAGCAGATGCACCGTGAACTGCTCCGCGCTGCGCGACGATGCGAAGTCGCCGAGCTTTGCGATCTCGTCAACGGTCAGGTCAGAGCCGATCAGCTTCTGCTCCGTGATGCTGCGGATCACCTGCATCAGCCGGAGCTTTCCCATGCCGCTGATCTTCCGCATCGCGGCGGCCATGAAGATCCGCTGCGCCTTCATTCTGCCGATGTCGCCCTCGGTGTAATCATGCCGGAAGCGCAGCAGCCATTCGGCCTGTGCGCCGGTGAGAATCTGCTCTCCCTGCGGAATGATTTTGTCCGCTTCAAAGGTGATCGGATAGGGCATAGTGACCGGAACGCCGCCGAGCAGATCGACGATCTCCGCGATATCGGCACAGCCTGTCGTGATATAGCGGTCGATCGGCACGCGAAAGAGCGATTCGAGACAGTCTGCCGTCCGCTGCACGGGCGTCCGGTTCGGATTGCCCCGCGCATAGACGCTGTTCAGCTTGCAGGCCTCGAAATCCGTGAAGCCCGGCACGAATGTGTCACGCGGAATCTGCAAAATATGCACCGCCCCGCCGCGCAGATCGAACATCACGAGCAGAATCACATCGGTATTCGAGCGCGACTCGTCCAGTCCCAGAAACAGGATGCAGAACTGCCCCTCCTGTATCTGATCGAGGTCAAGGCCGTCATCGACCATGCCGTCCCGGATGCCGGGAATCTCCGTCACGGGTGCCATCTCGTAGCTTTTGGATTCCAGTGCGCCCTCCGACTCCAGAAACGGCTGCCAGCCGCGCAGCTGCTCGATCAGCGAGATGCGGGCAGAGCCGCCGTCCGCGCCGGACGGTATCAGCTTCATATGCAAAATCATGACCGTGCAGAGCATCAGCGCTGCGGTCACGGCAGCGAGCAGCACCAGCCATTCGCGCAGATTCATGCTGCGCCGCCTGACAGTTCTCCGCTTCTGCGGGTGCGGGATCAACATTCCGGCAGGACTCCTTCATGATGCGTCGATCAGGTGTTTTTCCGCCGTTCCGCTGTTTTCGGTTTTCCTTCGGATTTTTCTTCCGATCGCCGTGCGATCTTCGCGAGATAGAAGTTATAGGCTTCTACCGTCGAGACCGGCAGCGGCGTTTCCTTCTTCAATACGCTCTCGACCGCATATTCAAATGCGCAGAGCAATGCTTTATCGAGATCATTCTGCGCCATTTTGCGGAAGCGGTCCACATCGCGGTAGGTGCGGTCTGCGGAGATCAGATCCGCCATATAGACGATCTCCTCCAGCCGCGACATATTCGCCCTGCCGACCGTATGCCAGCGCGCCGCGCCGAGAATCTCCATATCCGAGATTCCAAGCTCCGCGTGCATGAACGATGCAGCCGCAATGCCGTGCCAGACCGGTTTGCAGCGCCATTCCACATCGCTGACCACAAACGGCCCGCCGCGCATCAGCTCCTCCTGTTCGGGGAAGGGCAGCTCCTTGCAGCAGTCATGCAGCAGTCCGGCAAGATACGCCTTCTGCGGATCGGCGCCCCAGCGCTCGGCAAGCGCGAACGCTGCCCGTGCCACATTGACCGAATGCGTAAAACGTTTTTTCGAGAGTCTTGCCTTCAGCAAAACCGTGATGCTGCGTACCTCTTCATTCTGACTTGCCTTGCTCAATCTCTCACCTCAGATCCGGATCTCATCCTGCAAATACAATTTTTTCTCATATATATATTGTACTACATTTTCCGGCAAAAGGCAAGAGCAATCTGCGTGTTTTTGCAGATTTTCACGGATCTGCGTGGAAGACACTGGGAATGCGGGAACGGTCAGCACGGTGATATCCGCATCCGGCACAGCCTGCCGCAGCTTCTCCGCGGCCTGCTCCAGCTCCGGCAGATCGCCCTTTTCACGCGATACGGCACAGAGCCGCGCCATGCGCAGGATCTCCTGCCACTCGACCCACTGATGAAATGTCAGCAGCATATCGCTCCCGATCATCAGCGTCCATGCATTCTCCGGCTCTGCCGCACAGAGCCCGCGCAGTGTCTCGACAGTATAGCTTTTCCCGCTGCGGCGCATTTCATAATCGGAAACGTGCAGCCACGGAGATTTTTTTGCTGCCAGCCGACACATTTCGAGCCGGTCCGCCGCCGGTGCATAGGCCGCAGAGCTTTTGTGCGGCGCTTCGCCCGTCGGCATCAGCACGACGCTTTCCAGATGCAGCGCCTTTTTCACCGAGCGCACCAGATGCAGATGCCCGTTGTGGATCGGATTGAAGCTGCCGCCGAACAGACCGGTCTGCCGCTTCATTTCTTCTTCCCCACCAGTTCAATGACCGGCTTTTTCGGGTGCGGCTTATACAGCACAAAGCGGTTGCCGATCGCGCAGACGACCTCTGCGCCGGTCTGCTCTGCGATCAGCTCGGCTGCCTCACGCGCCGAATATTCGCAGGTCTCCAGCACATTGCCCTTGATAAGCTCACGCTTGAGCAGCGCGTCTGCCGCCTGCTTGGTGAGCTGTTCGCTCATGCCGCCCTTGCCGACGGTCAGGATGCTTTCGAGCGTGGATGCCATACCGCGGAGCTGTGCGCGCTGTTTGCTTGTCAGCATAACGATTCCTCCTTCAGTCCTGCTGATCGAAAAATGCACCGACCTGCCGGAGCGCATGATACCGGTGCGAAACGGCATTCTTTTCGGCGGCGGAAAGCTCCGCAAAGCTGCCCGTGCCGAAGCCGAATACCGGATCATAGCCGAAGCCGTTCTCACCCTGCGGCGCCCGCAGAATCACGCCCTCAGCCTTGCCTTCAAAAAACCTGCGTTTGCCGTCCGGCGCGATCAGGCACATCACGCAGGCGAAATGTGCACCGCGCTTTTCGTCCGGAACATCTGCCATCAACGAAAGCAGCTTGGCAATGCGGTCGGCATCGGTCGCGTTCTCGCCCGCAAAGCGGTGCGAATAGACACCCGGCGCACCGTCCAGCGCATCAACAGAAAGTCCGCTGTCATCCGCCAGAACCCAGCAGGCTTCGCCCTTTGCCCGCATCGCATCCCAGACCGCTGCGGCCTTGAGCTCTGCATTCTCCGCAAAGGTCGTGCCGGTCTCCTCGACGTCCGCATCGACGCCGGCCTCCTGCTGCGAGATAACAGAAATATCCGTATCTGCGAGCATTTCGCGAATCTCCCGCAGCTTGTTTTTGTTATTGGTCGCAAGTACCAGCCTTGTCATGCCGCCGCCTCCGTATTATTTCTTCCTGCGCCGGAAGAAGCTGAAGAATCCGCGCCGTTTCGGTTCCTCCTCCTCGGCGGGCTGCTCTGCGTCCGCAGCAGCTTCTCCGGTATTGTCAGTATCTTCTGTATGCTCGGATGCATCCGCATTCGCGGATTCCTCTGCATCCTCGGATGCTTCTTCGTCCGCAGATTCCTCCGCATCTGCGGATTCATCTTCATCCGCAGATTCCTCTTCATCTTCGGATTCGTCTTCGTCAGCAGATTCCTCTGCATCTTCGGATTCGTCTTCGTCAGCAGATTCCTCTGCATCCTCGGATTCGTCTTCGTCAGCAGATTCCTCTGCTTCTTCGGATTCGTCCTCGTCTGCGGATTCCTCCGCATCTTCATATTCTTCCGCTTCCGCAGATTCCTCTGCGTACTCGGTTTCTTCCTCGTCCGCAGATTCTTCATCATATCCGGATTCCGCATCCGCTGCATCCGGCTCCGCCTCGCGGTCAAAGAGCGCATCAATAAAGCTCTTTGACTCAAACGGCTGGAGATCGTCGATGCCCTCGCCGACACCGATCAGCTTCACCGGAATGCCCAGCTCATTTTTGATCGAGATGACAATACCGCCCTTCGCCGTACCGTCGAGTTTTGTCAGGACGATGCCGGTGATTGGTGCGACCTCCTGAAAGAGCCGCGCCTGATTGACAGCATTCTGACCGGTCGTCGCATCCAGCACGAGCAGGCATTCCTTCGCGCAGCCCTCGGCCTCGCGGTCGATGATGCGGTTGATCTTCGCCAGCTCCTGCATCAGATTTTTCTTGTTGTGCAGACGGCCTGCGGTATCGCAAATGACAACATCGCAGCCGCGTGCCTTCGCCGCCGTGATCGCATCGAATACGACCGCCGCCGGATCGCTGCCCTCGGCATGGCGCACAAGCTCCGTATCGGAGCGCTCCGTCCAGACCTGAAGCTGGTCGATTGCCGCCGCACGGAAGGTATCCGCCGCCGCGACCAGTACGCGCTTGCCCTGATCCTTGAACTGATGGCACATCTTGCCGATCGTCGTCGTCTTGCCGGCGCCGTTGACGCCGATCACAAGGATCACGGAGGGCTTTGTCGAAAGATCCAGACCCTCGTCCTCGCCCATCATTTCTGCGGTGATCTCCTGGATCAGCCCCATGATATCATTCGGGTCGGTGATGCCGCGCTCCTTGACGCGATCGCGCAGCTCGTCGCAGATCTGGATCGCCGTGTCAGCGCCCATATCGCCCATGATCATCGTTTCCTCAAGCTGCTCAAAGAGCTCCTCGTCGATTTTCGTAAACGATCCGAGCATCCGACGCAGCCCGCGCATCAGGCTGTCGCGTGTTTTTTTCAGACCGTCACGGATCTTTTGAAAAATGCCCATGCTGATTCTCCTTATTTTTCGGGATTTTGTTCCGTATCAGGCGCAGGCTCTCCGCGCATACTTTTCGGCTTGATCCATGCAAGCCCGTCCTCCACTTCGTACTCCTCTCCGAGCTCTGCGCGCACCATTTCCAGCAGGCGCAGTCCGGTCAGATAGTATTCCTCCGCTTCACCCGGCGAACGGATATCGCCCTTGCCGGGATCCGACCAGTCGAGGATATTCATGCAGTCATCATCAAACTTTTTCAGCTTTTTGACAAGCTCCTGCGAGAGCGGCAGATCTGCATATTCCAGCGGACCGCCCTCCCACAGACTGCTCTCAAAATACTCCGGGCTGAAATACAGCTTACGCTTTGCCATACCTTTTTCCTCTGCGTTGATTCCGCTTTTTATTCCGTGATCGCCACGCCGTTCTGATCAAGCCGCAGCAGGCGAGACACGCCGTCCTCCTGCATGGTAACGCCGTAAAGCACATTTGCTTCGTCCATCGCCGAGCGTCTGTGCGTAACAACAACAAACTGCACCTGCCCGAAGA
>DGSY01000175.1 GCA_002394125.1 Ruminococcus sp. UBA4350
CCTTGCGCACCAGATTTAATCAGTGATTCCCTAGGGTAATGCCCTGCTTTGAGCCAATGAAGCGCTTGACATAGGCATCGTCGCCGTCGAGAATGACGACAATGTCACCGGTTTCGGCGGTGTTCTGCTTTATAACCTGAATCAGATCACCGTCCTGAATCTGGGGGTGCATGGAATCACCGCAGACACGCACACAGATCGTATGCTCATATTCGTAGTCGCTCTGGATAAACAGCGGGATATATTCCTTGTCCGAATTAACGGCTCCGAGGCCAAAGCCCGCACTGACACTCTCAAATACAGGTACAAGACGAATAAACTCTGTCGGCATCTTCCGTACATTCGACTTTTCCTTTACCGGCTTCCGTTCATCCCAGCCCATAAGATAGGCAGGCGTAACATCGAGAATCTCTGCGATCTTTACGATCATGCTGCGGGGAATATCCCGTTCCTTCTCTATTTTGTTTACAGAGGATCTGGACTTATAGCCGAGCTTCTGAGCCAATTCCTCCTGTGTATATCCTTTTTTCTGACGCGCCGCTTTGACACGGTCTCCCATTGTCATTGCGATCACCTCCTGCATTCTCATTATATCATGCTGTCGGCGAAAATGTCAACAAATTTAGATGGGTATAAAAATTTTGTCTACCTGCACAAAAAAGTGGAAGTGTAGTTGGTGCAAGTTTTTTGCCAAATAATGCTGGCATTTCCGTCGGCTTATGATACAATGGAAATGTAGTGGACAAATCTGCCAACATAAGCGAAAGGGGGCGAAGTAAACATGAATACAGAAATGCCGGCGGCTAAAATTGAAGTCTCAGGGTGCAGCAAAAGTGAAATCGCAGAGGCGCTTGGAATCACGAGGCAGTGATTATACAATAAGCTGAGCGGAGAGAACGAGTTCAAATTTTGAAGCAGGCATACGATCAGCGCCAGAACCGGCGGTATCTTCACGCGGAGCGGGAACGCATGGCGAAGTGGGCCGAGGAACGCGCAGAGCAGTTTGCCGGAGCCAAACCGGACGCTGCTTTATGAGCGCTACATCAACGGCAAGACATGGGAGCAGATCGCGGTCACGCTGAATTACAGCTTTGTCCATGTGGTTCACAGGCTGCATCCTGCGGCGCTGAGAGCTGTGCAGGCCGTCATTGCTGAAAAGTAATCGGATAAAGAAATGCCCCTCTCAGATCGCATTCTGCGCGAATGAGAGGGGCAGGGCAATCAGCCGTTCTTTTCCATGTCGGCGCGGATCAGCGCCTTGATATAGCCCATCTTGGACGGGACTGTTTCAAGCTTTGCAATGATGTCGGCATCGGTGTTTTTGTTCAGCGCAAGGCGGACACTGACTGTCTTTTCTTTGTTAAACTTCGCAATCGCTTTCAGATTGCTGTCAGGGGTTTTCGGCATCGTTTTCACCTCATTTCTTGTTGTGGAAGATTGCCCAGTATGCTAGCTTTGCAATACCGATGCAGACAAAGAATACTGCAAGAAAATGAATCATCTGTTTCATATACTTGACAATTTGGCTCTTTTGTGTTATGATGTGGATGGAAGGGGCTTTCGCCCCTCACACCCGCTGCGGTTAGTCCATCATCTTTTCGATGATGTGAAGCAGCAATCCGATGAACAAGTCGATTAGTGCGCTGATCAGGATGCCCGTCCAATCCCGCGTGCTGATCGGCTTGTTTTTCTTCATTTGCCGGCTGTAAATTGACAGAATCACAGTTTTTGACTCTGATCTTTTTGTTTTCAACTTTGTGGAATTCTCAGCAGGACTGAACAGTTACGGCACTTTTATGTTTTAATGTCAACTAATATTAGAAAGAGCCGGTTTTACGCTTACGACTGTTTCATCGGAAAGATAATATTTTGACAACGGGTGCAATTCGTCTTCTGCAAAGCCGAAAAAAGCGGGCGCATGCCGTCAATCCTGACAGCATACGCCCGCTTCTCATGCGAAATCACATCGCATTAGTCGTCCGGAAGCTCCTCCGATTCAGTGATCACATCCTCAGCCTCGAACGAAATGATTTCCAGCTCAGCCTCAGTATACTTCATCATAATCCTTTCACCTCTTTTCCGGTAGGAATATAATTCTTCTGCTTAGCGCAGAGGGATTACCAATCATTACGACTGCATGAACGCTGCATATGCATCCTCATAGGTCGTGTTCAGCGTTTCCTCTGTGTATGCGATTCGCTCGGAACCGTCAGAGGTCAGATACTTGACATAACCGCGGATCGAAATGCCGCTGCCTGCATCTGTAATTCTCTGCTTCAGATTCAGATTCGCTGCATCGTTCGTTGACTTGCTAACCTTGACGTTCTCACCGTCGATTCTCGGATCGCCCAGCTCGATGTCATTGACCTTGATGCCGGTCTTGCTGTAGATAAATCCGCACTCAACCGGTGTGACATTCTGGCTGGATCTGGTCAGCGCAAACTGTACCTTCTGGCTGTCCGGATCGACATCCGAAATCTTGATGTTGAAGGTCGTTGCCGCGATCTGATCGACAGCAGATTCAAAGTCTGTTGTCAGCACATCGGTATAGGCATAGAATGTGCCGCTTGCGCAGTGATACTGGATAAAGCCCTTGATCGAAATGCCGCTGCCGGAATCGGTGATCCGCATTTTCGTGACACCGGTATTCGTTGCCGTACTGAGGCTTGCACACTTCGCTTCACTGCCGTTTACCAAAACAGAAGCGCTGGCTGCAAAGTCCTCTGCTGTCAGATCGGCGATATCCGCGCCCGTCTTTGTATAGATCAGACCAGCGCTGATAACCTCTAGATTTTTCACGACTCTTGCAAGCGCAAACTGCACTTTTTTCTCTGCCATATTCACATCGACGATATCCAGACCGAGTGTGATATCAAGTTCGCTGTCAGAAATTTCCCACTGTGTTGCATTGAAGCCTTTGTAATTGCCGCAGAGCTGAATCTGCGCATTGTAAACGCCTGTATTCTTGGCAACGGTGGTGCCGAACAGCTTATACTGCGTCAGGCTGTCTGTGTTGACGAGTGCCTCGCCATCTGCAAAGACACGAAATTCCGGTCTCTGATAAGAACCGGTGTAGATGTTCGGAAGCGCCTGCACCAGAATATTCGATGCACGCTTCGGCAGAACCGTCAGCGTCCCGTAATCTTCAGATTTATCGTAGTGCTTCTTGTCGCTGCTGGAATACGGTGCATTCTTGACACGCAGGCTATAGGTGCCAACATTCAGCTTTCCGGTGACTTCTTCGCCGTTATCATCGTATACGCCGATTTCATAGTCCTCTGTCGGGTAGCCGAACTGCATGGATGTGCGGAAAGAGTAGGTCAGTTCCGGCAGCGCATCGCCGTAGGTGACCGTCAGGTCATCCGGCTGCACGTTCAGACTGGTTTTCACAATCTGGAATGTCGTAGTATAAGTCTTATACTCTTCATGTCCATTATTGGCAGAAACAATCGCATACACCATGTATCTGCCCGGTTCCGTCGGCACTTCCTCGGAGAATACGCCGCTGTTCTTATTTGCAGCATAGAAGAATGTGACATCGCCGTCCTGCTTGTTGTTGTAAACAACCGGCTTGATCTCGGTGCCGTAGTAATAAACAGGCATATTATTTTCCGTATACGGATAATCCGTCATCTGGATATACGGTGCGGCATCATCATCATAATCAACGATTTCCCACTCAAAGGTTTTGCTGCCGGAATAGCCGTTGATAAATTCGATCGTGAAGCTGTATGCGCCGACGCCGATTGCGCCGCGGTCACCGGAAACGATATAATCTGTGCCTTCCTCAAAATAAGTATCTGTCTGCGGATCATAGACCGCACCGTCCAGATCATCGCGCCAATTCCAGTAATCCCCGTTATAATAGCCAAGCGAATAGGCATCTCCGGAGTAAGGTACTTCCGTCACGTCTTCGGGATCCAGCTGATAGCGCTCGCCGTTTTCATTGCTGAAGCCAAATTCGTAATGAAGTTCATCCGTATCAAGCTCAGTGTTCTCGACCGTGAAGGTCTTGGAAAGGGTGAATGTCTGCGAACCGATTGTTTGGGTTTCTGCATCATAGGCATCATCTGCATACACCGGATAATCCACCTCATAGGTGCCTGCCTCGAGATTATCGACATAATGTGCCTCACAATATCTGCCGCTGTTGTCATAGAAGTATGTAACGGGGAAATCAGAGATCTCCGTCTTTTCGCCGGATTCCGAAAGGCTATACAAATGCACATCACTATTATCGAGCCGTGTCTGAGTGTCAGTTCCGTCAGCTTCGTCGCACTTGAAATAATAATGACTGTTGCGGCGATAGTCAAAGCTGTCAGCATCTTCCCACTCATAGGTGTCTCTGCTGATCGAGATCTGTCTTGCGGTACCCGATTCGCCAAACGGAAACTCAGCGTATGTCAGTGCACTGCCGTCATCCGTCACTTCATATTGTGTGCCCTTTGCAACCTGCGGATACCAGTTTGCAAATTTTCTGTGTACATCCGGATTGGTTATGTCACAGAGATAGAAAAGGGTATCGAACGACGTGTTTTCAAGGGCATCAGCATTCGTCAAATCAAATGTCAGCGTAAAAGTATAGGTATAAATTTCATACTCTTCACTATAGGACTCTGTGGGCTTTTGTGCCTTCGTAGTCAGCAGATACGGGGAAAGGTCATACTCAGAACCTTCGTAATAAGGGGAAATATCTATTTTTGCATTGATATAGCTCGCCATTTTGTCATACGTTCTGAGATTGACGGTCATCGTGTTCTGGATTCCCCTCACCAGCGTTTGCGGACTGTAATCCGAATCAATAATGCTGATGTCGCTGATCGGAACACCCGGATCCTCAGCTGCAAAGGCAGTCAGCCCGCTTCCAAGCAGTACACTTGCAGGCGTACTGCCGCAAACGAGCGCCGCAGCGAGCACACCCGCTGCACTTCGTTTCATCCACTTGGTCATTGCAATATCCTCCTCAGATTTTAATTTCTATACAAAGCAAAACGCACTGCGTCTTGCTAGTATATTTAATTTCTTTAGAAAGATAGAAATCAGCTGTCTGTCTGTCTAATTATAGCTGACCGCAGCATCGCTGTCAAGCCCTTTCGTGCGATTTCCCGTAAAATGTGTATGTGTTTTTACTTATTTTATCACGAAATGCATTCTTTGTCAAGATGTATTCGGCACAATTATATATTTATTTGAATATTTCATGCTCAGGAGAGCACTGAATCGCACTAAGGAAGCACTGATTAAATCTGGTGCGCAGGATACGCAGTCAGTTTTTTCGTCAGATTGTATGAAAACGACGCCGCTGGGCTGACGCCCAGCAAGGAGTTTTCGTGCAAGATGACGGAAAATATGCAAGCAGATTGCGTGCCAAGCCGTCAGGCGGGATTTAATCAGTGATTCCCTAGCGTAAAAGCATGAAAAAATCCCTAGATGCGTGATTTTCAAGCATCTAAGGATTCTCACAAAAGTGGAGACAGAGGGACTCGAACCCGCGATTAAATCTCAAAATCATCGTAAATTCGTTTGTTTTGTACTGCTGTCATAAAATTTGTCATAATTCTTTGAATGTGTCAGAGAAGTAATTGCAGATCTGATCCTCAACACTCTTTCGCTTATCACTCATTGTATGCTGATAAATATTCTTTAGTGTGCTGTCGGTTTTCCATCCTCCGCGCTCCATAATGTACTTGTCCGGGACGCCGAGTGCGTGTAAAATTGATGCCTGATAATGACGAAGATCATGAAATCTGAAATGTGGGATTTCAGCGCGTTCAAGGGCTATGCGAAAATTCTTAGTGATCTTATGCGGTGTCATGCATACTATCCTGTGTGACCCGTCTGCCGGAAAAAGATAAGCTATTACTTCATTTGGCAGGGTGACATCGCGGACACCCGCCTCCGATTTTGTTTTCTCTTTGATGATATAATGATGCGTCTTGTCCGGAACCATGGCTTTGTGAACATGGACAATACTTCCGTCAATGTCGTCCGATGTCAGTGCGGCAATCTCCGATCTTCGCAGACTGCCGAATGCAGCGAGCAATACGGCCTTAAACAGCTCCGGCTTTGTGTCCTTCAAATATGAAAGAAGCTGCTCGATTTCGGAATTGTCGGGAATATGGAGTTCCGGCGGCATCCGCAGCGGCAGCGTGGTATGCAGAACCAGATCCGGTCGGTACATCTTCAGCACCGCAGCAAGCAGACCGTGCATATTCCGCAGAGATTTCGGACTGTGCGTTTGCGCTTCCTCGTTGATTGCCCTCTGCACATCCTGCTGTGTGATATCGGCGATACGCATTGGCATGAGCTTTTGCAGATTATTCCGCCGGAGCTGCTCATATCCGCGAATTGTGGAAGGGGAGAGGATATGCTCTTTCATAGAGATATATCCTTTATACGCTTCTGACAGCCTCATTCCGGCATCCTGGTTCGGGATGTCATGTGTCGCCTTCCATCGCTCCGCCTGCCGCTTTGCATCCTCCAGTGCTTTCTGCTCAGAGGTATTGGAATGTCCGGTGAAGCGCTTATAGTGATACTTGCCGTCACTCCCACGCCCAAGACTTGCACGGTAGCTGACTTCATATTTATACTTTTTCATGCAGATTCCTCCTTGATTTTTTCCGGAGGATGTGCTATAATAACCTTGTGATTGGTGTGCATTACAGCACATCCTGATCCCATCCGTCCGGTGTTGCAGCGCCGGGCGGATTTTTTGTTTTACCGCATTTCCAGCTCCTCGACTGTAATGCTAAGTTTGCCGTCCCAGATACGAACCGGAATCGGTGTATCAAATGTGTAGATTTCCGGGTGATTGCCCTCGTCAAAGAAATAAACCAGAGTTCTTTTCTGGAACGGATCAATGATCCAGTATTCCCGCACGCCGCTGATCTGGTAGAGATAGAGCTTTCGGATATAATCATCGCTGCGGTTCGAGCTGACGATCTCGCATACAAAATCCGGCGCACCGTCGAGATACTGCTCCGTCAGCTTATTCGGATCACAGGTGATGAACACATCCGGCTGCACGACATTGTAATCATCGAGTCTGACATCAGTCGGAGCGGCAAACGGACGGCAGCTTCCGCCGCTTGCTTTGATAAACTGCCGCAGCTCCGAATACAGTGCGCCGACAATGCTCTGATGCCGGATGCTCGGAGCAGCCTGATCGACGATCACGCCTTCGAGCAGTTCCTGCGGCTGCGTGGTTCCGGCGGTCTGCCTGAAATATTCCTCCGCAGTCATGCGGGGGATGTTTTGTGCGGTGTTGTTCATAATAACGCCTCCTTTTCAAGCAATGCATCATATTTCTGTTTGAGCTCGGCATAATCCTGCTGACTGTTTACAAACGCCTGTGTAAGTTCATGGACCGTCCGGATCAGAAGGTCCTCGCTGTTTTGATTGCGTTTGAGCAATTCCTTCAGGAACTGGTTTTCCTTTTCGTAATCCTGTTTGTCCATGCAGTGATCCCCCTTTTCTAGCGATACTTTTCCGTTAAGAGCGGCTTCATCGCCTCATAAATCTTCTGGTTTGCAATGCAGTCTCCGAGCGCTCTGTGGGCATCCGGATGCGGGATCCCGAAATAGGCGGACAGTGTCGTCAGCCTGTAGTTGTCCGGTGAGATGTCACAGCATTTTGAAAAATGGAGCGTATCAATCAGCTCATTTGAAAAATCTGCGTGCAAATACTTTTCCGTAAATCTGCGCAGTATTTTAGCATCATAGCTTTTGATATTATGGCCGACAGCAATATCCTCTCCGATGAAATCCAGATAATCCCTTATCACCTCACCGCATCCCGGTGCATCCCTTACCATTTCATTTGTAATTCCCGTAATACGCTCCACCTCGGAAGGAATCGGATTCTCCGGCTTCACCAAGACGGAATAGCGCTCTGTAATCTCGCAGTTCCGGACTCTGACAGCAGCCATTTCAATGATCTCACAGGTATTAGGATTGATGCCGGTTGTTTCCAGATCAATCACTGTATAGTCCTTTGCAGAATGATTCATTTTACCTGCGCCGGACTGCCGGCTGCCCGACCCAGCTACTCTTTCTATTCTCGTTACAGGTTTTCCGTTTTCATCCAGATCAATATGCGCAGTGATCCCAAAGTGCATGGGCTTTCCGGCCGATACCCAGTTATCATAGTCTTCCTTGGATTCTTTGCATTTGCTGTATCGTTCAATGATATAGTCCTGAAAGGCATCCAGATCCGCTGCCTGCTGAATAAAAACGCGCTTCTTGCCGTATTCATTGTTTGATTTTGAAGAAGGGGTTATTCTGATTTCAGGGTGTTTTCGGGCGGAGAAATGTTTTGCTGAATCGTCAACAAGCCAGTATCGGATTTTTCCGGACAGCTTAAACCGCAGCATTGTGTAATGTTCGTACAGGATATCAGTATAGACTCCGCCCCGTTGCAGTGAAAGCACATTGTCAGCAAGACCGTGGGCTTCCGCGATCTCCTTCACCTTCTGAAAACACGCTGTTTCCATTTCAGAGAAAGTAGTCGTATTTTCATTTTCGCTGTCAGATACAGAGTCATCCCCGGAATGCTCTTCCGGCTGTTCCTCTGTCATGATCTGAAACTGCGCGAGCTGATCCTGCTGCTTCTGAAACGCATCCAGTAAAGCATCATATTTCTTCTGCAAATCAGCGAGCTGCTTCTGAGCTTCCCCGAATTGTGCCTGCTCATTTTCCAGCCGTTCATGCCATATTTTCTCCTGCTGATCGGCAGCATCTTTCAGATCCTTATTCTTTTGCAGCAGAGACTGAAACTGCCTTACAAGCATCTCGTAGGTCTGCTGTGAACGATGCAGCTGTTCCCGCAGCATATTGTTTTCATAGATTAGTTTCTGAAAGTCCATATCACTCAATCCTTCCGTGACGCGATGCTAGAAAGCATGAAACACGCCCTTGACCAGACCGACAACACGAATTCGCATCATTTCCGAGCCCTCGAAGCGGCGCGGAGGATAATACGGATTGATACTTTGCAGCTCGATCCATTCCGGACCGTAAACTACGCGCTTGACAAGGCCCTCATCATCATCAAGCAGAACAACCGCAATGCTGCCGCTGTCAACAGTATCCTGTTTGCGGCACTGAATAATATCACCGTCCTCGATCTTCGGACTCATGCTGTCGCCTGTAACACGGATCGCAATCGTCTCCGCTGCCTCGGAATCACTGACAATCCGCAGCGGCATATAATCCACAATATGACTGTCTGCATATGTCCCGAATCCGGCAGATACGCTTTCAAAAACCGGAATCATCCGGAAGCTGTCATCAAATACCGCTGCAACATTCGGAGGATCGTTCTGCGGACCGCCTCCAAGCAGCTCGTCAACGCTCACCGAAAATGTTTCCGCCATCTTCAGCAGCGTTTCATAGTCCGCCTGCCGTTTGCCAAGTTCATAATTACTGTATGCCTGCCGTGAAAGACCGATGCGGCGGGCTGCTTCTGCCTGTGAGATTCCGATTGACTCTCTGATTTTGCGGATGGCTGTCATAGCAATCCCCCCTTTCTGCTTTTATTATAGCAACATTCCGTTGACAAGTCAATACAATTTGTCAGATGTAAACAAATCGTTTATGCCAAATGGAACTCATAACTATAATTAGTTACGAAATGTAAACATTTCGTTGACATTCAATGCCATTTGTGCTACAATAAGACTGTAAACAGTCCGTTTACAGTCGGGAGGTGAGCCTTTGAGAGAGTATCTTCGGGATCTGCGGCAGGCTGCCGGCATGAGCATGGCAGATGCAGCTGAGAGATTCGACATTTCGCGCCAGTATTATGAAATGATCGAAAGCGGTGAGCGGCAGAGAAAAATGGATATCACGCTGATTTCAAAAATCTCTGCTGTATTTGGCATTCCAATGGAAACGATCATTCAACATGAGAGAGATCTGTATGCCGAGGAATGGAACAACTGAAAGGAGGTCTGACTATGGCACTGCCCAGAACACACATCCCGCCGCCGCGCAAGCTGTGGAGCATCGTGGAGATGCTGAAAGCGCGGTACGATCTGGATGACGAGCATCTCGCGGCAACTGCGAAATGCACGACGCGCACCGTGCGCAGCGACCGGGAGCATCCCGATAAGATCCCGCTTGAACGGCTGCTGCGCTATCTCGGCCTTGAGCTGACCGGCAATGATATTGTCGCGGCCGTCGAGTACGCGATCGCATCCAAAGAAAACAATACGAGATAGGAGGTACATCATGCCAAAGCTTACAAATGCGCAGTTCTGGTGCGGCATGGCTGTGCTGTTGCTCATGGTCGTCGCCGTGATCGCTGGCTTTCTCTGGCACTGGCGGAAGATCGACCGGGATATCCTGCGCGATGACCGCAAACGACTGACCGCATGGGCGCAGCGCTATGCCCGGCAGCTTGCAGAGCAGATGTTCCGCGAGTATGTGCGGAACATGAGATTTAATATCCCGGTGCGGCTTGTCAATGAGTCCGACATCAACTGGGGCGAGCGGAAGGACGGTGCGGCGTGATACCGCAGGGCTGGCAGCCGATCGGCGAACCGTTTGTTCCGGAGCTGTCGCCGGACGCAAAAGCAGTGCGTGACTTCATTGCGGCAAACAGCATCGCGCAGATCACGCACAGGACCGAATCCGCAATGTGCAGGGCGTTGCACATGGGCATTAACCGATTGCAGGATGCGGTCTATGAATTCAGAAAATGGGAGGCTATTATGGCAAGGAAGCCAAAATTCAATAAGGAGCAGCGAGCGGAAATGCTGCGGCTGCACAATGGTGAGCGATACTCTGTCGGGAAGCTCGCAAACAAATTCGGCTGTTCACAGACTGCCGTGAAAACAGCGTTGGAAGCAGCAAAAATCGAAGCGGAGGAAGAGACAATGAAAAACACCGGTATCAATGAGGAATTCGAGCAGTCGGTTGATCAGATGATCGCAGAGAGCAAGTCTGCGGATGCGGAGGAACCGGCTGCAATCGCAGAGCCGGACAAGTTGCCGGCGGCGATTCCGGACTATGTTCTTTACGCGGTTGATTGTCGGATCGCGGATCTCGAACATCGCTTGCAGGATTTTGCAGATCAGAAGGCAATGCTCGAACACGATCTGCGTCGGCTGCAAGAGAATATCGAATCCGTGCAGGACGAGCATGACAAGCTCGCAGACTGGAAGCTGGAGGTGGATCCGTGAGAGCACTGAGAATCATGCTGAACAGCATAGCGATGGTTGATGTTGACAGCGATCTTTCCGCACTGCGCGAGGCTGTCGGCGGAGAGATCGAGACGATCGGACTGCGTGACGGCGGTGTGATGATCGTCAATCGGGACGGGATGCAGCAGCAGTATCCGCATAATGATACCGCGTCCTGCATCAGCGGGCGTCACATCTACGGAACGGCGCTGATCGTCGGCGCGGACGGCGACGATTTTGATGATATGCCGGAGCAGTATCTTCCGCTGCTGGGGCTGGAGGAATGAGCTTATGAAGGCACTGAAAATTGATACTGACGGCACGATGCAGCCGGTCGGAATCACCGGCGACACGATTGAGCAGCAGAATGACAGCATCTATGAGCATCTCGGCGGATACTTCGATACCGTCCGGCTGTCTGATGATGCAATCATGCTTGTCGATGACGAGGGACTGCTGAAATGTCTGCCGATGAATCCGGCGGCAATGATGATCTCCGGCTATCCGATGCTGGTCGGTGCCGCTCTGATCGTCGGTCTGATGCCGACGGATGACGGCGATGTGTTCACGGACTGCCCGCAGCGCTTCATCCGCTTTGCGGAGAGCATCCAACAGGAAGGAGGGAAGCTGAATGCTTGAAATAAAGGCTAATGGGACAATGGTTGAGATTGAGGCGAAAGGCACGATGTCTGACCTTCTCAACGAATATGCCCGCATGACTGCCTCGCTGATGCACAGCTTTCTGAAACCTTGCAACACAGACAGCGAATACAAGCGCATCGCTGAAATTATGGCCGGCGCGTTTTGCGCAGGTATGGAGCAGGCAATGGACAGGCGCAGAAAAGAGGTCTTGCATGAAAGCGCCGAGTAAAAGGGAAAGCCGCATCCGATGGGCTAGATCGGACACGGCCACAAACAAAAATGTCTGTATGCTCATTGTAGCATATTCGGAGGAAAATGTCAATGGATAAGAACTATTTTGCATTCAAGGGCAGCGGAAAGCACGAAACGGCTGTTGCCGTTCATGTTGCGTCTGCCTTGCAGGAATTCTGCGATCAGGAGCCGGAGTTTGAACAGGCAATCATGCAGTCCGGCAAGACCTTTGCGGACTGTCTCCACAGTATCTGCAAGGGCATCGGTCAGTCGATCAGCGATCTGGAGATCTACACCCGCGCAGTCAAGTTTTATTTTCCGGTTGCGGCGGTCAGATTTCACATGACGATTGACCTCTGCGGCGATAACGGCGCGGTCGATCCGCAGATCACGCAGCATAAGAGCGAGCCGATGCAGCTCTCGCTTGATTCGCTGCTGGACTTCTGAGGTAGCGGCATGAAGAAAACAGAGAAAGCAGCGATGCTGCTGCAATCGTTTCCGGAGATCCCAAAAGCCGATCTGCTTGAATGCCAGCGGCTTGCACCGCACTTCATGCTGTACCGGAGCGATCTTTCATCCGCACGGTGCGGAGCCTGCGGCAAGACGCTCACCGATTACGACTATGACGATTTCCTGTTCGTCCTCGAACACAAGAAGGATATTGTCTGTCCGGAATGCGGGCGCAAGGTGACGGCTGTCTGCGACAAGTACCGTTACAGCGTCGAGGTCGAGCGGTATGCACAGAATTTCGTGATCTTTCAAGCCGGTGATAACGGCACCTGCTATGCGCATTGCGTGCGGATTCAGGTGAATCTTCACAAGGAACTCGGAGAACCGGCACAGGAGGTCGCACGGTACGAGGAAACACAGCGCTATGCGTTTGCAGACGGTCAATGCTACCGGTTCGGGCGCGACCGCGTCAATCAGCTCATTCCGATCTATCCGGGCTCCGATTCATTCTATGCGCGGACAGGGCTTTCAGAATGGAAGTACCGCACGCGGATGACCGAGCCGACATGGGATCAGCCGGGCATGGGATATTTTCAGGACAAGACCTACACGATTCTCGATGATGCGGAACCGCTCAAAGGCACCTGCCTGCAATATGCGGAGATCGACAAGCTCGATCAGATCCCGATGTTCGAGTATATCAAATTCTACATGAAGCATCCGAATATCGAGTACATCATCAAGCTCGGCTATACGGATATGGTGCGGCACTGGTTCGCAGGGTATTGCGCAGGCGTTCCGGGCTGGATTGACTGGAAGCAGAACGATGTCCGCCGGATGCTCGGCATGGACAGCTACGAGCTGCGGGAGACCAAAGCGCGTGAGATCACGCCGGAGGACTGGCACATGATCCGGGAGAATATGCCCGGCTTCACCGTCAACGAGTGCCTGAAATATGCGCATCTGATCCGGAGCTGCTGGGGCACGCTCGAAGGCTGCGCCGGAAAAAGCACTGAGGACAAGCGGCGCGTCCTGAAATATCTGCACAGGCAGAATCGCGGCACACACCGGCAAATGTACCTGAGCGACTATTCCGACTATCTCCGGGAGTGCAGAGAGCTGCACTATGACCTGAATGATCCGGTGATCCGGTTCCCGCGTGATCTGGCGGCGGCGCATGAGCGGACTGCCGAAGCGCTGCGGGCAATTCAGGCGGAGCGGGCAGCGATAGCCGAGTCAAAGCGCCTGAAACAGCGTCTGCGCGATGCAAAAAAACTCGATAAAGAACTGCGGAAGCTGAAACAGCTCCGCGACCGGCTCTGCTTCCGGTATGAGGATCTGCTGATTCGTGCGCCGAAATCTGCTGTGGAAATCGTGCAGGAGGGCGCGGCGCTTCACCATTGCGTCGGCGGATACGCGGAGCGTCACGCCAAAGGTGCGCTGCATATCATGTTCATCCGGACAGCAGACAAGCCGGATGTGCCGTATTACACAATGGAGATCAGCACGGAGGGGAAGATCGTGCAGGTGCGCGGTCTCAGAAACTGCAATCCGACCGCAGCAGTCAAGGCGCTGATTGCGGCATATACCGAATACCTTGCCGGAATCTTCGGCAAACAGAAAGTGAGGAAAACAGCATGAGCGAGGAAATCATGACAAACGAACGGTATGCGGAAGCATACCGCCTGAACGCACAAATCTGCACGAGCATTCAGGCTGTTCAGCAGAGTGCATATGAGATGTTCCGTGCATTGAAGCAGATGCGGGACGGCAAGCTCTATAAGGAGCTTGGCTATCAGAATTTCGAGGAGTATTGCGAAAATGAAGCCGGTATTTCTCGGCGGCACGCATATCGCTATATCTCCATTTATGAAAATCTGCCGGAAGATTTTGTGACATCGTGTCACAAAATTGGTGTCCAGAAACTCTGCCTGCTCACCGCCCTGACCGATGACCAGCGCGAGGAGATCACCCAGACCGTTGACCTCGAAAGCACAACTGTGAGGGAATTGAAGGAGCAGATCGCGGCACTGAAAGAAGAATCCGAGCTTGACCGCAAGGAACGCGACAATGCAAATGAAGCAGCACAGCGGTGGAAGAACACCGCACAGAGCGCCCAGGCCGATAATCAGCGTCTTGAGGATCAGGTGCAGTCTTTGACGGATCAGGTGAAGGAAGCCGAAGAAGCCAAGGAGCGCAACCGTCTGACGCTGCGGGGCATCATCGACAAAAAGGTCGAGCTGGTGCATCAGCTTGAAGCGAAGGTCAAAGAACTGGAATCGCGCCCGATCGAGACCGCCGTTGTCGATCACACCGAGGAGATTGACACACTGAAAACGGAAATCGAACAACTCCGCGCACAGCTTGCCGAAAAGCCGGATACGCAGCTTTCGCTCGGCGTTGAACCGATCTATCAGACCGACAGCAAGGCGCTGTTCAAGCCGTATCTCACCGCTGCGGCCGATGCCGTCAACCGGCTTGCGGAATTCATTGCGCAGCATCAGAACGATGCCAATTACGATTTCTTCATGGAAAAGATGCACGCGGCATTCGCGTTCGCAGACCAGAAAATTCAGGCGATGAAAGGATGATGAAAATGCCTGTCAAGATCAACACACTCGAACTGGAAAATGTCAAGCGCATCCGTGCGGTGCAGCTGACACCCGCCGCAAACGGTCTGACGATCATCGGCGGCAACAACAATCAGGGCAAGACCTCGGTGATCGACGCGATCTGCTGGCTGCTCGGCGGCAACAAATATCAGCCGAGCAATGCGCAGCGTGACGGTGCGCTCACGGAACCGATGCTCCGCTGCACGCTCTCAAACGGTCTGGTCGTTGAGCGCAAGGGCAAGAATGCCTCGCTCAAAGTCATTGATCCGCAGGGCAACCGCGCCGGTCAGAAGCTGCTCGACAGCTTTCTCTCGGAGCTTGCGCTTGATCTGCCGAAATTCATGCAGGCATCCGACCGCGAAAAGGCAGATACGCTCCTGCGCATCATCGGTGTCGGAGAACAGCTCACGCAAATGGAAGCGGAGGAAAAGCGGCTGTACGATCAGCGCACAGCGATCGGGCAGATTCAGCAGCAGAAAGCGAAATTTGCTGCCGAGCTGCCGAACTGGGAGAATCTGCCGGACGAGCCTGTTTCAGCTGCTGACCTGATTACACAGCAGCAGGCGATTCTGGCACGGAACGGTCAGCGGCAGCAGTGGCAGCATGAGATGCAGAGCATTGACATTGCAATTCAGAATGTGACAGCGGAGATCCAGCGCACCGAGCGTCACCTTGCGGACCTTCGCGCACAGCTTGACGAATTTCAGGAAAAGGCTGCATCCGCGCACAAATCGCCGCAGGAGCTCATGCTCGAATCGACAGCAGAACTGGAAGCGAATATTGCAGATATCGACCGCCTGAATGCGAAGATCCGTGACAATCAGCGCAAGGCTGCCGCAGAGCAGGAAGCCGCCGATTACAAGGATCAGTATGACGGCCTGACCGATCAGATCGAGAAGATCAGACAAGATCGCCGTGCGCTGCTGAACGGTGCGAATCTCCCGCTGCCGGGGCTTTCGGTCGAGGGCGGAAAGCTGCTCTATCAGGGCAAGGCGTGGGACTGCATGAGCGGCTCAGAACAGCTCCGCGTCGCGGCTGCGATCGTGCGCTGCCTGAATCCGGAATGCGGCTTTGTGCTGCTGGATAAGCTCGAACAGATGGATTTGCAGACGCTTGCAGACTTTGGGAAATGGCTCGAAGCAGAGGGCTTGCAGGCAATCGCGACCAGAGTCAGCACCGGCGACGAATGCAGCATCATCATCGAAGACGGTTGGGCGCAGAATGCGTCCGCATTCAATCAGACACCGCCGCCTGCACCGTATCAGCCGGCGGCAGGGTTCAAACCGTATCAGCCGAAAGGAGTGTAAATCATGCCTGTTTTTGAAGAAGTGAACGGCATCCAGTACGGCAGCGGCATCAAAGCTGTGCTGTACGGTCAGGAAGGTGTCGGCAAGTCCTCGCTTGCCGCGAACATCCCCGGCATCGTGTTCATCGACTGCGAGGGCAGCACCACAAAAATGAATGTCCGCAGACTGCCCGCCCCGACATCGTGGGCAATGCTCTGTGATGAAATGGACTACATCTGTGAGAATGCCGCCGCAAAGGGCTACCGCGCTGTTGCGATCGACACCTTTGACTGGGCGGAGCGCCTTGCGATTCAGGCGATTTGCCAAGAGCACAATGTCAAAGGGATCGAGGGCTTTGGCTACGGCGCAGGCTGGCAGTATGAAGCGGAGATGATCGGACGGTTTCTGGAGCATACAGACAGGCTCATCAAGGCGGGCATTCATGTTATTCTGATCTGCCATGCTGTGACTCGTCAGGCGACCTTGCCGGAGGAGCTTGACAAGTACGATCACTGGGAGCTGAAGCTCGGCAACAAGACTACGAACAAGATCGCGCCGCTGCTCAAAGAGTGGTCGGATATGACGCTGTTTCTCGCATTCAAGACGCAGGTCATGGCTGCGGATGACAAGGGCAAGGTTCACAAGGCGACATCGGTGCAGCGCGTGATGTATGCGACAAAATCCGCGTGGTGGGATGCCAAAAACCGTTTCGGACTGCCGGACAGTATGCCGCTGGATTACGGTGCGGTTGCGCATCTGTTTGCTCCGCCTGCCGATCAGATCATGCAGCGGGCGCAGGATGCCGGCATCCCGACCGAGACGATCAATGTACCCGCTCCGCCGCCGCAGCCTGTACTGCAAAAGCCTGCTGCCGCTGAGCCGGCACAGCAGACGCTCCCTGCCGAAGCATTGCAGGGCGCTGAATCCATCGAATCTATCACGGCAGATTGGACAGGTATCCCGGATGCGCTTGCGAATCTCATGAAAGCAAACAATGTTCTGCCCGCGCATATCGAGAAAATCAGCAGCGAAGTATTCCGGTACTTCCCTGCCGGAATGCCGCTCAGAGCGTATCCGCAGGATTATCACGAATGGCTCTGCGCAAGCTGGCCGCAGGTCATGGATGCAGTTCGGGCAAACTGCCCGGATTATGTACCGTTTTAAGCGAAAGGAGATCAGACTATGGATTATCAGAATGGCGGTTATCAGAACGGCTATGCGCAGGGCAGCGGACAGGCAATGGACTGGGATGCAGATTTTGCAGCGCAGGAAAGTGACCGCAATCCGGTTCTGCCGGAGGGCGATTACCGCTTTGAGATTGCAAAGGTCGAGCGCGGACGGCACAACGGGCAGGGAAAAATCCCTGCCTGCAACAAGGCGACAGTGACCTTCCGCGTGTTTTCGCCGCAGGGAGATGTGACGATCAAGGAGAATTACTATCTCCTGAACGAGGACTGGCGCATCAGAATGATGACATCCTTTTTTGCAAGCATCGGTCTTGCAGATAAAGCGACTGTTGAGAGCGGCGGCAGAATCAAGCCGAACTGGTCGAATGAGATCGCAGGGCGGCGCGGTGTGTGCCACATTGCACCGCGCACCTACCAGAAGGACGGGCAGGATTATCAGACGAACAATCTGAAATATCTCTATCCGATATGGGATCAGCCGAATGTCGAGCCTGTCCCGCCGCAGCAGCAGGCCTATCAGCAGCCCGCGTATCAGGCACCGGCAGCACCGCAGCAGTACCAGCAGCCTGCTCCGCAGGGTTATCAGCAGCCTGCACAGGGCTATGCTCCGCAGCAGCCTGCGCAGGGCTGGCAGCCGCAGGGCGGTTATCAGCCGAATAGCGGAGGATACGGAGGAGGCATTTACTGATGAACCTCAGACCGTATCAGCAGGCAGCAAAGGACGCGATCTTCGCTGAATGGGAGAATGTGCGCAGCACACTGCTTGTCCTGCCGACCGGAACGGGCAAGACCGTCGTATTCGCATCGACAGCAGAGGACTGCGTCCGCGCTTGCGGGCGCGTCCTCATCCTCGCACACCGCGGCGAGCTGCTCGATCAGGCACAGGATAAGATCGGCAAAGTGACCGGCCTCGGCTGTGCCGTCGAGAAAGCGGAGCAGACCTGCATCGGCTCATGGTTCCGGATCACGGTCGGCTCGGTACAGTCGATGATGCAGGAAAAGCGGCTTGACCGTTTCCCGCCGGATTATTTCACGCATATCATCATTGACGAAGCACATCACGCCGTTTCTGACAGCTATCAGCGCGTGATTCAGCATTTCCCCGATTCGCATATTCTCGGCGTGACTGCAACGCCTGACCGCGGCGACATGAAAGAGATCGGCAGCGTTTTCGATACACTGGCCTATGAGTACACCCTGCCGCAGGCGATCAAAGACGGCTATCTCTGCCCGATCAAGGCGCTGACGATTCCGCTGAAGCTCGATATTTCAAAGGTCGGCGTTTCGGCGGGCGATTTTAAGCCCGGCGAGATCAGCACGGCGCTCGATCCGTACCTTGAACAGATCGCGCAGGAAATGAAGCGCTATTGCGCAGACCGCAAAACTGTTGTATTCCTGCCGCTGATCGCAACCTCACAGAAGTTCTGCGATATTCTCAATGCAAATGGATTTCACGCGGCCGAGGTCAACGGCAATTCCGAAGACCGCGCCGAAGTCCTCAGCGATTTTGAATCCGGCAAGTACAATGTTCTGTGCAACAGTATGTTATTGACCGAGGGCTGGGATTGCCCGTCTGTTGACTGCGTGATCGTGCTGCGTCCTACAAAGGTGCGCGCGCTCTACTGTCAGATGGTCGGGCGCGGCACGAGGCTCTCACCGGGCAAGGATCATCTGCTCCTGCTGGACTTCCTCTGGCACTCCGAGCGGCATGAGCTTTGCCGTCCGGCGCATCTGATCTGCGACAATGCCGAAACCGCAAAGCAGATGACCGAGAATCTGAATCAGAAAACCGGTCAGGAGGTCGATGTGACCGAAGCAGCGCAGACAGCCGAGGAGGAGACCATTGCGAAACGCGAGGAGGCACTGACAAAGCAGTTCGAGAAGTTCAAGACCAGAAAGCGCAATCTTGTTGACCCGCTGGAATATGCGATTTCCGTGCAGCAGCGTGATCTGCTCAGCTATCAGCCTGCATTCGGCTGGGAGTGTCAGCCGCCTTCACAGGCACAGATGCAGGCGCTTGAAAACCGCGGCATTGATCCGAACAAGGTGCCGTCTGCCGGACTTGCAGAACAGGTACTCCGGAGCGCAGCGCAGCGGCAGCAGAACGGTCTTTCGACTGCAAAGCAGATCGCACGGCTTGAACGATACGGCTTCCGGAATGTCGGCGCATGGAGCTTTGAGTCGGCGAATAATATGATCGCACGGATCGCAGCGCAGGGCTGGAAACGTGTTCCGTCCGGCGTCGATCCGGCGACATACATTCCGAATGAGGTGGTGTATGGAACATAAAAATGACAATCTGGAAGAACTGCTCGCCTACATTGACCCCGCCGGATGCAGCTATCAGGAATGGTGCGGCATCGGTATGGCGCTGAAAGACGCAGGCTATCCGGTCTCTGTCTGGGATAACTGGTCAGCACGGGACGGCGGGCGGTATCATGCCGGAGAATGCGCACAGAAATGGCGCAGCTTCAACGGCTCTGAAACACCCGTCACCGCTGGCACAATCGTCCACATGGCGCTTGAAAACGGTTATCAGCCGCATCGCTCGGATCCGAATGCACGGTCACTCGGCTGGGATGAGGAGATCAGCGCAGACTATGTCGTGACATCTCCGGAGCAGACCATTGCACTGCCGATCAAGGAGCCCGAAAACTGGAATCCCGCCGAGCAGATTTCCCGCTATCTTGAAACACTCTTTGAAGCCGGCGACAATGTCGGCTATGTCACGGAATGCTGGCAGAACAATGACGGCAAATACCTGCCGACTGCCGGATGCTGGGACAGAACCGCCGGTCAGCTTCTCAGCGAATTGCAGAAATACAAAGGCGATTTCGGTGCGGTATTCGGTGACACAAATCCCGAATGCGGCGCGTGGATCCGCTTCAATCCGCTGGACGGCAAGGGTGCAAAGAATGAGAATGTCACCGATTACCGCTATGCGCTGGTTGAATCCGATGCGATTCCGGTCGAGCAGCAGAACGGCATCATGCATGATCTGAAGCTCCCGATTGCAGCACTGGTCTACTCCGGCGGCAAATCGCTTCATGCGATCGTGCGCGTCGATGCGGGCAGTTATGACGAATACCGCAAGCGCGTTGATTTCCTGTATTCCGTCTGCGATAAAAACGGGCTGAAAGTAGACCGGCAGAACCGCAATCCGTCCCGCCTTTCCAGAATGCCCGGCGTGATCCGCAACGGGCGGAAGCAGTTTCTTCTGGAGACCAATACCGGCTTTGCATCGTGGGCAGAGTGGAAGGACTATGTCGAGAGTATTACGGACGATCTGCCGGATTTTGAGAGCATGGCGGATGCGTGGGAGCATCTGCCGGAGCTGGCACCGCCTCTGATTGAGGGCGTGCTGCGGCAGGGACACAAAATGCTGATTGCAGGACCGTCAAAGGCCGGCAAATCCTATGCGCTGATTGAGATGTGCATTGCAATCGCAGAGGGCAGAAAGTGGCTCGGCTGGCAGTGCGCAAAGGGTCGCGTCCTCTATGTGAATCTGGAGCTCGACCGTGCGTCCTGCCTTCACCGCTTCCGCGATGTCTACGACAGCATGAGAGTACCGCCGCAGAACATCGGCAGCATAGATATCTGGAATCTGCGCGGCGTGACAGAGCCAATGGACAAGCTCGCGCCGAAGCTCATCCGCAGAGCGAAAAAAGGCAATTACATCGCGGTCATCATTGATCCAATCTATAAGGTCATCACCGGCGACGAAAACTCCGCCGATCAGATGGCGCATTTCTGCAACCAGTTCGACAAGGTCTGCACCGAGCTCGGCTGCGCAGTAATCTACTGTCACCATCACAGCAAGGGTATGCAGGGCGGCAAGCGTTCAATGGACAGAGCATCCGGCAGCGGCGTCTTTGCCCGTGATCCGGACGCACTTCTGGATATGATCGAACTCGATCTGACCGAGGACATTGTGAAGCAGCAGCAGAATCGTGAGGCGTGCCGGATCTGTGAACAGCATCTTGCCATGTGTGCGCCGAATGCGCTGAACAATGCCCCGCAGGACGATCTGCTGAACCGCAATGCCGCCGTGCAGCTCTGCCGCGACAATATGAGCAATGAACAGTATCAGGCGCTTGCAGCGGCGCTCCGTGCGTCTGACAGCTATGTTTTGCAAATGTCTGCATGGCGCATCGAGGGAACGCTCAGAGAGTTCCCGAAGTTTCCGCCGGTCAATGTGTGGTTCAAATACCCGCTGCATGAGATCGACACGGTCGGCGTGCTGAAAGATCTGCAATCCGATGTGGAGCTGACAACACAGCAGCGTGCATCGAAAAACGGTCACAAGCGGCAGTCGCAGATCGCAAAAGCGAAGGCAGCAGACAAATCCGCAGAGCTGGTCAACACCTTTGATTCCTGTGCGGTGGACGGCAGAATTGGCATTGACGACATGGCGGAGATGCTCGGTGTGGACAGACGGTCAGTTGAGCGTCGATTGAAAAAGAGTGACAGTCTGACGCTGAACAACGGAATTATTACCCGCAAAACTAACTGAATAATTGCGACATAAAATTGCGACAGGTGGCTATATAATAATAGATTTGTCGTGTCGCAAATTGTGCCATGTCAATGGGTACACCGACAGGCGGCTGACAAGCAAGCCGCCCTGTCGGAATACCCTGCATTGACACCCGCGAACACAAAATGTCGGAAGGAGTGAAAATGTGACACAGTTTTTTATGCCGATGATCCCGCCGACTGTAACAGCACAGGAAAAGGATCTGGCTGTAAACCGGAGGACAGGGAAACCGTATATGTATGATTCCGCAGAGATAAAGGCGGCAAAAGCGAAATTCATTGCATACCTCGCACAGCATAAACCAGACACACCGTATACCTGCGGTGTACGGCTGATCGTGAAATGGTGTTTCCCGCGAGGAAAGCACAAGAGCGGAGAGTATAAAACAACCAAGCCGGATACAGAAAACCTGTTGAAGCTGCTGAAAGACTGCATGACGCATTGCGGATTCTGGAAGGATGATGCATTGGTAGCGTCCGAGATCAACGAGAAATTCTGGGCTGAAATCACAGGTATCTGGATTCGTGTCGAAGAATTGGAGGTGCTGCCATGAAATGTGAGAACTTCTGCAACGCGCATTGCAGCTTTCATTGCCCGAACGCGGATGCGGAATATTTTGAGGACAAATACGGAATACCGGCCAGCGACGGCGGATACGAACACGTCGAGTGCAAGGATTGTGTATATGCTGACAAACGCTGCACCTGCGATGACTGCTATTTCAAGGGCAGAGAGGAATGCCCGGAGAAGGAGGAACAGAATGAAAACAATAGATGATTATTACGCAGTAATGTTTGATGCTTTTCTGGATGCATTTCTCTTTGGAACTGCGACAAGCATTGACATGGCTGTACTGTCTGTGACAATGCTCTATGACGGGAGGTGTTGAGCATGGGCTTTCTGATCGGATTCATGAGCGGCGGAATGCTCGGTGTGCTGATTATAGGACTGCTGATTGCGGGAGGTGATGACGAGTGACGGCGAAAGAGGCAAAGGCTTACCTCAGCAAGTACCGGGAATCACTTAACCGGACAAAAGAAGTCACGGAGCATCTGGATGAACTGAAAGCAGAGGCATTCGCACTGAAAAATCATGAAGGGCAGAAGGTTGCGCTTGACAATGCCGTGCAGAAGTATGTCGATGCCTGTGATGATGCAGGGGCATATCTGGATATGCTTGACAGTCAGCGCAAGGAAATAAAGGAAACGATCGAGGCTGTGACGAATGCGCGGCTCCGTGCTTTGCTGCGCGAAATCTACATCAACGGAAAGACAATCGTCCGCATTGCTGCCGACCGCGATCAGAGCTATGAACACATCTGCCGGCTGCACGGCGCTGCACTGCTGGCTGTCTGTGATGTGATGCGGCACTCATAACCGCCAAAGAAAAGCCCCTCTCAGATCGCATTCAGCACGAGTGAGAGGGGCAGGGCAATCAGCCGTTCTTTTCCATGTCGGCGCGGATCAGCGCCTTGATATAGCCCATCTTGGACGGGACTGTTTCAAGCTTTGCAATGATGTCGGCATCGGTGTTTTTGTTCAGGCGCAGATTGACGGAAACAGTCTTTTCCTTTGTGAACTTCGTGATTGCTTTCAGGTTGCTGTCAGGGGTTTTCGGCATCGTTTTCACCTCATTTCTTGTTGCGGAAGATTGCCCAGTATGCTAGCTTCGCAATACCGATGCAGACAAAGAATACTGCAAGAAAAT
>DGSY01000052.1 GCA_002394125.1 Ruminococcus sp. UBA4350
GAAACCCCTTGCAAATCTGAACGAAATATGTTATACTGTATTATGAATAGTATTGACATCATACAAAGGAGTGATAGACCATGCTCGAATCGGCTCTCCCTTCACCCTGTTATCTGATGGATCAGGCAAAGCTGAAATCCAATCTGATGATGCTGGATGAGCTGCGGCGGCGCACCTGCTGCCATATTCTCTTTGCACAGAAGGCGTTTTCGTCCTATCCGTTTTATTCTATGATGGCACGCTATCTTGACGGTGCATCGGCCTGCTCCGCCTATGAAGCCCAGCTTGCGCATCTGTTCTTCCGCGGCGAGAATCATGTCTTTCAGACAGCCTATCTGCCGGAGGAGATCGGCGAGCTGGTCAAGATCTGCGATCATATTGTTTTCAATTCGCCCTCACAGCTCATGCGCTACGGCAATCTCGCCCGCGAAAACGGCTGCGCGGTCGGCCTGCGCATCAATCCGGAGTATCTCTCGCAGCAGCTGGATGCCTTCGATCCCTGTGCGCCGTATTCCCGTCTTGGCACGACGCTCGCGCAGCTCACGCCGGAATGCCGCCGCATGATCTCCGGCATTCATGTTCATGCGCTCTACGAGCAGAATTCGGATGCGCTTGTCCGCCTGACAAAAGCCGTCATCGACAAATTCGGGATGCTGCTGCCGGAGTTGGAATGGATCAATCTCGGCGGCGGCCATCATATCACCCGCGAGGGCTATCAGATCGAAAAGTTGGAGGAGACAATCTCCATGCTGCAAAAGACCTTTGGTCTGAAGGTCTATCTCGAACCCGGCGAGGCGATCGTCTGGGAGGCGGGATATTTTATCACGACAGTCGTTGACATCATTGAAAACGGAATCCCCATTGCGATCCTCGATGCATCTGCGGTCTGCCATGCGCCGGATATCACCGAGCTGCAATACCGCCCGCCGCTGATCGGCGCGGACAAGCACGGCGTACTCCCGTTCAATTACCGGCTCGGCGGAAGAAGCTGTCTGCCGGAGGATATTTTCGGGGATTATTCCTTTGACCATAAGCTCCAGATCGGCGAGCGTCTGGTTTTCCGCGATATGGCGATCAATACGGTCTCAAAGGCGCGGATGTATACCGGAATGCCGATGCCGGCGGTCGCAGTCCGCGAGCCGGACGGAGACTGCCGCCTGCTCCGGAGTTATCATTTCTCCGACTACAAAAACCGGTTCTGAATCACAGAAACAAACGCCCTTTCATATGCTGTAACAGGAAGCATATGAAAGGGTGATTTTTTGAATGCAGTGATTCCACTCTCAGAGCTGAACGCCGGCGCACGCGGCATTGTCGCGGAGATCACGGCGGACAGCGCCGAAACCGAACGCTTATCGCAGCTCGGCATTGTTCCGGGCGCCGCAGTCGAAGTCCGGATGCTCGGCAGCGGCGGCTCTCCGGTCGCATTTGCCGTACACGGCGCCGTGCTTGCCCTGCGGCGCGAAAGCTGCGAACAAATACACATCGCGCTGACCGGCGGGCAGATGACCTTTCTGCTCGCAGGAAATCCGAATGTCGGGAAAAGCACGGTATTCAACGCGCTCACCGGCCTCAAACAGCATACCGGAAACTGGTGCGGCAAAACCGTCGGCAGCGCGGAGGGCAGCTTCCGGTACCGCGATACGCAGATCCGGCTGATCGACACGCCCGGTACTTATGCCGCGCATTCCGATACCGCAGAGGAGGCGGCTGCGTGCAAGGTGATCCGCGAGGTGCCGCACGACTGCCTGATCGTTGTCTGTGATGCGTCCTGTCCGGTGCGCGGGCTCATGCTGCTGCTGGAGCTTCTGCCTGCACAGCCGCGCACGGTTCTCTGCCTCAATCTCATGGATGAAGCAAAGCAGCGGCGGATTCACATTGATACAGAGAAAATGTCACAGATGCTCGGCATTCCGGTCATCGGCATCACTGCGCGAAAGCGGAAAACACTCGGCATTCTGCTCGATGCCGCAGCGGAGCAGGCTGCCGCCGATCCTGTGCAGACGCACTCCGCACTGACCGCTGAGGAACGCATCCTGCGGGCTGAGACCATATGCAGCGAATGCGTCAGTATACCAAAAACCGCGTATCAGCGTGATATTCGCATTGACAAGCTGCTCTGTGCATCATGGCTGCGCTATCCGATGATGCTCGGACTGCTCCTGCTCGTTTTCTGGCTGACAATGGCCGGCGCGAATCTCCCCTCCGAATGGCTTGCGCAGGGATTCTCGGCGCTTTGCCGCGGCGCAGATCAGCTTGCGGATATGCTGCACTGTCCGGCATGGCTCTCCGGCGCACTGATCGACGGGATGCTGCGCGGCACCGGCTGGGTCATTTCGGTGATGCTCCCGCCGATGGCGATTTTCTTTCCGCTGTTCACGCTGCTGGAGGATGCAGGCATTCTGCCGCGCATCGCGTTCAATCTCGACCGCTGCTGCGCACATTGCAAAGCCTGCGGCAAACAGGCGCTGACGATGACAATGGGCTTTGGCTGCAATGCGGTCGGCGTGACGGAATGCCGCATCATCGCGAGCCGCCGCGAACGGCTCATCGCAATTCTCACGAATGCACTCGTTCCGTGCAACGGCAGATTTCCGGCGCTGCTTGCTGTCATTTCGGCCTTTTTCGCGGGGACGGACAGTATCTCGCCGTTCCGCGCCGCCTGCATCATGACAGCGCTCATCCTCCTGAGCATCGGCATGACATTTGCAGCCTCGGCGCTGCTCGGCCGGACTGTTCTGCGCGGCGAACCGTCCTCATTCATACTGGAGCTGCCGCCGATCCGCCGCCCGCAGTTCGGACAGGTGATCGTCCGCTCCGTGCTGGACCGCACGGTATTTGTTCTCGGCAGAGCCGTCATGACCGCTGCACCGGTCAGTCTGCTCATCTGGATCCTTGCGAATCTGCATATCGGCGGGGAGACTGTCTTGCAGCAGATCGCCGGACTGCTCGCGCCTGCCGGAAAGCTGCTCGGTCTGGACGGCGAACTGCTTCTGGCATTCATCCTCGGAATGCCCGCGAATGAGATCGTCCTGCCGGTCGCGGTGACGGCGTATCTCGGCAACTCTGCGCTGACCGATTACGGCACGGCCGCATCGCTCGGCACGCTCCTGACCGCGCACGGCTGGACGGCATCCACGGCGGTCTGCTTTCTGATCTTCATGCTGTTTCATTCTCCCTGCGCGACGACACTGCTGACGATCTGCAAAGAGACCGGCAGCCGCCGCTGGACATTTGCCGCATTTCTGCTGCCGGTGCTGATCGGCGGAACGCTCTGCATTCTGGCGAATCTGCTTTTGTCGCTGTAAAAAAACAGCCCGAACGCGATATGACGGATACCCATATAGAAGTTTTGCCCCCAAGTGTTCAAGCACTTAGGGGCATTATATTTTATACGGTTGCTAAGATAAATCAGAAGTTATCACTTAATATTACCAATAAATTCTTTCATTTTCTCGCTTATCTGCTCCTGCTTATAATTATGAACATAGTGTCCGCAATCAAGTTCAATAACAGTTGCATTTGACAGTTCAGAAGCATACTCTTTTTGTAT
>DGSY01000124.1 GCA_002394125.1 Ruminococcus sp. UBA4350
GGTCCGATCGTCATCGGTCAGGCCGCGGAATTTGATTACTCCGGCACGCAGGCCTGCCGCGCACTCCGCGAGGACGGCATCGAGGTCGTGCTTGTCAATTCCAATCCTGCGACGATCATGACGGACAGCGCAATGGCTGATAAAATCTACATGGAGCCGCTCAAATCCGAGGTCATCAAGCGCATTTGTCTCAAGGAAAAGCCGGACAGCATCCTCTCCGGACTCGGCGGACAGACCGGACTGAATCTCTGCGCGGAGCTTGCCGAAAGCGGATTCCTTGCCGAGAACGGTATCCGGCTGCTCGGCGCGAATCCGGAGACGATTGCCCGTGCCGAAGACCGCAGACTGTTCAAGGAGACAATGGATTCGATCGGGCAGCCCTGCATTCCGTCCGGCATTGCGGAGGACATGGAGACCGCCCGCCGCATTGCTGCGGAAATCGGTTATCCGGTCATCATCCGTCCGGCGTTTACGCTCGGCGGAACGGGCGGCGGCATCGCAGAAGCGCCGGAGGATTTGGAACATATTGCGGAGAACGGCCTGCGGCTTTCGCCGATTCATCAGATCCTTGTGGAGCGCTGCATCGCCGGCTGGAAGGAGATCGAATTTGAGATCGTGCGCGATGCGGACGGCAACAAGCTGACAGTCTGCTCCATGGAAAATCTGGATCCGGTCGGCATTCATACGGGCGACAGCATTGTCATTGCACCGGCGGTGACGCTCGCGGACAAGGAATATCAGATGCTCCGGACGGCTGCACTGAAAATCGCGGAGGTGCTGAAAATTGAAGGCGGCTGCAACTGTCAGTTCGCCCTGAATCCGGATTCATTTGAATATGCCGTGATCGAGGTCAATCCGCGTGTTTCCCGCTCATCGGCACTCGCATCCAAAGCAACCGGATACCCGATTGCAAAGGTCGCCGCAAAGATCGCCGTCGGCTACCGGTTGTATGAGATCGCGAATAAGGTCACCGGCAAAACATCCGCCGCATTCGAGCCTGCTTTGGACTATGTTGCGGTGAAGATGCCGAAGTTTCCGTTCGAGAAATTTGCGGGCGCATCGCACCGGCTCGGCACGCAGATGAAAGCGACCGGCGAGGTCATGGCGATCTCCGACAGCTTTGAATCCGCATTGCTGAAAGCGCTTCGCGGCGCCGAGGTCAAGCACAGTGCGCTGCTCGTCCGGTCGCTGCGTGATCTGCCCGATGATGCCCTGCGCCGGCATCTGGTTCATGCAGATGATGTACGCTTGTTTGCCGCAGCAGAGGCGCTGCGGCGCGGGATCACGGTCAGCGAAATTCATGCATTATCGAAGATTGACGCATGGTTTCTTTCTAAGATTCGCAATCTGGTTGTCTGCGAGACCGCGCTGGAAAATGCGCCGCTGACGGATGATCTCTACCGCACGGCAAAGCGCTTCGGCTATCCGGATGAAACGATCGCCGCGATTTCCGGCAAGGCGCTGCCGGAAAAACGATGCCGTCCGATCTACCGGATGGTCGATACCTGCGCCGGTGAATTTGCAGCAGAAACGCCGTATTTCTACGGCGTTTACAGACCGGATGCCCTGCCGGATTCCGATGAAGCCGCACAGTTTCTTGCAGGCAGACCGCACAAAACAGTTGTTGTTCTCGGCAGCGGGCCGATCCGCATCGGACAGGGCATCGAGTTCGATTATTCGGCTGTTCATTGCGTGCAGGTACTCAAAAACGCAGGCTTTGAGGTCGTGCTCATCAACAACAATCCGGAGACTGTTTCAACGGATTTTGATACGGCTGACCGTCTGTATTTCGAGCCGCTGACGCCGGAGGATGTGCTGTCGGTTCTCGCACTGGAAAAGCCTGTCGGCGTGGTGACGGCATTCGGCGGACAGACTGCGATCCGGCTTGCGCGGACGATCGAGGAAGCGGGTTACCGGCTGCTCGGCGCATCGGCTGACAGCATTGATCTTGCGGAAGATCGCGAACGCTTTGATGCGCTGCTGGAATCGCTTGGAATCGACCGGCCGCGCGGCTGCACTGTCAATACGCTCGCAGAGGCGGATGAAGCCGTCCGAAAGCTCGGCCTGCCGGTTCTGGTGCGGCCGTCGTATGTGCTGGGCGGGCAGAATATGAATATCGCATTTGAAGCGCATGACGTCGCGGTGTTCATGCAGAATATCCTCGCGGACGGCATCGACAATCCGGTGCTGATCGACCAGTATATCCGCGGCACAGAGATCGAGGTCGATGCGATCTGCGACGGCAGGGATATTCTGATTCCCGGCATCATGGAGCATATTGAGCGGACGGGCGTACATTCCGGCGATTCAATCGCAGTTTGCCCGCCGGTGCATATCGACGATGATATGCGAAAGAAAATCCTCACAGATACGAAGAAAATCTGTCTGGGACTGCACGCGGTCGGGCTCATCAATCTGCAATATATCGTCAAGGGGCGCGGGCTGTATGTGATCGAGGTCAATCCGCGTGCGTCAAGAACGGTTCCGTTCATGAGCAAGCTGACCGGCCTGCCGCTCTGCGACTGCGCGATGCGCGTCTGCCTCGGCGAGAAGCTCAGCGAAATGGAATACGGCACGGGCTATTACAGAACGCCGCCTTTTACCGCCGTCAAGGTTCCGGTATTCTCGTTTGAAAAAATCGGCGGCGAATCGACGCTCGGCCCCGAAATGAAATCGACCGGCGAGGTCATCGGCATTGGCAAAACGCTGACCGAGGCGCTCTACAAGGGGCTGCGTGCGGCGGGCTACCGGCTTGAGGATACCGGCAGAAATCAGAACGGCGTTCTTCTGACGGTGTGCGATGCGGATAAACCGGATATCGTCGAAATTGCGCGGAAATTCGCACGGCTTGATTTCAAATTGTACGCGACGGAGGGAACGGCGCGGGCACTTCATGCGGCCGGCCTTAGCGTGCATACGCTGCGCAAGCTGCACACCGGCGACACGGAAACCTTTGACCTCATGGAGAACGGCACGATCCGCTATATCGTCTCGACGGATGCGAATGCGCGCATGGCCGCCCGCGACGGCGCAAAGATCCGGAAAAAGGCGGTCGGGCTCGGCATTCCCTGTCTGACCTGCACCGATACCGCAGCAGCCGTTGCAAACTGTCTGCATACCGGCTATCGGGATTCCAATGTGGAGCTGATGAATATGAACCATCTGCGCACGGCAAAGCGCCGGATCCCGTTTGTGAAAATGCAGGGCTGCGGCAATGATTATATCTATGTGAACTGCATGGAAAAGCGCGTATCTGCGCCGGAATCGCTTGCTGTTCAATTATCCGACCGGCATTTCGGCATCGGCGGCGACGGGCTGGTTCTGATCGAACGGTCGGAGATCGCAGACGCGAGAATGCGGATGTTCAATCTCGACGGCAGCGAGGGAAATATGTGCGGCAATGCGATCCGCTGCGTCGCGAAATTTCTTTACGACAACGGCATCTGCGTGAAGAAGGATATCGTGATCGAAACGAAAAGCGGTCTGCGCACGGTCACGGTCACGACGCAGAACGGCCTTGTCACATCAGCCGCAGTCAATATGGGCAGAGCAGTTTTTGATACGAAGCAGATTCCCGTGAAGTATGCAGAGCAGGAGATGATCGCAAAGCCGCTGACCGTTTCCGGCAAGGAATACACGGTCACCTGCGTGTCGATGGGCAATCCGCACTGCGTTGTGTTCAATGCCGGTGCAGTTGATCTTGAAAAGATCGGGCCGGAATTCGAGCATCATCCGATTTTCCCGGAGCAGGTCAATACGGAATTCGTGCAGGTGATCGACGGCCATACGCTGCGGATGCGCGTCTGGGAGCGCGGCTCCGGCGAGACAATGGCCTGCGGAACGGGCGCCTGCGCAGCGGCAGCGGCGGCAGTCAGAAACGGATACTGTGCGCCGGATACGGATGTCACGGTGCATCTGAACGGCGGCGATCTTGTGATCCGTTATACGGAGGAAGCGGTTTATATGACCGGCGATGCGGTTCTGGTATTCAGCGGAGAAATTGAGGTGTAATATGAAAGTCAATCATCATGCGCTCGAATTGGAGCAGAATTATTTATTCTCGGAGGTCGCAAAGCGCATCCGCGCATTTCAGGCGGCGCATCCCGCCCGCGAATTGCTAAAGCTCAGCATCGGCGATGTTACGCGGCCGCTCGCAAAAATCATCACCGATGAAATGAAGGCCGCCGCGGAGGATATGTCCCATGCGGAGACATTCCACGGCTACGGTGCGGAGCAGGGCGAGCCGTTCCTGCGGGAAGCAATCGCAGGATATTATCAGAAGCGCGGCATCGAGGCCGATCCGGCGGATGTATTCATCAGCGACGGCGCGAAGTGCGACCTCGGCAATCTCTGTGATCTGTTTGATGCGGACAACACAGTGCTGCTGCCGGATCCGGTTTATCCGGTCTATTACGATACAAGCATCATGGCGGGGCGGCGTGTGATCTTTTCACGCGGCACAAAGGAAAACGGATTCCTGCCGATGCCGGATGCAGATGTTCATGCGGATATCATTTATCTCTGTTCGCCGAACAATCCGACCGGCGCGGTCTATACGAAAGAGCAGCTTGCAGCGTGGGTCGCATATGCAAAGAAAAACGGCGCGCTGATTCTGTTTGATGCGGCATATGAAGCGTACATCCGCGATCCGGAGCTGCCGCACAGCATCTTCGAGATTGACGGCGCGGAGCGCTGCGCGATCGAGATCAACTCACTCTCGAAAACAGCGGGTTTCACCGGCGTCCGCTGCGGCTGGACGGTCGTTCCGCGCACGCTGCAATTTGACGGCGCATCGCTGCACGATATGTGGTTCCGCCGCATGGCGACCAAATACAACGGCACATCGTATATCATTCAGCGCGCCGCCGCAAAGGTCTTCACGGAGGAAGGACTGCGCGCCGTTCACGGGGATATTGATTATTACATGGAGAATGCGCGGATCATCAAGGCCGCGCTGACAAAAGCGGGGATTCATTCGGTCGGCGGCGGGAATGCGCCGTATGTCTGGATGCAGTGCCCCGGCGGTGCGGATTCGTGGACATTTTTTGATTATCTGCTGAACAGCTTCGGCATTGCCGGAACGCCGGGCGCCGGCTTCGGCGCCGCCGGTCAGGGATGGCTGCGGTTCTCATCGTTCGGCACAAGGGAGACCGTCACAAAGGCCGCAGAATATCTCGCGGCACTCATATAAACCGCAATTTGCGGGGCTGTTTATGATGAATAAGGTATCCGCTTCGCGGATGCTATTTAGAATGGGGAAAGCAGCCCTACGGGGTACTTTCCCCAAGCCCCAATCTTCCCCTTATAGAACGCAGGGGGAGTTTCGCTCTCTGCGGAGAGCGACGAGGGCTCTGCCCTCGACCCGCGAGCTTTTTGAAAAAAGCTCGACCAAAAACTTTGGATGACATCGCCGGAAGCGAAATGAGATATCCCCAGACCGTAAAATAGGTGCGAACAGCACCGTAACAGCGACAGAATTGATATGCTCCGCGAAACGGCGCCGGAGGGAAACGGCTGTCGGCCCTGCCGACAAATATCATGAGATGTAGGGATGAGGAGAAAATGAAGAAAACACCGTTTATCACAAAAGAACAGGCAGAGGAAATTGCTGCGCAGTATCCGACGCCGTTTCACATCTACGACGAGCGCGGCATCCGCGAGAATGCGCGTCTCGTCAAGCAGGCATTTGCATGGAACAAGGGATTCCGCGAATATTTCGCAGTCAAGGCAACGCCGAATCCGTTTATCCTGAAAATATTGCGCGAGGAGGGTTGCGGTGCAGACTGCTCCTCGCTGACTGAGCTGCAAATGGCCGATGCCTGCGGCTTCTCCGGCAGTGATATCATGTTCTCGTCGAATGTAACGCCGGCAGCGGATTATCAGCTTGCGCATCAGCTCGGCGCATACATCAATCTCGATGATATCACGCATATCGAATATCTCGAAAAGCTGACCGGCATTCCGGAGACGATCTGCTGCCGCTTCAATGCGGGCGGCGATTTCAAGATTTCCACATTCGTAATGGACAAGCCGCAGGATGCAAAATACGGCTTCACGCGTGCGCAGATGTTCGAGGGCTTCCGGATGCTGATGCAGAAGGGCGCGAAGCATTTCGGCATCCATGCATTCCTCGCGTCGAACACCGTCACGAATGAATATTATCCGACGCTTGCGCGGGAGATGTTTCAGCTTGCTGCCGATCTGAAAAAGGAGACCGGCGCGGATATCCGCTTCATCAATCTCTCCGGCGGTGTCGGCGTGGCCTATCATCCCGACCAGACGCCGAATGACATTCTCGCAATCGGCGAGGGCGTCCGAAAGGTCTATGAGGAAATCCTTGTTCCGGCAGGACTCGGCGATGCTGCGATTTTCACGGAAATGGGCAGATTCATGCTCGCGCCCTACGGCGGACTGGTCACACGCGTTCTGCATAAAAAGCATATCTACAAGGAATATGTCGGCTGCGATGCCTGCGCCGCGAATCTGATGCGTCCGGCGATGTACGGCGCCTATCATCATATCACGGTGCTGGGGAAAGAGGATGCGCCCTGCACCTATCTCTGCGATGTGACGGGCGGTCTCTGCGAGAACAACGACAAATTCGCGGTTGACCGGATGCTGCCTCCGGTGGAGATCGGCGATCTGCTCTATATTCACGATACCGGCGCACACGGCTTCTCAATGGGGTATAATTATAACGGCAAGCTGCGCTCTGCGGAGCTGCTGCTCTGCGCGGACGGCTCCGTGAAAATGATCCGCCGCGCCGAAACACCGGCTGATTATTTTGCGACATTTGATTTCTGCGATGTGATGGACAAATACCGGAAATAAATCCAGCTCCCGCTTTCCGTTTCCCGTTCTGCGGTAAGGAAAGCGGGAGCATTTTCTTCACCTTTCATGTTAAAATAAAAAAATATCGCAAAAGGCTTGACATCTTAATGCATTTGTGTTATTATCATTATAGAAATAACAGAGGAGGTGATCGCATGGACAGCGAAAAGGAATTTCTGGCGGGCTATTCGCTTGCAGATTACGACCGCCCATCCGTGACGGCGGATGTCGCTGCATTCATGATCCGGACGGAGGACAAGACCAGCTACCGCAAAAATCCGGAGAACAAGCTGCTTCTGCTGCTGATCCGGCGCGGCGGGCATCCGTACAAGGGAATGTGGGCGCTGCCGGGCGGTTTCCTGCAAAGAGGTGAGACCGTCGAGGAATGCGCGCTGCGGGAGATCGAGGAGGAAACAACGGTCAAGCCGGTCTCGATCCTGCCGGTCGGCGTATTCAGTCAGCCGGAGCGCGATCCGCGCGGCTGGATCATCTCAAACGCTTATGCGTCGATCATCAGCGAGGAATCCGTCCGGCAGACCGGCTGCGACGATGCTGCGGATGCGCAGTGGTTCGCCGTCAGCTTTACACGCGGCGAGGACGGCACCTATCATCTGACGCTCACCTATGAGGATATCACGCTGAATGCGGTTCTGCGGGCAGAGTCCATGCATTTCGGCAGAATGTCCTTCCGGATCATCGACAGCGGCGGGCTTGCCTTTGACCATGCCGCAATTATAGCAGCGGCACTCTCCGCGCTGCGGGAGGAGGCGGGACGCTATGAAGCGATCTTCGATTTCCTGCCCGAAACATTCACGCTGGCCGCGCTGCAAAAGGTGCAGGAGACGATCATGAATGTCTCAATCCTGCCGGCGAATTTCCGGCGCATGGTCAGCAGCTATGTCGAGGAAACAGACGAATATCTGCGCGGTGAGGGACACCGTCCGGCAAGGCTCTACCGCCGGAAGCAGTCTCCGGAATGAGAAACGGCTTCCGGAAAGTACAAATAAATCACAAAGGGGAGGGAACCGGAATGATCTACGGCTTCTACGGCGGAAAATTCCTGCCGATGCACAAAGGGCATCTCTACTGTATTGATACAGCGGCGCGGCAGTGCGATTATGTTACGGTGCTGATGTTTGTCGGCGGTGACGATGAACTGCGCATCTGTGCGCAGCAGAAGGACGGCTACCTCTCCGCCGCGTTCCGGCAGGCACAGCTTGAACGCGTCTGCGCACTGTATCCGAATGTCGTGTGTCATACCGTGGATGTCACCGCGCTGAAGCTGCCCGACGGCACCGAGGACTGGGATGCGGAAACGCCGCTCGTCCGGCAGTATGTTCCGCATATGGATTTTGTGTATTCGAGTGAGCCTTCCTACGGCGCCTATTTTGCACGCGCTTATCCGGAAGCACGGCATATCATTGTGGATGCCGGGCGGAAAACCTATCCGATCAGCAGCACGCTGATCCGGGCAATGACTGAAATGGAGGAGCAGCAGAAATGGATGGTCTGAAAAAAATCGGAAAGGCATTCGCATCCCTGAAATGGTATGAGATCGTCATGTGCATCATCATGCTTGTGATTGCGGTATACTACGCGATCATGCCGCAGGAGGGCACCCCGCAGTGGCTTGCGGTCATCAATTTTATCTCCGGACTCTGCGGCATCATCTGCGTCTTCTTCACCGCGAAGGCAAACCGCATGAACTTTCCGTTCGCCGTCATCAATACGACCGTGTTCATCATCTATCTCGGATATTTCGGCATCTGGGCGACCTTCTGGCTGGAAACGCTGGTCTATTTCCCGATGAACATTATCTCGTGGGTAAAATGGTATCAGCACAAGGATGAGGACGATGCACTGCTTGCGAAATCGAAGAAATTCAAGTGGTGGCAGCATCTTTTGGTCACAGCGCTGATCGCGGCACTGACCGTTGTGGTATACTTCACGCTCTCGAAGCTCGCCGGTGACACATGGATGAAATTCGCCGTGCAGTTCGGCTGGAACACGACCGTTATGAAGTGGCTCGATTCCGCGATCTTTGCGATCGGCATTGTCTCGATCGTGCTGGAGGCCCTGCGATACAGAGAGCAGTATATCTGGTGGCTGGTCACGGATGTGTTCGCAGTCGTGCAGTATGTGCTAAAGCGCGATCCGGTCTATACGACCAAAAAGGCGATTTATCTGATCGAAGCGGTCGTCGGCCTGCGCAACTGGCACAGGCTTTCGCAGAAAAACAAAACCAATGAGTAAGGAGGGCATATCATGAAACATTTTCTGATCGTTGTGGATATGCAGAAGGACTTCGTGGACGGCGCGCTCGGCACGAAGGAAGCCTGCGCGATCGTTCCCGCAGCCGTTGAAAAGATCAGGGGCTTTGACGGCGAGATCTTCGCGACCTTCGATACCCACTTTGCAAATTACATGGAGACTGCCGAGGGCAGAAAGCTGCCCGTGCCGCACTGCATCAAGGATACCGACGGCTGGCAGCTTGACAGCCGGATCGCGGCAGCGCTGGATGAAAAGGGCTATACGCCGGTCGAGAAGCACACCTTCGGTTCGACGGATCTGCCGAAGCTGCTGTTCCGCGCAGCGGACGGCGATGACTTCACGGTCGAGCTGATCGGCCTCTGCACCGACATCTGCGTCATCAGCAATGCGCTGCTGCTGAAGGCAGTATTCCCCGAAGTCCCGATCGCGGCGGACGCGGCCTGCTGCGCGGGTGTCACACCTGAAAAGCATGAAGCTGCGCTCGAAACCATGCGCAGCTGCCAGATCGACATTATCTAAAAGAGGAGGAACCGTTATGAAGCTCGAACCGATCGTGGTATCCTTGCTGGATACCGACCTTTACAAATTCAATATGGATCAGGTGATCTTCCATAAGCACACCGATCTCTGCGGCCAGTATTATTTCAAGTGCCGCAACAAGGGCATTGTCTTTACGCCGGACATGGTCGCGGAGATCAATGCGCAGATCGACCACCTCTGCACACTCCGCTTTACCAAAGAGGAGCTGGATTATCTGCGCTCGATCCGCTTTATCAAGGACGACTATGTGGAATTCCTGCGGCTCTGGCATCCGATCCGCGATTATGTCACCGCAGAGCTGGATGAAAACGGCGCGCTGCAAATTGTCGTGGACGGCCCGCTGTTCTCGGCGATGCAGTTTGAGATCTATCTGCTGGAGATCGTCAACGAGGTCTATTTCCGGATGCAGTATGATTATGAGAAGCTCCGGAAATCGGCGGAGGCACGGCTCGATGAAAAGATCCGCAAGCTGAATGACGGCACCTATACATTCAGATTCGCGGAATTCGGCTGCCGCCGGAGACTCTCCCGCGAATGGGAGGATGTCGTCGTGCGGCGGCTCTGTCAGGAGACTGACAAATGCGTCGGCACCTCGAATGTGTATCTCGCAATGAAATACAATGTCACGCCGATCGGCACCTATGCGCATGAATTCGTGCAGATGTATCAGGGCATTGATTCGATCCCGCTCGCATTCACAAATCACTATGCGATGCAGGACTGGTACGACGAATATCAGGGCGACAACGGGACCGCGCTGACCGATACGATCACGACCGATCTGTTTCTCCTGGACTTCAACCGCTCGATGGTCAACAACTACACCGGTGTACGGCATGACAGCGGCGATCCCTATGCATGGGGCGAGAAGATCATTGCGCACTATCAGAAATACGGCGTTGACCCGAAAACAAAGCTGCTGCTGTTCAGCGACAGCCTTGATTTCGACCGCGCCCAGAAGCTCTATGATTATTTCTGCGATAAGACAAAGGTCTCGTTCGGCATCGGTACATTCTGCTCGAATGATACCGAGGAGCAGGCGCTCAATATCGTCATCAAGCTGCAATATGTCAACGGCCGGCCGGTCGCAAAGCTCTCGGACGATGCGGGCAAAGCAATGTGCCGCGACGAAGCATATCTGGAATATCTCCGCCGCGCGGTGGAATTCAGACTGAAGCGCTGAGAGAAAGTGATCCCTCTGAAAAGAGGACCCGATCATCATTCGCATAAAATAACCGAAGCCCCGGAGGTTTGAACGGGGCTTCGGTTATTGTTTTATTTGACCTCGCCGGAAAGCGGGATGCCGAGCGACTTGATGCCGCTGCATACGATCTGCGCCGTGACCTTTGCGCCGGCTTCGGTGAAGTGCGTGAAGTCTGTGCCGCCGGAAACGCCGCCCATGTAATACTTTTTGACGGTGTTGTAGTCGCGCTTGTTGAAATCATTGACCATCGCCTGTCCGAGGTCGAAATACGGGATATTGTATTTCTTTGCGAGTGCCTGACACGCCGAATCAATGTTACGGTAGCCGACCTTGAACGGCTGTGTCTGATTGCGGATCGAGAGCGTCGGGCTCATGAGAATCGGCGTTGCACCCTTGTCGAGTGCGCCCTTGATGTAGAATGTCATGTAGTATTCAAACGAGCCGGTGACGGGATTATCGACATTGCCCCTGACCGGCGCATAGCGCTCCGACTTGGACGAATCGCCGTCATTGATGCCGAAATCAACAAGCAGATAGTCGCCGGGCTTGATCTGGTCGAGGATCGTTTTCAGTCTGCCGTTATCGTAAAAGCTCTTGGAGCTGCGGCCAGCGATCGCATGGTTCGCGACCGTGACATTGCCGGAAAAATAATCCTTGAGATAATAGCCCCAGCCCTGCTGCGGTGCCTTGTCTGCCTTATAGGTCTGCGCGGTGGAGTCCGCGGCAACATACAGTGTCGGATTGCTGCTGACCGGCTGCTGCACGACCGTCTGCTCCTGCGAGGGATCGTAGGTTTCCGGCACGGGCTCATCTGTAAAGCTCAGCATCATGTAATCAAGATTCGGGCCGCCCTCAGCGGTGTTCGATTGCAGGGTGATCGTATTGATGCCGGCATTCAGCGGGAGCACGATGCCGCGTTCCTCCCATGTTGTCCAGTCACCGGTGGTGAGGAAATTCTGGTTCCATCTGTCGCTGCCGCCGTTGACGGAGATCATCATATCGCGGTCATTCTTGGAGCCGTTCGCGATGTTGAAGGTGCAGAGATAGTTGCCCTTCTGCGGGACATTGACACGGAATGTCACGGCGCTCTTGTTCGTGTTGTCGAGATTCAGATAGTCCCGATAGGTAAAGCCCGCGTTGGTATTTTCATGTACGCCGTCCGTGATGATCTGCTCGGATGCGGCATACTTGGTATCCGCAAAGCCTTCCTTTGTGCCGAACAGATAATCGCGCATGATCGCGAGATCGTCAGCGGTCAGCTTCATATCGCCGTTGAGGTCGGCTGCCTGCTGACGGGCATAGCCCGCGCCGGAAAGCATGGTGCGCTTCATCATCATCAGATCGGCGGAGGTCAGTCTGCCGTCGCCGTCCAGATCGCCCTGAAGCAGCGGATCGGTCTGCGGGTCGTCAATGATCTGCGGGATCACGACCGGATCCTGAACGGGCTCCTGCACCGGATCCTGCTGAGGCTCCTGAACCGGATCCTGCTGGGGATCCTGCTGCTGCGGCTCCGGATCGGACTGCTGCGGTTCGCCGGGATTGATCGCCTTTGCCATCAGCTCCGCGAGGACAGTTGCGCCGGCACGGTTCGGGTGCAGGCCGTCAGTCATGTAGAGATTGCTGACTTCATTCGCGGTTTTTTTCAGGCAGTAGTTCTGCCAGAGATTGAACAGATCGACGACCTCGATGTTCAGATTCTTGCCGACGCGGTCGAGCGCCTTGGCATACCATCTGGATTCCAGCAGCGGTTTTTTCTGGCAGTCACCGTTTCTGCCCTGCTGCTTGACGAGGATCACGCGCATACCCTTTGCCATTGCGCGCTTGGACATATCCGTGATGATCTCCTCATACTGCGCTTCGGTGGTGTTGTTCTTGGAATTGGTATCGTTGATGCCGATCGAAATGACATAGATATCGCCGGGCTGACCGTTCTTTTCGATGACATCGAACTGACCGGCCTGCATGAAGCCGCGTGCGTACTGGCCGGATGCCGCCATGTTCATGACCTGCCATTTGTCACCGTCCACGAATTTCGGGAGCATCTGCGCCCAGCCCGCCTGCTGCGAACTGTTCAGCGGATAGTAGTTGCAGACCGTGGAGTCGCCGCAGACCCAGATTGTCGGATTTGTATGGGTCTGCGTGGAAATCTGCTTGATCTCCAGCGCAGACATTGTGTATGCATTGTTCGCTTTGCCGGCGCAGGCGCAGATATTGAGCTGACCGTCCGTGACGGGAACCTGCAGCGTGTGGTAGGCGTTGTTTCCGGTCATGTTCACGATCTGGAGCATTCCCTCGATGCCGACGCTGGTGCGGCCGGTATTGCCGAGCCAGACGGATACCTGATAGAGACCGTTCGGAACATCCGCGCAGAAGGTGTATTTGCCCTTTGCGGACGCATTGTTGAACTGCACGGCATCGCTGAGCGCATCCTTGCCGGCAGCAGCGACATTCTTCACATTTGTGCCGGAGGAGAAGCCGTAGCCGCGGGAGGCGTTGTAGCCGTCAGCGGCGCTGACACCGGTATAGCCGGAGGCAGTCCCGCCGCCGCCGAAGTCGAATTTCCAGTAGGTGTTTGCTGCGGAAGCCTTCCGTGCCGGAAGCTGTCCCGCAGCGGCTGCAAGCATGGCGAGCGAAGCCGATGCCGCGAAAAGTCTGCGAATGATTGATTTCATAAATGTTCCCCCAATTCATGTGTTCCCTCTTTTTGCGGCAATGCTCTGCTGAAGCTGTCAGGAAGGGGAGAGACAGAATGAAGATGCAGACAGGATACGAAAGAGGGGCGTCCGTATACTGTTTTTCTTCTCGATCAGCAGAATTGACCGTCTTTATGGTTTTTATTATAAATCAATCATTGTGAAATGGCAATTACATTTTCTCTCATTGTCTTGCACTTTTCTTGCAGATTGTCCTCAGCAGACCGTAACAGTGCCGGAAAACTGCCGTAAAAAATGGCTGTGTGAATTTGCAAACGCATTTTCACACAGCCAAATTTGGGGGGAGCTAAATTTTACTTGGCAGACCAGCTGTCGAATTCCAGATCACCGCTGAAGATGAAGCGGATATTATTGACACCGGAAATCTTGGAGCAGCCGACGGTGATCTCCTGCATGGAGCCGCCGCCCGGAATCTCAGCATATGCAAATGCATTGCCGCTGCCGTCAACGACCTTGATCGCGCCGCCGTTCTTGGAGGATGCGCGGAAGGTCATAGCCTGAGCGCCGTTCTTGAAATCGACGCCCTTGAGCATGGTCCAGTCGCCGGACTGAATGTCGGAAACGAGTGTGTCGCCGACGCCCTTGATCTGGATACCGGACTGATTTGCCATTGTCTCAGCCTGAACGGTCTGGAACGGGTTCAGGTATTCGAGCTGCTGGCAGCCGCCCATCGTTGCCTTACAGGTGATCTTGCCGTTGTTGAAGGTCGCCTTGTCGATATGCGTGGAGCGGTAGTTGCCGCCATCGTGCTCACCATTGTTGTTCCATGCCTTGATGCCCTGACGGAGCTCTGTGGTACGGGAGTGGTAAGCGATGTAGTACTCACCCTTGAACTCAATGATCGAGTGGTGGTTGTTGCCGCCTTTGTCGATGCCCTGCGAACCGGTGTTCGCGAAGCACATACCTGCGAGCTGGCTCGAGGTCCACGGGCCGAGCGGATTCTTGGATGTCATGTAGAGAATGTCAGCATTGCCGAACGAAACGCCGTTGATGTTGGTGCCGCCCGGAACATTCCAGTTTGCGCAGTAAGAATAGTACCATGTGTCGCCGATCTTGATGAGGGAGGAATCCTCGAACAGATACGGGTTCTCAAGTGTCACGGCATTGCCGGAGATCGAGATCATGTCATCGCCGAGCTTCATGCAGCGGCCGGTCTTCGGGTTTGCCTTGTCTCTGCCGTCAACACCGCCGCCCATGAACAGGTAGCCTTCGTTGGTCTTTTCATCGTAGTAGACGCCCGGATCGAACATCCAGACAACATCGTTCATGCCGGCAACCTTGCTCTTGGAGACGAGCTCGCTGCCGATCGGATCGACGAACGGGCCTGTCGGGCTGTCGGAGGTCAGAACGCCGACGCCGGAGCCGTTGTTTGCGAAGTAGAGGAAGAACTTTTCCTTGCCGTTGATCTTCTTGTGCAGCGCATCCGGTGCCCATGCATTTGCTGCCCACTTTGCAACGCCGCCGGTGGTTCTGCCGTTTCTGGCAGCGACCGGGATTGCGCCGTGGTCAGTCCAGTTTACGAGGTCAGCAGAGGAGATGCAGTTGATGGTGCCGGAGTTGTAGGTGTTATCCTGGATCTTGCCGTCGCTGCGATACTCAAGAGCATCATTCGTGGTGTAGAGATACAGTCTGCCGTCATAGACCTGCCAGCCCGGGTCTGCGCCGTAGCGCTGGGTGGTGCAGGGGTTATTCTCGTTGTCCTTCTTGGTGCTGGTGCCGAGCTTGACATTTGCGAAATACTTGGATTCCAGCTGAGAGAAATCAGGCATCTTGTAGACCGGCTCAACGACCGGGAACTTGGTGATCTTGGTCAGGATATAATCGCGGAGATACTGGATATCGTCATTGGTGAACTCGTTGCTCTGGTCAACATCGGCAGCGCGCTCTGCGCGTGCGCTCAGGAACTTGCCGCTTGCCTTCGCGGTCTTTGCAGCGGAGAGATCCGCAGCGGTGATGATGCCGTCAGCATTGACATCGCCGAGCACGAACGGTGCAGCCGGTGCCGGGCCTGCGATCACAGTGCCCTTCGGTGCGCCGATGACCTCATCGACGAAGAAGTCGATCGTGCTGTCAGCTGTCTCAACATACATGGAGATGCCGGTCGCGCCTGCCGGAATGGTGAATTCGACATTTGCGAGCTGTGCCCATTCGCCCTTGTTTGCGGTTGCAGAGGCGATATGCGGCCACTGTGTCTCACCGGAAGCATCCGTGTATTCCAGCGTGAGGTAGAAGTCCTCGGATGCGGAGCCGGTCGTATACATCACATCGGCGCTGAAGCTGTAGGTCTCACCGGCAGTGAAGGGTCTGCCGAGTGTCATGGAAGCGCCGTTCCAACTTGCCTCTCTGCCTGTGCAGGCGAGAGACTTGCTGCCTGCATATGCTTCACTGGAGCTGGATGCAACAGAAGCAGAGCCGCGTCCTGTGAAGTTGTCGGTGCCGTTCTCGAAGGTTGCGTGGAACCAGTAGCCGTCTGCATCGAGCTCCGGCTCCTTGATCTCGAAGCCGTCCTTGAAGTTCGAGCCGTCGCCCCATTCAGACTGCGGAACGACAGACTGCAGTGCGGTGTAAGCCGCCTTCGGCTGATTGCTCTTGTCATAAAGAAGCGGTGCATTGCTCTTGCCGGTTGCCTTGTCTGTGCCGACCCAGGAATTGCCGTCGTTCGGGCCCCAGACCTGGAACAGTGTGACACGGTTCGCGTGGGACGTATCGGAATTCCACTTGACTGCTTCCTGAAGGATTCTCTTGTATCTGCTGGCCTGCTGGTCGAGCGAATACTGGCCGCCGTTGGTGGAGATATCCAGCTCGGTGATCTGGACCTCGAGACCGGCCTGGAGATACTTGTTCATAGCGGTCAGATATGCGTTCTCACCGCTCCAGCCGTCGTTGGCGTTCGCATTGATGTGGGACTGCATACCGACACCGTCGAGGTTGCCCGCAGCCTTGATGCGCGTTGCGGTCGAGAGGATCGCGTCACGCTTGAAGCCTGCGTACTCGTTGTAGTCGTTATAGAACAGATGACAGTTTTGCGGTGCATACATTCTTGCATACTTGAATGCTGCATCAATGAAGCTGTTGTCGCCGTAGACCTTCACCCACGGAGAAGCGCCGTTGCCGTAGCCGCCCTGACGCGGGCCGCCGTTGGAGTCGTTCATGCACTCATTGCACACATCGTATGCATAGAGATTCAGCGTGGAATACTTCGTCTTGAACAGATCGAACATATTCTTGATGTAGCTTTCGAGACGCTGCTCCATTGTGGCCTTGTTTACCCAGTTGCCGCCGTTCTGGAAGTTATCCTTGAAGAACCATTCCGGCGTCTGGGAGTGCCAGACCAGTGTATGTCCGCGGAAGCCGAGGCCGTTGGTTGCACACCAGTCCGCGATCTTCGCGAAGCTGTCATCCTTTACGCGGATATTCGTATTGGAGGAGCCGCTCTGCACGAGTGTTGCATCCGGTTTGGTCTCGTTTTCGCACTCGATCGCGTTGCAGTCCTTCAGCAGGATGTTTTTGATATCGGTGTTATTGATCGTGCCGCCGTTGAGGATATTGCCGGAGCGGATGCCGTAATTGACGATCCAGTCCTTGATACCCGTTCCGTGCGCAGCCGAAGCGGTCAGCTCCTGCATTCCGACGACCTTCACATCATCGTACACAAAATCATCCGTGGTATCCGTGGTAATTGTCAGTTTGAAAGAAACAGAATTGACCGGCGCAGTGTAGGTATCGCTCAGCGTTGCCCACTCGCCGCCCTTGACATCCTTTTCGTCAAGGATCTTCACGGTTTCCTCTCCGGTCTTTGCATCGACGAGCGTCAGCGTCAGCTTAAAATGCTGATCGGTCTCTGCGAAGACGCGGACAGAGTAGTCATATTCCTTGCCGCCGACGAGATAGAGATCCTTTTCAGAGACCGCACCGTCTGCGGGAGAGGTTCTGCCGACCACGCGCATACCGCGTGAGCCGTTGAAGCCGATGCCGTCATAGACGATGGCTTCTGCGGTGGAATCGGGTGAGACCGCATACCAGCCGCCGTAGGTCACCTCAAAATCATTTGAGACGATCGTTGCAGCCTGTGCCATACTCGCCGGCATATAGGCCAGCATCATTGCAGCACAGGCACCGGCAGTCAAAACTGCCGAAATGCGCTTGCGTTTCATATTTTTCCCCCTAGCAATATATGCAGATTGCGGCAAATCGCGGTTCTTTCGCGTCTTCCTCGCTGCATCGGCATGAAGGGGTATGCTTCAGCGGTTCGGGATCCGCGGCGGAATCGGGTTTCGCCTTGTTTAGATTGTCCCCGGCGTCACCGGAGGACGGTATATATTGTGCTATACTCATGATAGCAGAAAATATACATTTTCTCAATACAGAAAACGAATAAAACATGGACAAAATGCAGATAAATTGCTTGACATTTCCGTGCATATCATATATAATATAGTATGAGAAGGGGGGGATATCATGGTAAATTCTGACGCATCCTGTATCGGGATCATTGCGGCAGAGGTCAACAGCATCGAGCAGCGGCAGATCATGCAGGGCATCATCGAGGAAGCGCAGCAGAGCGGCCTGAAAACCGTGGTATTCTCCAATATCTACAATCCCTATGAGTACGATTTCGCGCTGGATCTCGAAAACCGCATCTATGAGCTGATGTTTTCGCAGCAGCTCTGCGGGCTGATCCTGATCGCGGAATCCTTCATCAATGATATCCTGCGGGAGAAGGTGCGCGAGATGCTCAGCCGCCGGCAGGATATCCCTATTGTTATTATCGGGATCTATGTCCCGTCACTGGATTTTCCGAATGTCACGTTCATCAATGCCGATGACTTTTCGGATATCGCAGATATCACGGAGCATCTGGTCTCCGTTCACGGCTTCACGAAGATTGACATTCTGACCGGTATGCGCGGAAATGACGCGTCCGAGCAGCGTGTCTGCGGCTACCGCTCCGTGCTGGAGCACCACGGCATCGCCTATTCCGAAGCGCGTGTGCATTACGGCTCATTCTGGATGGATTCCGGCGAGGCGCTCGCAAAGCGCTATATCAGCGGCGAGCTGGAGCTGCCGGAGGCGATCCTCTGTGCCAATGACTATATGGCATACGGCCTGCTGGATACCTTCCTCAGCGGCGGCATCCGCGTGCCGGAGGATGTGACCGTCACCGGCTATGAATTCATCCATGAGCGCATCTTTCATTCACCGGTTCTGACGACCTATCAGCGCGGCAGACGGGAACTCGGCGCGGCTGGCGTGCGCATTCTCTGCGCGGCCGTTCACGGCGATCCGAAGCCGGAATTTCATCCGCCCGCCGGAAAGATCGTCACCGGATACAGCTGTTCCTGCGGCGTCGAGCCGAATCAGCTCCATGCGGAGCTTGAAAATCTCCGCACCAAGCAGACCTACGAAAAATGGAATGTGCTCGGTACGCTGGAGCAGGAGCTGACGCTCTGCGGCACGCTCGATGAACTGATCGAGGTTCTCGGTTCGCATCAGTACTGGGTGCGCTATGTGCAGAATATGTTCCTCTGTCTCTGCGAGAACTGGTATGATACCAAGGCGGAAACGCCGAGCGAAACGATCTCCTGCCGCAGCATCATGCCGTGGCATAAGGATAAGCCGCCCGTCAGCTGCGACCATTTCGATTTCACTGCACTCTATCAGAATTCGCCGCCGCTTGCCGTGCATTACTACCTGCCGCTTTTTTTTGAGTCGCATTTTTTCGGCTATTTCGTGCTGGAATATCACCAGCCGGATACATATGACGACATCTTCCGCAACTGGATGAAGTCCATTTCGATCGGCCTGACCTTTCTCTGCATGAAGAATGATATCCGCTATCTGCTGCAATGTCAGAATCTCGCGGAGCAGACCGATTCGCTGACCGGTCTCTATAACCGCCGCGGCTTTGAATCCGCACTCTCCGCCAGAATGACCGGCGGTGATGCTGCGGTTTATGCGATCGCGCTCAAGATCTGCACGCTGAAAAGCGAGGTGCTGCCGGAATCGCAGGCAAAAAACACGCTCCTGCTGCAAAAGGTCGCGGAGATCTTCCGGATCTGCGGCTTTCAGGACTGTATCTGCGGACGCACATCGACGCAGACCTTTATCTGTGCGGGACTGCCCTATGATTCGATCGAGGACTGTGCGCGGGCAGGTGAAAAGATCCTCGCCGTGATGCTGCATAACACCGAGATCTGCAACACCGTCGGCATGGAATCCGTTCTCATCAAGCCGGCACTGCTTCCCGCCGGACGCTCCGCCGCCGACTGCGTCAACGATCTGCAGTCCATGCTCGAAATGCAGACTGCGGCGCTCGCCGAGCATAAGCGCCAGCCGCACGCGGAAATGCTCTACGCCGTCCGCAACCGCATCTATCACATGGAGCTGAGCAATTCCGATGCGATCTGCAAGCAGTATTCGTTCAGCGCGGGCTATTTCCGGCAGGTCTACAAGGAGGCCTTCGGCATCAGCTTTCATCAGGACGTCATTCAGGCGCGTGTCTATCAGGCGATCTTTCTGCTGCAAACAACTGTCCGCAGCATCGCGAGCATTGCCGAGGCCTGCGGCTATGACGACTGCAATTATTTCATGCGTCAGTTCCGGAATTTCACCGGCCTGACTCCCGCGCAGTACCGCAAGCAGTCCTGAGCGGAGAGAAAAAGCATACACAGACAAATGCCCCGAAGCGATTCCTGTGAACCGCTTCGGGGCATTGTGTTGTTTATAAGCAAACTGTGCGCGGCTTATGATTTGCGGTCGCTGCGGAACGAGATTCCCGCTGCAATACCGAGTGCCGCACCGAGCAGCGGATAAACCAGCAGCAGGAGGTTTTCTCTGCCGCTGATGCGGATAATTCCCGCCGCAATGCTGCCGACTGCCAGTGCCGCCGTGCAGGCGTGAAGCAGGAACAGCGTGCGCTGTGACGGGCGTCTTCTGCCCATTGCTGCAAGCAGCAGGAGCAGTCCCGCGAGCAGCGGAAAGACAAATGCATAGACCATGAAAACGGAATACACGCCGAAGCTGAAATGCTCATAGACTGCGCCGAACAGCGCAAGAAACAGTGCGCCGCCGAGATCCGCCGCGGCATGACGGAGAAGCTGCCGTCCGCCGGTATCAGTATCCGATGTATACAATGTCACTCACGCTCCTTTCCTTGATGGATCTGCCGCTGGTGGTCGGATTGTTGATGAGACTGCCGTTGAATACCATCGTCGAGGAACCGCCGCCGTCGAGATTGTAGGCGGTCTGCGCACCGAGCCGCTGCATAAATTCCGCAAGCTGACTGAGCGAGAGTCCGTCGCTTTCCGATGTCCGGCCGTCCGAGACAACGAACAGATAATGCAGCTCGTCCACAATGCCGATCGCCGTGCGCGGATTGCTCGCCATTGCCCGCGCGACCTCGGAATTGTCATCGACATTGATAATGCCGTTTTCAATCAGGCGCGGCCCGAACATGAAGCACTGCCATGTGCCCATATCCAGAAGCTCCTGTGCGGTATATTCCGCGCCGGTCGTGATGAAGAAGCTGCCGTCCGCCATGATGCAGAGATAATCGGTATTCGCCCTGTCCGTCTCGCGGTAGAGGATGCCGTTCCGGATGACATAGCCGGAATTGTGTGTGCCGTAGAAATCGCCGTTGACCGCGAGGATCGCGTTGTTTGCCGCGGCGATTTCCGAGGTCTTTGCGGTGACATTCTTGCCGAATGTGTCATTTGCAAAGGCGGTCTTGAGATACTCCGCGGAGCTGAGCTGCACATCCGCGACATAGACTGCGGTATCGTTTTCGGTGTACTCCGAGATCGCGATGCGGATATTTTCATCCTGATAGACCGTATCGCTGTTCACGAATTCGACCGGCGGTTCGGTCACGGTCTCTGTCTCCGGTGCTGCTGTTTCCGATCCGGATGCGGATGTGTCGGCAGATTTTGCCGGAGATTCCTCTGCGGCATATGCCTCCGACAGCGGATCGGTGTATGCCTGCTGTGTCTGTGCGGATCGTTTTTTTGTTTCTGCGCCGGTCGTTCCGGCTGTTTCTGCTGCGGTCTGACTGCCTGTCTGCGCAGAGGATGCAGTGCTGCCCGCCGTGCCGGATGCATCTGTCCCCGCGGACGATTGTTCAGCCGTCTGCGCGGCTGTCTCCTTTGTTTCATCCGCGAACAGTGCGTAATTGATCTCTGTGGCACCGGTCTGCTTTGCGGAGCTGCGCACGAAGGTATCGAGCATCAGGAAGCCAGTGAATCCGAGCAGCGCCGCAGCATATGCGATCGCCGCTGCTTTGTAGGATGTCGCCATAAGAACCCTCCTTATGCCCCTTTTCCGTCTTTCTTTTCCCATTTTCAGTTTACCGGTTCTCTGCATGAAAATGATGACGGAAATACGAAAAACAGATGAAAACGCTCCGCATACAAAAACCGCTCCGGCAGCGCATTGCGTCACCGGAGCGGTTTGCTCATTCTATTGAAATATACCGCACGCCGAGCGCGGTCAGCTTTTCGCGCATTTTCCGGACGCGCTCCGACGGGAATCGCCGCCCGATGCAGTTTTCCAGCATCGTCACGCGGACACCCGTCTTTGCGGCGCCCTTTGCCGTTGCGCCGACGCAGCCGCATTCATCCAGACCGCAGAGCATGACCTCCGCATAATTCTGCTGCTGCATGAACTGCCGGAACGCCTTCGAGGAATAGGTATCCGGCAGATTTTTCTCAAAATACAGCTCGGATACAACATCGAGCCCGCTGTATAATTCCGCGCCCGGTGTCCCCTTGATTGAAAAGCCGATAAACCATTTATTCGTGATGATATTCGGGAACATCTGCGCGATGTAAATGACATCGGTCCCCTCCGCCGCAAAGCGCTGTGCCGCACGGTTGACCGCGCCGGTCAGCGCCGCCGTGTCATAGGAGAACATCGGCTTCCGCTGCGGCCAGAGATAATCATTCTGCATATCAATCACGAGCAGTGCTTTCTTCTCTGCCATACTGCGCACCCCGTATCAGAGCGGAACGACCTTCGCCGGTTCACGCCGCAGCGGGAGCTGCATACGCTCCAGCAGCACGACACAGTGCGCCGCAATGCCTTCCTCACTGCCGGTAAAGCCGAGCTTTTCCTCGGTCGTCGCCTTGACGCTGACCTGATTCAGCTCACAGCCGAGCGCCGCAGAAAGATTCAGCCGCATCTGCAAAATATGCGGAGCGAGCTTCGGTGCCTGCGCGAGAATCGTCGCATCAAGATTGCCGATCTTCCAGCCCTTGCGCGTGATGAGCGACTGCACATGACGGAGCAGCTGCATACTGTCCGCACCGGCATAGCGCGGATCGGTATCCGGAAAATGCTGACCGATATCGCCGAGCGCCAGTGCGCCGAGCATCGCATCCATGACAGCGTGCGTCAGGACATCCGCATCGGAATGACCGAGCAGACCGAGCCTGTGCGGGATCAGCACCCCGCCGAGAATCAGCCTGCGATCCTCCGCAAGCCTGTGAACATCATAGCCGTGGCCGATCCGAATCTCCGCCATTTCAGCATCCTCCTGTTCTGCGCGAAAGCAGTGCCTCCGCGATCGCAAAATCCTCCGGTGTCGTCAGCTTGAGATTGCTGTAATCGCCGGTCACCATCGTGACCGCATTGCCCAGCGCTTCGACGAGCTGACAGTCATCGGTATAGTCCTTTCCCTGCTCCGCTGCGAGCTGCATCGCCTCTGCATACAGCGAGCGGCGGAATACCTGCGGCGTCTGCGTCAGATACAGCTCTGCGCGCGGCGGCGTATCACAGATGATTCCCTCCCGCACGACCTTGACCGTATCCTTGACCGGAACGCCGAGCGATGCAGCGCCGGTCTCCCTTGCCGCAGCAATGACGCGTTCGGCATCTGCGGGCAGGATCAGCGGCCGCGCACCGTCATGGATCGCGACCAGCGCAATATCCGCCGGAATGACCGCAAAGCCGTTCCGGACGCTCTGCTGTCTTGTTGCGCCGCCCGCCGTAACGGTCACCGGAACGGGGAGCGCCGGCCTGATCTCCGCGATCGACTGCCGGAATGCGGCAATATCCTGCTCACGGCAGATCACGACCGCACAGGCAATGCTCGCACAGGCGCAGATGCTTTGCAGCGCGAGATGCAGAACGGTCGTATTGCCGAGCGGATGCAGGATCTTATGGATACCGCCCATTCTGGTTGCATTGCCGGCGCAGACCAGAAGGGCGGCTGTATCCTTATTCATCATCAGTCGATGCCGGGGGCTTTCGTACCGCAGACAGCGCAGAACAGTGCATCGGGCGCGAGAACCTCTCCGCAGTTCGGGCAGACGGACTGCACCGGAGCCGCGGGCTGCGCGGGTGCAGCAGGCTGTGCGGGCGCGGAATCTCCGCCGATCTTATTGCCGCAGGATGCGCAGAAAACCGCATCCGGCGCGAGCGCTTCGCCGCAGATCGGGCAGACCGGCTGGACAGAGGGCTGCGGAGCCGGTGCCGGAGCGGGTGCCGGTGCAGGCGCACCGCAGCCCGGGCAGAAGCGGGAGCCGACAACGATCGCGCCGCCGCACTGCGGGCAGATCAGCGTACCCTCGAGAATTTCCAGCTCATGACGCTTTTCCGCGATGGATGCCTGAAGCTCCTTCACGGCTGCAAACATTTCGGCATACGGGGAATCCGTCTTCTCGCCCTGCTCCTCAAAGCAGCGGGCGCCGATATCGCAGAAGCGGTTGCGCAGCTCATTTTCGAGCGCAGAGATATCGCGGCGCAGACGGTTTTTGTCTGCGTATGTTTTTGTATTGTCGGAGACCTGCTTGACTGTCCGGGAAACGGAAGATGCAAATTTATCAATGAATTCCAGTGCCATGATCGTTTACCTCCTCTTTTTCAGCGCATCTGCGCTTTTCCATATTATAACACAGTCTCCTTTTTTTGTCAACCGGCGGGTCGGCAGGGCCGACAGCCGTTTCCCTTCGGCATGGTTTCGCGGAGCATACCAGTTTCGTCGCTGTTACGGCACTGATCGTGCCT
>DGSY01000028.1 GCA_002394125.1 Ruminococcus sp. UBA4350
GGGCTAGGGGTGATTGGCGGTTACCATACAGGAACACGCTGCTGTTCGCAGCTTTTGTCAAGTGACTGCGCCCCGCATTGCAGTGTGATGTTACGGAGCAGAAGCCGCGGACAGCGGCGTATATTTGTTTGATTGGAGCCGTGAGCGCGACCGCAGCTTTAGCATAACGGCTGTCTGCACTGCCGACCGGCCGGCAGTGCCGGCCTCCAACTTGCTAAAGGCACGGTCGCGCTCACATACCCAATCATACAGGAACACGCTGCTGTTCGCAGCTTTTGTCAAGTGACTGCGCCCCGCATTGCAGTGTGATGTTACGGAGCAGAAGCCGCGGACAGCGGCGTATATTTTGTTGATTGGAGCCGTGAGCGCGACCTCAGCTTTAGCATAACGGCTGTCGGCACTGCCGACCGGGTTTCTCCATAGCGCCTTTGCTCCGCGCAAGGTCGGTACACCGGCGGGCAGCGACCGTCACCTCCGCACCGAGCGCCCGCAGTCGCGGCTGCAATGCACGGCTGACGCGTCCCGCACCGAGAATCAGCACCGGCAGACGGTGCAGCACGACCGGCAGCTCCTGCATCGCGATCTGGATCGCGCCCTCAGCGGTCGGAACTGCATTGCGCAGCGCAAAGGTCTCCGCCGCCGCATAGTCAAATGCCCGCAGGCCGGCATTTTCGATCAGTGTGCGCTCCTGCGCTGTCAGCCTGCCGCCCAATACCATGCCGCCCGCACGAACAAGCGGCATGAGTGCCGAGAGCCGGATCGCGCTGCTGCCGAACGGCGTATGCAGAAAGCCGCCGTCCTGTGTAACCGGCATCGGCAGGATCAGCGCATCCAGATCCCGCGGCAGTCCGGAGATATGTTCGCAGGCAGATACGCCCTCCGGCAGCGCGCCGAAGCGGTCAAAGCCGATGACGGTCACATCGCAGTCCTCTGCGAGCCGCGCCGCCGCCGTGACCTGCCGCAGATCGCCGCCGGCGATCAGCAGGCGCTTACCGGTTGTTGAATTCGTCATAGATCTCACTCCTTTGAAACGATCATGATCCGTTTGTCCGGATTGGTCTATATTATGCGAATCCTGCCGAAATGTGCAGACGATGCGCCGAAAAAAGCAGCCCCCTCCGCGCCGGAGAGGACTGCCTGTTTTGTTTGTACGGAAGATTATGCCTTCATCATCTTGTTCACTTCGTCAAATTCCTCCTCGACGGCCTGCTCCGGCTTGCCGGTCGCAAGCGAGACAATGATGATCGCGGTCAGCGCGCAGAGGAATGCCGGCAGCAGCTCGTAGATATCCCAGCCGCCGCCCATCGGACGGATCAGGAACTTCCAGACGAAGATCATGACGCCGCCGGTGATAAGACCCGCCATTGCGCCCCAGCGGTTCGAGCGCTTCCAGAACAGCGCTGTCAGCATCACAGGGCCGAAGGTCGCGCCGAAGCCCGCCCATGCGAAGGAAACAACGCGGAACACGGAGCTGTCCGGATTCCATGCGAGCAGCACGCCCATAACCGCGACTGCCAGCAGCACCAGTCTTGCGACGAGCATCGACTGCTTCTTGTCGAGCTTCATGCCGAAAACGCCCTTGAGGATGTTCTCGGACATGGAGGAGGATGCCGCAAGCAGCTGCGAATCCGAGGTGGACATCGTGCAGGCGAGAATGCCCGCGAAGATCAGGCCGGCGACCATTGCCGCGGCAAAGCCGTTCTTCGAGAGCAGCTCCGCGATCTTGATGATAATGGTCTCGGATTCCGAGCTGGTGTTCAGTGCTGCGATCGTGCCGTTTGCGGAGATCGCGTTGCCGATGAGGCCGATGAGGATCGCGACGCTCATTGCGATGACGACCCAGATGCTTGCGATGCGGCGGGAGAGCTTGATTTTATGCGAATCCTCGATCGCCATGAAGCGCAGGAGGATATGCGGCATACCGAAGTAGCCGAGGCCCCATGCCAGCGTCGAAACGATCGGGATAAAGCCATAGCCGGCGGTGCCGAAGGTGCCGTCGCCGTTTGCGGCACGCGTGACGGTCAGCGTCAGATAGTTCGGGAGAGACTTTGCATTCTCAACGACGCAGTTCCAGCCGCCTGCCGTGTGGATGCCGAAGATCACGATAATGACCAGCGCCGTCGTCATGACAATGCTCTGGATCAGGTCGGTGAAGCTCGCGGCGAGGAAGCCGCCCATGCTCGTATAAGCGATAATGATGACCGCGCTCAGGATCATCGCGGTGTGATACTCCATGCCGAACAGCGTGGAAAAGAGCTTGCCGCAGGCCGAGAAGCCCGATGCGGTATACGGCACGAAGAAGATCAGGATGATGACCGCCGCGATGCCGGAGAGCAGATGCTGCTTGTCATGATAGCGGTCGGAGAAGAAGTCCGGCAGCGTGATCGAATTGGTTTTCTGCGAGTAGAGACGCAGCTTTCTGGCAACGAACAGCCAGTTGAGATAGGTGCCGACGGCAAGGCCGATCGCCGTCCATGAAGCCTCTGCGATGCCGCAGAGATAAGCGAGTCCCGGCAGGCCGAGCAGCAGCCACGAGCTCATATCCGAGGCCTCTGCGCTCATTGCCGAGACCAGCGGGCCGAGCTTTCTGCCGCCGAGATAGAAGTCGCCGACGTCCTTGTTTTTGCGTGAGAAGACGGCGCCGATCACGATCATGCCGCCGAGGTAAATGATGATCGTGACGAGTATGCCGATGATATTGCTTTCCATATATACCCTCCTTTATTGCATTCCCGCGGTGTTCAGCCCGCCTTGACGGAATCCGAGTTGATCGGGAATGTGAAATATGTATCCGGGAACGGCTCATTTTCAAGCGTGAAATGCCACCATTCCTCCTCCAGCGGCTTGAAGCCGTGCGAGGTCATTGCATCCCGCAGGATCATGCGGTTATCGTACTGCGCATCCGTGATATCCTTGTAATCGGGATGGCTCTGGATGCCGAAGAAATCGAAGGTCCCGCCCATATCGGCTTCCTTTTCGGTCTTCATGTCAAAGAGTGTCAGATCGACGGTGCTGCCGCGGCTGTGGCCGGAATGCTCCGCGATATAGCCCTGCGGGAACAGCACATCCTTTTCGAGATCCGGATAGAAGTATTCCTTCATGCGGGTATCGGCGGGATCCTTTGCCCAGTTGACGAAGTTCGTGACCGCCCGCTGCGGGCTGTGCGGCGGACTGCACAGCGGCGGATGTTCCGTTTCCGCAGCCGCAGAGCAGCAGGAGCGCTGCCGGTGCGGTGCAGAGGATTTTTTTCATTGTTGATTTCAGCATGACTGCCTCATCAGAACAGACCGGAGATCTTTCCGTCCGCATCGACGTCAATATTCTCTGCGGCGGGCTTTTTCGGCAGGCCGGGCATGGTCATGATATCGCCGGTCAGTGCGACGATAAAGCCTGCGCCTGCGGAAACCTTGACATTGCGGATCGTGACGGTGAAGCCGTCCGGTGCGCCGAGCACATCCTTGTCATCGGTGAAGCTGTACTGTGTTTTTGCCATGCAGACCGGCATCTTGTCGAAGCCGAGTGCGGTGAGCTGCGCGATCTGCTTCTGCGCGGCGGGGAGAATGTTGATATCGCTGCCGCGGTAGACACGCGTGACGATCGCACGGATCTTCTCCTCGATCGGGCTGTCCAGCTCATATGCAAAGGAGAAATTGCCCTTCTCCTCCTCGCAGAGACGGACGACCTCGCGGGCGAGTGCTTCGCCGCCCCTGCCGCCGTCTGCCCAGACCGTGGACAGCACGACATTCACGCCGAGCGCCTTGCATTTCTCGATCACCAGCTCAATCTCCGCATCAGTATCGGTCGGGAAGCGGTTGACCGCGACGACCGCCGGAAGCTGATAGACCTCCTTGATATTGGCGATATGGCGCAGCAGATTCGGCAGACCTGCTTCGAGCGCCGTGAGATTCTCGTTCGCAAGCTCGGTCTTTGCGAGACCGCCGTGCAGCTTGAGTGCGCGGACAGTCGCAACGATCACGACTGCGGAGGGCGTCAGACCGGCCATGCGGCACTTGATATCGAGGAACTTCTCCGCGCCGAGATCGGCACCGAAGCCTGCCTCCGTGACTGCATAGTCACTGAGTTGCATTGCCGTTTTGGTCGCGAGGACGGAGTTGCAGCCGTGTGCGATATTCGCGAACGGGCCGCCGTGAACGAGCGCGGGCGTCCCCTCCAGCGTCTGCACGAGATTCGGCTTGAGCGCATCTTTGAGCAGTGCCGTCATCGCGCCGACGGCGTTGAGGTCACCTGCCGTGACCGGCTTTTCGTCATAGGTATAGGCAACGACGATCCGCGAAAGCCGCTCCTTCAGATCGGTGATCGAATCCGCGAGACAGAAAACCGCCATGATCTCCGATGCGACGGTGATATCATAGCCGTCCTCACGCGGCACGCCGTTGATCCGGCCGCCCAGACCGTCCGTGATGAAGCGGAGCTGACGGTCGTTCATATCGACGCAGCGCTTCCATGTGATGCGGCGCGGGTCAATGTTCAGCGCATTGCCCTGATAGATGTGGTTGTCGAGCATCGCCGCGAGCAGATTGTTCGCTGCACCGATCGCGTGGAAATCGCCGGTGAAGTGCAGGTTGATATCCTCCATCGGAACGACCTGCGCATAGCCGCCGCCTGCCGCGCCGCCCTTGATGCCGAAGACCGGTCCGAGGGACGGCTCCCGCAGGGCTGCGGTGACATTTTTTCCGATCCGGCGCAGACCGTCCGCAAGGCCGATCGTGGTCGTGGTCTTGCCCTCGCCGGCAGCGGTCGGGTTGATCGCCGTCACCAGAACGAGCTTGCCGGTCCTGCCGGTTTTCGGCAGCTTGGAAAGGTCGATCTTGGCCTTGTATCTGCCGTACTGCTCCAGCGCATCGTCAGGGATGCCCGCTGTCTGCGCAATCTCGGTGATCGGACGCATCGGGACAGACTGTGCAATCTCAATATCAGTCATCATAAAATGAGTCCTCCTGTGCAGGAATTTGCATGAAAACCATACTTCTATAGTATAGCACATCGGACTTTCATTTGTCAAATAGAAAACGCACAGAAAATCAGCATTGTATAAATCTGACAATTTTGCAGGGATTATTTGTGCGTTCTGCCGATTTGCAAAAAATCCATAAGGAAATCGCGCCGCACGGGCGTACCATAAGCAAAAGGAGGGGATCACCCATGAAAAAACTGAATGCATATCTCGCGGCAATGATTGCCGTACTGACACTTGCAGGCTGCGGCAGCAATGCAAAGACCGCAGAAACCGCAGACAACGCCGAGCCGGCAGCGGTGCAGGCGGATCTGAATGCAGCAAAGGATGATGCGCTTGCGGGCGCGCCGGAGGAAAAGCCCTCTGCCGATGCGGAAATCGCTGAGGAGGCCGCTGATGAGGCATATTTCGGGGCGGATCTGGAAGGCGCCGGCGAGGCAAAGCTCGAATTCTCCGCATCCAAGCGAATGGATTCGGTCAAAGGGGAAGCAGACGGCGCAGCCGCTGATCCTTCCGATGAGCCTGTGCTGCACGATGAAGCAAGCTCCGAAACGGATCCGGCCATTCCGCAGAGCGGCGAGCCGTTCGTTCTCACTGCCGGAGAATGGAACGACAACGAAAACTGGGGCTTCTTTGCGAATCTCGTACACAGCAAAAAGATCGAATTCCCGGCATACGGCCTGAATCCGGTCAACCGTGTCGCCGTGACCGTCACGCATGACGGCAAGCCTGCTGCCAATCAGCTTGTCGCACTCTCTGACGGGGACCGCGGCAAGGGCATTTGGACGGCAAAGACTGACCGGAACGGCATGGCCTATCTGTTTTATGATGCGCACCTTGCCGGACAGGATCTGAGCATTGAGACGGTGGGCGCGGATGCAGTCGCCTTCACTGCGCCCGCAGATGAATCCGGACAGGGCGGCAGCAGCGTGCCGACACTGGAATACACGATCGAGACCGATGCGGATACCGTCGAATACACCGACACCGAGGTCATGTTCATTCTCGATACGACCGGCTCAATGGGCGACGAGATCAGCTATCTGCAAAAGGATTTCGCCGCGATCGCCGAGGAAACGGCGGACGGCCATATGACATTCTCGGTCAATTTCTACAAGGACGAGGGCGATGCTTATGTCACGCTCTGCAATCCGTTCTCGGACGATGTAAAGGAGATCGGACAGGCACTGAACCGCGAATATGCCGACGGCGGCGGCGATGAGCCGGAAGCGGTCGCGCAGGTGCTGACCGACACGATCACGGACGGCGAATGGCGCGAGGATACGAACAAGATCGCGTTCCTGATCTTCGATGCACCGCCCCACAGCGGCGAGGAATATGAGGCACAGCTCAATGCGGCAATCGCGGCCGCAGCGCAGAAGGGCATTCATCTGGTACCGGTCGTTGCGTCGAATGCGGCGCGGGAGACCGAGCTGTTCGGGCGTGCAGCGGCGATCATGACCGGCAGCAATTATGTGTTCCTGACGGATGATTCCGGCGTGGGCGGTTCGCATCTGGAACCGATCATCGGCGACTATGATGTCGAGCTGCTGCATGACATCATCGTGCGCAATATCCGGCAGATCGCCGGTACGACTGAATAAGGATGTGATGACAATGAAGCGGCTGATCCCGCTGTTCTGCGGCGCATTGCTGCTGACCGGCTGTGCGGAAAGCAATGCGCTCTCCCCTGCTGCGAAGCCCGCGCCGGAGGAACCGGAGGTCGTATACGATATGCTCTATACGGACAGCAGGGACGGATATTCCTTTCTGGCATTCCGCACGCCGGAGCCGCCGGATCACAGTCCGGGCGATTGGCTGACGGCGGAAAACTGGGAGCCGATCCACGGATTTCAGCCGGAGACCGATTATCCGGCGGGCAGCTTTGTGGAGATCACGGCGGATGTGACGATCCTGAACGGCGGCGAAGCCGGTTACTGCAATGAGCCGAAGATCCGGAATCTGATTGATGTCAGGCCGGTCGCATTTGCCGATGCGATGCAGCGCGTCAGTGCGCCGGACGAGACCGCCGAATACTGGCAGCGCGTCCGGAAGATCGAAACGCCAAGCGGAACATATCTGATAATATACGATGAAACAGTCTATCGGGACGGCGCGCTGATCGGGGATTATTCGCGGTGGAGCAATGATGCGCACGGCGCACTCCGGCCGCTCTATGCGCAGCCGCTCCTGCTCGATTATCTCATGCCGGACAGTCTCCCGCTGACTGCGGCGGGCGCAGAGCTTTTTAACGACGGCGCGGCGATCACGCCGCAGGAGGATCCGGTGCGGATCCTGGAAACGGTATTCTGGGATCATCCGGAATATGTGCTGGCGGAAAATGCAGAGCCGCTGAACGCAGAACAGCTCCGCAAATGCAGGGAATCCGGCGTATTCATTTTCGTGCGGCCGGCGGACAGAGATTTCATATGGATCGGCGATCCGATCATGGATACCTATTATGATTGGTGCTCGCTCTGCGGCGAATCGGCGGACGGCGCTCTGACGCTGACGCTTCAGGACGGCCGGAGCTGGACGGTCGCAAACAGCATACTCAGCGAATTCCGGACGAATGCCGGAGGTGATCTGCCGTGACATGGAAAAAGGCCGCAAAGATCGTGCCTGCGGTTGCGGCACTGTGGCTTCTGATCTTCCTTGCGGACTATGTCATAGTCAGGGGCGCGGGTCATGCGCCGGTATTCTGCATCGCAAATGAGGGAGCGTCACATTATACCGGATTGGGATATTCGTATGACGCGGGATTCAACTCGTTCAGCGGACAGTATGAATACTGCCTGTATCTGTTCGGACACGCCGTCCGTTCCACATTCACAAACTGAATCAGCATAAGAATACAAACAGCCGCACACCTCTGAACGGGGTGTGCGGCTTCTGCGTTTATTCGTAAGCGCCAACCACTCCTAGCTTACCTCATAAAGAAACGAGCCGAGAAACAACCTCGGCTCGAAGAGTATCAGTGTAACGCGGACTGTACGCAGCTATATGAAACAGTGTAACGCCTACTGTATCTCACTGTATGTTTGCTTGCAATATGCCGGAAGAGCGAAGCTCCACGGCATGACGGATTTGATCTGATCTTCTGTCGGATCGGTACCCATTTCCGGCAGCACGGTCAGAAGGTAGAGCAGGTAACCGTACACATCCAGATCGTTTCTCTTGGCTGTTTCAATGA
>DGSY01000112.1 GCA_002394125.1 Ruminococcus sp. UBA4350
CAGGAGACCTACGGCGAAGATCCGTACCTGACCGCAGAGCTTGGAAAGGCGTTTGTCCGCGGCTTGCAGGGCGACGGCAGCATTCTCCGTACAGCAGCCTGCGCAAAGCATTTCGCAGTTCACAGCGGCCCGGAATCCGTCCGGCACGGCTTTGATGCCGTGGCCGATGCGTATGATCTTGAGGACACTTACCTCCCCGCATTCCGTGCGCTGGTGCAGTCCGGCGTCGAGATCGTCATGGGCGCATACAACCGCGTCAACGGTGAATGTGCCTGCGCAAGCAGTTTCCTGCAAAAGAAGCTCGGTGAATGGGGCTTCAACGGTCATTTCGTTTCCGATTTCGGTGCGCTGAACGATATCCACGAAAACCACAAGGTCACGCCGAATGAACTGGAAACGACCGCGCTGGCGCTGAAATCCGGCTGCGATCTCAATGCCGGTACGACATACGAAAATCTCATGGATGCGCTGAAAGCGGGTCTGATCTCCGAGGAGGATATCCGCAAGGCCTGTGTTCATGTCATGCGGACACGGATCCGGCTCGGCCTGCTCGATGAATCCACCGAATACGATACACTCCCCTATTCCGTTGCGGCCTGTCCCGCACATAAGGAAAAAGCGCTTGAATATGCGCGGAAATCTATGGTTCTCCTGAAAAACAACGGCATCCTTCCGCTCACGGAGGGAAAATACAGCACGATCGGCGTCATCGGCCCTGTCGCAAACAACAGACAGGTGCTGGAAGGCAACTACTGCGGTACGCCTGACCGGTACATCACATTCCTCGAAGGCATTCAGGATGCATTCAGCGGCAGAGTGCTGTACGCAGAGGGCTGTCACCTTTACAAGGACCGCGTCAGCGGACTTGCCCGCGCAAACGACCGTCTCTCCGAGGCTGAAGCGGTCGCCGAGGAATCCGACCTCATCATTCTCTGCGTCGGCCTGACAGCCGATATCGAGGGCGAAGAAGGCGACGCCGGAAATGAATTTGCATCCGGTGACAAGATCGACCTCCGGCTCCCTGCTCCGCAGCGGCTTCTCGCTGACCGGATCATGGACAAGGGCAAGCCTGTTATCATTGTCACAGCAGCGGGCAGCGCGATCAATACCGAATGCGATGCCGATGCAATCCTGCACTGCTGGTATCCGGGCGAAAGCGGCGGAAAGGCGCTCGCAGAAATCCTGTTCGGTGAGATCTCCCCGTCCGGAAAGCTGCCGGTCACATTCTATCAGGATACCGACCTGCTTCCTGATTTTGAAGATTACAGCATGAAGGGCAGAACCTACCGCTATACCAGAGAGAATATTCTCTATCCGTTCGGCTACGGCCTGACCTATTCCAGGACGGTTTGCAGCGACCTGCGGATCGACGGAAGTCTGGCATCCGTCAAAATCAAAAACACCGGCGGACGCGCAACAGACGATGTCGTGCAGTTCTATATACAGGATGACAGCAGCGATGCCTGCCCCTATCCGAAGCTCTGCGGCTTCTGCCGCGTCAGCCTCAAACCCGGCGAGCAGCAGGCCGTCGCACTGGAGATTCCGCAGTCTGCATTTGAATCCGTGGACAGCAGCGGCATCCGCGCAGTCCGCGGCACCAACTTCACATTGTATGCAGGAACCAGTCAGCCCGACCCGCTGAGCGAACAGCTCACCGGTGTAACCTGTGTTTCTGCTTCAATGAAATATCAGCTCAAATGATGGAGGAAAAAAACTATGAGCGAATTTTTCAGCAGCATCCCCAAAATCCCGTATGAAGGCAAGCTCAGCACCAATCCGCTTGCGTTCAAGTACTACAACCCCGATGAGATCATCGACGGCAAGCCGATGCGCGAGCATCTGAAATTCGCGCTCAGCTGGTGGCACACGATGGGCGGCGACGGTACGGATATGTTCGGTGTCGGTACCGCTGACAAGACATGGGGCGAGACCGATCCCGCAAAGCGCGCGATCGCAAAGGTCGATGCCGCATTCGAGATCATGGAAAAGCTCTCGATCGACTACTATTGCTTCCATGACCGCGACCTCTCGCCGGAGTATCCGACGCTCGCTGAATCCAACGAGAAGCTGGATGCAGTTGTCGATTACCTTGCTGAAAAGCAGAAGGCGACCGGCAAGAAGCTGCTCTGGGGCACCGCAAAGTGCTTCGATCATCCGCGCTATATGCACGGCGCTGGCACCTCCCCCTCCGCAGATGTGTTCGCATTCGCAGCGGCACAGATCAAGAAGGCCATTGATGCGACCGTTAAGCTCGGCGGCACCGGCTATGTCTTCTGGGGCGGCAGAGAGGGCTATGAAACTCTGCTCAATACCGATATGGGACTGGAGCTTGACAACATGGCACGCCTGATGCATATGGCTGTCGATTACGGCAGAAGCATCGGCTTCACCGGCGATTTCTACATTGAGCCGAAGCCGAAGGAACCGACAAAGCATCAGTATGATTTCGATTCGGCGACCGTTCTCGGCTTCCTGCGCAAGTACGGTCTGGAGAAGGATTTCCGTCTCAATATCGAAGCGAACCACGCAACGCTTGCCATGCATACCTTCCAGCATGAGCTGAATGTTGCCCGCACAAACGGATTCTTCGGTTCCATCGACGCGAATCAGGGCGATGCGCTTCTCGGCTGGGATACCGACCAGTTCCCGACCAATGTCTATGACACCACGCTCTGTATGCTCGAAGTCCTGAAAGCAGGCGGCTTCACCAACGGCGGTCTCAACTTCGATGCAAAGGCACGCCGCGGCAGCTTCGAGAAGGACGATATCTTCCTCTCCTACATCGCGGGCATGGATGCATTCGCACTCGGCTTCCTCGCAGCCAGAAAGCTCATCGCGGACGGCAGACTTGACAAGTTCGTCGCTGACCGCTATGCATCGTGGAAATCCGGTATCGGTGCGGATATCATCGCAGGCAATACCGATCTCAAGGCACTCAGCGACTATGCGCTTAGCAAGGGCGAGGTCGTTGATTCTCTCACCAGCGGCAGACAGGAAATGCTCGAATCCATCGTGAACAATGTCCTGTTTACCCTTTGATCCCTGTGCAGACCCGCTGACCTGACCGGCGGATGCAAATAACCATCATCCCGTAAGCAATCAAAAGGAGGAACTAAAGTGAAAAAGGCAATCTCTCTGATCGCAGCACTCAGCATCATGATCGGATGCGCAGGCTGCGGCAACAGCAGCTCAACAGCAGACGCAGGCAGCAAGACGGAGGAAAGCAAGGCTGAATCCGCTGCTGAAAGCAAGGACGAGTCTTCTGACGAGGCAGTTTCCGGCGACAAGCAGCTCATCAACCTCTATGCATTTACCGATGAAGTCCCGAATATGTGCAAGAAGTATGCGGAGACACATCCGGATTTTGATGCTAAGTATCAGATCAAGGTCACGCAGATCCCGACCACCAACGGCGAGTATCAGCCTGCACTGGATCAGGCGCTCCAGAACGGCGGCGTCGATATGTTCGCGGCTGAGGCTGCTTTCGTAAAGAAGTACACGCAGGGCGATGCTGCCAAGTATGTCGCTTCCTACGAGGATCTCGGCATTGCCGATGTTGACCAGAAGATCAAGGATGCTGAGATCGCACAGTACACTGTCGAGATCGGCACGAATCCGGACGGCAAGGTCGCAGGCCTCGGCTATCAGGCAACCGGCGGTGCATTCATCTATCGTCGTTCCATCGCAAAGGACGTCTACGATCCTGCTACAGTTTCCGCTAAGATCGGCGGCGGCTCAGGCAGCTGGGATAAGTTCTTTGAGGCTGCTGAGAAGCTGAAGGCAAAGGGCTACGGCATCGTTTCCGGTGACGGCGACATCTGGCACGCAGTTGAGAACAGCTC
>DGSY01000192.1:0-324 GCA_002394125.1 Ruminococcus sp. UBA4350
GGGTGCAGAGATCCTGCATGAACATGGCGATCTCCTCGGGCGTATTCAGAACGGCAAATGCCTCGTAAAGGTCTTTCAGATTCGCTTCGTCCATTGGCTTGAACATAATGATCGTGCCTCCTTGTATGTTGTTGGCGGTTCGTACTTCTATTTTAACACATTAGTCCGTAAAAGTAAAGCCCCTTTTTGCATTTTCACGCATTTTCTGAAAGATCCTCAAAGCGAAAGCAAATGATTGAATGGGAATAATAATGCTTAGGGCGGATTCCCTGACAAAAAGTTGGCTCAGAATGATGGAAAAAGGTATCGCTTCGCGATGCTATT
>DGSY01000192.1:447-3653 GCA_002394125.1 Ruminococcus sp. UBA4350
CTCTGCGGAGAGCGACGAGGGCTCTGCCCTCGACCCGCAAGCCTTTGAAAAGGCTTGACCGAAACTTTGGATGACATCGCCGGAAGCGAAATGGTAATTTCCCAGAACAAACAGTAGGCGCGAACAGCGCCGTAACAGCGACGAACCGGACGCCGCTCTGTGACACCATGCCGTAGGGAAACGGCACCGGGCACTGCCCGGCCGGCAGTGCCGGCCTCCGATATGAGATCAGGATGCGGAAGCAGATGATTTAATTTGACTGAATCCATTGCGCTTTTTTCCGGAATGTGCTATAATATGTATGATACCGAATATCATGAAGGGAGGATGCCGGATGCCTGCTGCGGCCTTGCTGCTGATCTCACTCGGAAAATGGCGTTATTTCATCACCGGCCTTGCGATCGCGGCCTTTGCGGGACTGCTCCTGCGGACGGTCAGCCGCGTTTCGGCACCGCCCGGAAAATGGCGGCGCTTCCGCGGAAAATGCACAGCCGCCGAACAGCACGGCAGCCGGACTGCCGCGCTCATCACATTCACCGACCGCAGCAGACTGCGCCATACCGCCGCGCTGCTGACCGATACGCCGCTTGCACCGGAGGATGATGCTGTCATCGCGATCCGGACGGAGGTGTTCGCGGCCGGTGCATATCCGCAGACACTTGCGGAGGCTTCCGACAAAGATATCCTCACCGGCGCAGAATGCAAACGGCTGATCCGCCGTCAGATGGGCAGAGAACTGCTGACAGGGCTGATCCTCTGCGGGATCGCGCTCGGCGCAGTGATCCTGACAATGCGGCTCTGCTTCGGTTCACAATGAGTCCGCTGCGCCGCGCAGCGTTACCAGAGAAATAATATGAAAAGAGGGCACCGTATGATCGCAACCGTTACCATGAATCCCGCCGTGGATTACACCGTCCAGCTTGAGGAACCGCTTCAGTTCAATGCTGTCAACCGCACCGAAAATGAGCAGATCACCGCAGGCGGTAAGGGCATCAATGTCTCGCTGATCTTGCAGCAGCTTGAGATCCCGACAACGGTTTACGGCTATCTTTCCGGCACGACCGGAACCATGATCTCCGAACGCATCCAGCGGACACAGATCCCGATGGATTTTATCACGCTGCCGAATCAGATGAACCGCATCAATGTCAAATTCAAGCAGCACAATCAGGTCACGGAGCTGAACGGCAGAGGTCTTTCCGTTTCAGAGGCCGATACGAAAGTGCTGCTCGAGAAGCTCAGCAAATACGGCAGCGGCGATTACATCGTGCTGGCGGGCAGCATTCCCGCGGGGGCGGCTGCAACGCATTATGCGGATGTCATGGCGGCACTCGCGGACAACGGCGTGCGCTTTGCCGTCGATGCAGCCGGAAAGCCGCTGCTCGAAGCACTGCCGCATCATCCGTTCGTTGTCAAGCCGAATCTGCCGGAGCTGCGCGAGATGTTCGATGCGGAGATCCTCACATGGTGGGATGCGCTGCCCTACGGCAAAAAGCTCATTGAGATGGGCGCACAGAATGCGCTGGTCTCGCTCGGCGGCGACGGCGCACTGCTCTTTACCGATGCGGGCAGAGTGTGGCATCTTTCCGCGCCGCATAATACCGTCAAGAATGCGGTCGGCGCAGGGGATGCGATGCTCGGCGGATTCCTCGCGGCCTGCTATACCGGAAAGCCGCTGACCGAAGCGCTCCGCACCGGCATTGCGGCGGGTTCCGCGACTGCATTCAGCGAATGGATCGCAAACCGTTCGCAGATCGACAATCTGCTGAAAGCGCTCCCCTGCCCGACTGAGTTGTTATGATTTTTCTGATTCCGGTCTGCATCGTGCTGATGACTGAGATCATGTTCATCATCCGGCAGTTCATGGCTTTGCGGGAGATCCTGCGGCGCAGCTCGTATGCCTGCCGCACGCGAGGTTCTGTCACAGAGCGCAGGCAGATTAACGGCGGCAAGGCTCCGACCTTCCGCTATACCGTGCAGTTTCTCGCGGATGAGCAGCCGTATCAGATCCGGTTTACGCGTCAGGATACTGACATGCCGATTCATGTCGGAAAACGGATCGTGCTCCATTATCCGGAAGGAAAGCCGTCTGCGGCATATGCAGCACTTGAAACAGACCGTTTCCAAAAGCAGTACCGGCTGACACTGGCGCATATCTTTCTGCTGTATCTGACAGCATTCGGTTTTGGTGCAGTCACTGAATTCCTTCCGATAAAAATGCAGGCTCCTGTTGCCCGCGCACTCTTTATCCTGTGGCTCGCGGCAAGTATGACGATTGCGCTGTATCTGATCTGTATGCGGATTTACTGGAGAACGCAAAGCGGGCGTACTGAGGCCGTCGTGCTGGAGTCTGTCAGTACATCATACAGAGGCAGTACAACACACTGGCACACAGTCCGCTATACGGTGGACGGTGAAACATTTACCTGTACCTGTGCGCAGTCCGGCTTGTCCCGGTCCCACAGAAAAGATGACCGCATCCCAATCCGGTATCTCAGACGGGCACCGTTTGCTGCAGAATGTGCCGATCATATAGAACTGCTGCCGTGGTTCGGCGTCTTTATGGCACTGCTGTTTCCGGCGATGATGCTGTTCTGGTATCTGACCGGAGAATAACGAAACGAAAATCTGCGGTTACTGTATGGATCTGATCGGGCAACAAGCTGCACGCAGAGATCCCGCAATCCCGCAATTTCGCTTGACAAATCCTTATTTTTGCTTTATAATAGAAAGGCATATTATGGAAAGGCGGTTTTTCGCATGAAAAATACGGACAAGCAAATGGATCAGCTCGTCGCTCTCTGTCAGGGGCGCGGCTTTGTGTACGCAGGCTCCGAGATCTACGGCGGCCTCGCAAATACATGGGACTACGGCCCGCTCGGCGTTGAGCTCAAAAACAACGTCAAGAAGGCATGGTGGCATTTCTTCGTTCAGGCAAATCCCCACAATGTCGGACTGGACAGCGCGATCCTCATGAACCCGCAGACATGGGTTGCCTCCGGTCACCTCGGCGGCTTCTCCGATCCGCTCATGGACTGCCGCGAGTGCAAAACGCGTCACCGCGCAGACAATCTCATCGAGGATTTCGACGGCACGAATGTCGCGGGCTGGACGAATCAGCAGATGATGGACTACATCCGCGAAAAGGGCATCGTCTGCCCGAACTGCGGCAAGGCGAATTTCACCGATATCCGCCAGTTCAACCT
>DGSY01000192.1:3702-3869 GCA_002394125.1 Ruminococcus sp. UBA4350
TTCAACCTGATGTTCAAGACCTTCCAGGGCGTTACCGAGGACAGCAAATCCGAGCTGTATCTCCGTCCGGAAACGGCACAGGGCATCTTCGTCAATTTCGCCAATATCCAGCGCACTACGCGCCGCAAAATCCCGTTCGGCGTCGGCCAGATCGGCAAATCCTTCCG
>DGSY01000070.1:0-141 GCA_002394125.1 Ruminococcus sp. UBA4350
CATCCAGGTCGTATGCCTCTTTAGCTCAGTTGGTAGAGCAGGGGACTGAAAATCCCCGTGTCGTTGGTTCGATTCCGACAGGAGGCATTCTGCGGATTTAGCTCATCTGGTAGAGCGCCACCTTGCCAAGGTGGAGGTAGC
>DGSY01000070.1:243-15458 GCA_002394125.1 Ruminococcus sp. UBA4350
GCGGTTTGGAAATATCCTTATCGCGACGGAAATCCGGTACATTTTGTACCGGATTTTTTTATGCCCTCGCTCCCCTTACGCATACAAAAAACCGGTCAGTTCTCCGCTGACCGGTTTTGTTATTATGTATGGCTGTTGTAAACATTGCGCGGCAGGTCGATCGGCTGCCAGAAATGCGCATTATAATAATATGACCGCATCTGCACCTGCTCAACAAATTCTTTCTTGCCCATTTCTTCGCAGAGCGTCGGCGTTGCCGAAAACAGATCCGTACCGAGACCGAGGCGGTCGCCGTCGATCGTGACGCCGAGCGCCGAGAGCGTCGTCGGGAACATATCCACCGTTGTAAATGTGCGGTTATACCGGTTGACAGGTGTCTTCTGCGCATGAACAAAGCAGTTGTATGTAGTCCGCACATACCCGTCGTCACTCCAGCGCAGCTGTTTTGCCCTGATATCAGCCAGATGATCGCCGACGACAATGACAACAGTATCGTCTCCGTATGGCTCATTTTCCAGCCAGTGTACAAATTCGGAAACAATACGGTTTGAGCATTCCACAGAAGCAGCGAAATCATCCTTGATAGAGGGATCACAGTTCTCGCAGCGGAATCCGTGTTCGTAGCTGTGCGTGTCGATCGTGTAGGCTGTCACGGCAAAGGGCGCATCCTTTTCGGCCAGCTCCCGCACCTTCTCCTTCACCACCGGGAACAGCAGGCAGTCCTCAACGCCCCACGGGCCTTTTGGCTTACGCGATAGATAGTTCCCTTTCTTGGCAACATTTGCGTCAAATAATTCATCATTGTCATATTGTGCGACATAAGTATTATAGCCGCCGAAGGTCGAATCCGATCCGGTCGCAAACAGCTGATTGTATCCGGCATCATGCAGAATATCCTCCAGCCGGATCACCGAGGACAGAATATTCGTATACTCCGGTTCGCTGAGAAGCCTCTGCCGCGGATTTCCGGCGGCAGTCGTCAGCGGAATACCGCTCGTCTGTGCGACGCTCGATGCCATCGTATATGCAACCGTCGGGAAGAAAACAGACTGCCCGCCGCGTCCTTCACGATTGGAAAAATACAAATTATCATCCGCCATTTTGACCAGCTCCGGCATATAGTCGGTCGTCTGATTGCCGCCGTTCTTCTTTGATGTATATGTATTCTCATAGGACTCCATAAAGATGTAGACCAGGTTTTTCTTATCCTCCGGAAAATGGATGATATCCGGTGACGGCTCAACATAATGATCCTCATAAAGCGTTGAGGGATGCAGCCGGTAGCGGAGAAACTGCCGGAGATTCAGCGTATATGCCAGTATGCAGCATCCGGTAATGCCAAGCGCAAGGATCGGCAGAAGCTTGTTCAGAAGAGTGATCTGATTCGTTTCGCATTCGAGCGTAACGGTCTTTTTCAGATCCTGTTTTCTCAGAACGGATGCCTGCTCACGGCGATATGCCATTATGAAAAAGGTCACACCTGCAATCAAAACACCGCCTGCAATCAGGAGCGTTGATGTCAGCACCTCCGAACTGAAATTATTGTTTGCGAACCGGACAGTAAACACCACCGCTTCAATGTCCATATTCGGAAAATTATACATCAGATAAAAGCCGGTCGCTGTCAGGGCAAGCATAATCATAAACAAAAACGTAAAAATAATCGAACGGAGCAGTGCGCCGCGGTGCTGCTCCTTCTTTTCTGTTTTCAGAAACGGCGACCAAAGGATGCCCGTTCTCAGAAGAAACCTTTGCAGACGGTTTTCCTTGCTGAGTATGATCTCCATGATCCGGCGAATTGCAGCATAGACAATACAGAATACCAGCCAGAAAATGATCCATTTCGGAAAATCCTTATACTGCGTTATTTCCTCATCTTTCAGCTCCGCATATGCCTTTTCCAGCCTTATCAGAAACGAAACATTCAAATACCCTGCCAGGCCAAAATACATAATACGCAGGAACCAGAACGGCGAATACCGCAGCGGTCTTGACGGAAAAAACAGCAGCCAGATCAGCACGGCAGGAACCACCCACATCAGCATTGAGTGCGTTCTGTCAATCGGATTCTGAGATGCCATTAAGAGTACAGTCCATGCGGCATACATGATTGCAAAAAGCGGCACTCCCAGAATCCGCAGCACTGATGCGCGTCTGATATTATCAAGATACCGCCCGAATGTTTTCTGTAATAACGAAATAATATGTCCGGATTTACTGTTCATTTTTAAGAACTTCGCGCTCCTCTCAAACGGTCCCGTCCCCTTCCGGACAGCGACCGGTGTTCCGCTGCGATCCGTGCAGGATCATCGTAAGGCAGCCGGAACATCAATTATTTGTATGGCTGTTGTAGACATTCCGCGGCAGGTCGATCGGCTGCCAGAAATGCGAATTATAATAACGCGAACGCATCTGCACCTGCTCAACAAATTCATCCTCGCCCATTTCTTCGCAGAGCGTCGGCGTTGCAGAGAAAAGATCCGTACCGAGACCGAGACGGTCGCCGTCGATCGTGACACCGATCGCAGAAAGCGTTGTCGGGAACATATCCATTGTTGTAAATGTGCGGTTATACCGGTTGACAGGTGTCTTCTGCGCATGAATAAAGCAGTTGTATGTTGTCCGTATATATCCGTCGTCATCCCAGCGAAGTGCCTTTGATTTGACATCCGCCAGATGATCGCCGACGACAATGACCACGGTATCGTCTCCGTATGGCTCATTTTCCAGCCAGTGTACAAAATCTGAAACAATACGGTTTGAGCATTCCACTGCTGCAGTGAAATCATCCATGATAGAGGGATCACATTCCTTGCAGCGGAATCCGTGCTCATAGGTATGTGTGTCGATCGTATAGGCTGTCACAGCAAACGGAGCATCCTTTTCCGCCATCTCCCGCACCTTCTCCTTCAGCAGCGGGAACAGCAGACAATCCTCAACACCCCACGGTCCCTTCGGCTCACGCGGAAGGAAGTTCCCCTCCTTTGCCGAATTAGCGTCAAATAATTCATCATTGTCATATTGTGCGACATAGGTGTTATAGCCGGCAAAGGTCGAATCCGATCCGGTCGCAAACAGCTGATTGTATCCTGCATCATGCAGAACATCCTCCAGACGGATCAGCGAAGACAGAATATTCGTATACGTCGGTTCGCTCAGAAGCTCCTGCCGCGGATCTCCGAGAACTGTCGTCAGCGGAACACCGCTCGTCTGTGCAACGCTTGATGCCATCGTATATGCAACCGTCGGGAAGAAAACAGACTGCCCGCCGCGTCCTTCACGGTTGGAGAAATACAAATTATCATCAGCCAGTTTGACCAGCTCCGGCATATAGTCGGTCATCTGATTGCCGCCGTTCTCCATTGATGTATATGTATTCTCATAGGACTCCATAAAAATGAAGAGCAGGTTTTTCTTATCCTCCGGGAAATGAATAATATCCGGCGACGGCTCTACATAATGATCCTCGTAAAGCGTAGAGGGATGCAGCCGGTAGTGGATAAACTGTCTGAGATTCAGCGTATCTGCCAGAACAACCAAACCGATGACACCGATTATAATTGCAGGAAGAGTTCTTTGCAGAATGCTGATATTTTCCGTATCACAGGCCAGCTGCGCCTTTTGATCTAGGCTTTTGACGATTAGTCTTGAAGCATATTCCCTCCGAATTGCCGCAATTAAGAAAAGAACGCCTGCAGTCAGCACTGCTCCCGCTGTGATATATACAGCCAGCTGAACATCGGAACTGTAATCTCCGTTTGCGAAATTCAAAGTGAAAACAACAGCTTCAAAGTCCATATTCGGAAATTTCTGCGCCAGAAAAACACCAGTGGCAGTAATCGCGGTCGCTGCAAGAAAGAGCAAGGTGATCAGCACAGAACGGACGAGCTTACCGCCCTTTTTATCATTCTGTTCGATCTTCAGAAACAGTGACCAAAGGATTCCCATATTCCGTAAAGCATGACCGGTTTTGTTATCCTTTGCACCGAGCTTACTGATCACATACCGAAGCAGGCCGTAAACTCCTGCCGGAATGATCCATGCCGCAGCCCAATACGGAAAATCGGAATATGAGTAAAGCTGATGCCTGTCAAATGTCCAGTACAAAGAAAGGAGACGGTCAAGAACCATAGTCATGACTTTTGTGAAAACCAATAAAAAGGATATACGGATAAACCAAAATGCAGATCCGAACAGCCGCTTTGCAGGCAGCAGCAGCAAGCACAAGGTTATCGACGAAAGCAGCCACATCCAGTACTCATGCGTAAAAGAAACCGGAATCTGTCTGACAAAAAGACGAACTTCCAGAAAAGTGATAGCCACAGAGCCAAGTGCAACAGAAATAATCTGCATCAGTCCCGCTTGACGGACACCCTCCGCAAACCGTTTGACGAAGCCTGATACAACGGCAGAGGCATGATAAACAGCTGCAAAAATACGGCGAAGCAGTGCGTAAATGAAAGCCGGAACTGTCCAGTAAACAAACCATGCATTCAAATCGGAATAGCTGCGGATCGCTTCTTCATCTGCACCGGTATAGATCCATTTCAATTCTTCCCATATCATCAGCACCGCGCCGATATAAACAGCGAAAAAGGAAAGCCGGAAGAACCATGCATCGGATCCGTACAAAGACTTGGACGGAAGGAACAGCAGTATATTTACTACAGCCAAATGCAAACAAAGCAGAAATGAATGCATCGGAGAAAACGGTGTCTGTACGGCTATGTTCCAAACGATCGCAATGGAGCTCGTTATAATCAGCAGTATCTTCAAAACCAGCAGCAGCGGACTTGTTTCCCTGATAGAACGGATAGTACGATCAATCAAATGAGAAAATGAAGGTAAAAGCTTCTTAATTGTACTCATTATTCATTTCCTCTTCGGTGTTTTTCCACGATCTCCGTGACCTCGCGAACAGAAAGCGACTGCTCCGCTGCGATCCGTGCCAGATCGTCATATTCCGGCTTCTCGCGCTTTACACCGAATCCCTCTGCACATTTCATGCGGACAGCTCCGAATTCGGTTTCAGCCTGTTCGGTATGCCGTGTCAGCATATCGCGCTCACAAAGATGAATGCGCACGCCGAGCGTGGAGGTATGCCGGAAGATCAGAGCCGTCATCGTCTCGCGCTGCTCCGGCCTGCAAAGACAGGTCAGCATCACGGCAGGGCGACCCTTCTTCATAAGGATCGGCGTTGTGAACACATCGAGCGCACCGTTTTGCAGCAGGAGCTCCTGCGCAAAGGCGATCTCCTCCCCTGTCATATCGTCGAGATTGCAGACGATCTCCGCAATCTGCTCACGCGGCGCGTCGATCTCACCGAGAAATGCGCGGACGCAGTTCAGCCGCCGGAATTCCTTTTTGCCGAAGCCGTAGCCGGTCTGCGAAATGCGCATGACAGGCATCGGCGCAAATTCGTCCGCAAATGCTTTCAGCAGTGCTGCGCCGGTCGGCGTACACAGCTCACCCCTGATGCCGCCCGTGCAGATCGGTACACCGCGCAGGATATAGGCTGTCGCAGGTGCCGGAACCGGCAGGATCCCGTGCGCACAGCGGACATGACCGCTGCCGACATGAACCGGAGACACGATTACGCGCTCCGGCGCGAGCATTTCCATCAGCAGGCAGACGCCGACGATATCCGCAACGGCATCCTTTGTGCCGACCTCATGAAAATGGATCTCCGAAACATCACAGCCGTGTGCATGGCTCTCCGCTTCCGCGATGAGCTGATAGACAGCAAGGGCTTTCTGCTTTACGGCATCGGACAGATCCAGTCCGCCGATCATATCCGTAATATCCTGCATGGATGCATGGTGATGCGTATGGCCGTGGTCATGTGCGTGTTCATGCTCGTTGTCATGATGATGTTCATGCTCGTGCTGATGCGCGTGGTCATGCTCATGCGGATGGTGATGCTCATGTGCATGATGCGCGCTGTCATCCGCCGGTTCTTCCTCCTGACCGCCGATCAGAATATGCATCTGCGTTCCCATGATGCCCTGCTTTGCGATCCGCTCCGCAGCAACCGAAACGCCCGGAAGACCGAGCGCATTCATCTTATCAATAAAAATGCTGCGGTCGGGCAGCAGCTCCAGCAGTGCAGCCGTCAGCATATCGCCCGCTGCGCCCATTCCGCATTCAAGATAGAGTGTTTGCATTTTTTCCTCCGATGTGATTGATCATGCTTGCCTGATAAGCCGCGCCGAAGCCGTTGTCGATATTGACGACACTGACGCCGCTTGCGCAGGAATTGAGCATCGACAGCAGCGCCGAAAGCCCGCCGAATGATGCGCCGTATCCGACACTTGTCGGGACAGCGATCACCGGACAGTCTGCCAGTCCGCCGACGACACTTGCCAGTGCGCCCTCCATGCCTGCTGCGGCGATGATGACGCTTGCGGACATGATCTCGCTGAGATGTGCGAGCAGACGGTGCAGCCCCGCGACGCCGACATCATAGAGCCGTTCAACGCGGTTGCCGAGTGCCGCCGCAGTAAAGGCCGCCTCCTCCGCGACCGGCTGATCGCTCGTGCCGCCTGTGACGATCAGAACAGTGCCGATGCCGTCCGGTTCGGGCATTTCGCCGATCATGCCGATTTTTCCCGGCTCATGATAACGGAGCGGCATTTCGGAGGCGATCCGCTCTGCTTTTTCCGCATCAATGCGCGTCATCAGGATCCTGTCCTGCCCGTTTTGCAGCATGGCCTGTGCAATGCCAATGATCTGCTCCGCAGTTTTGCCGGCGCCGTAGATGATCTCCGGTACGCCCTGCCGCAAACCGCGGTGCAGATCAATTTTCGCATATTGCAGATCGGCAAACGGCGCCTGCTTCAGCCTTTGCAGCGCATCGTCCGGTGTGATCTCATGCCGCGCGACCGCTTCGAGCAGTCCAGCCGTTTCCTGCTTATCCATGATGCTTTTGCAGCAGATTCCGCACCGTGCCGAGCGGATCCCTGACCAGTACGATCACCATCCAGATCACCAGTCCCAGCACAGCGACCGACAGGCCGAGGAACGCATCATTCAGCATATCGGCGGCGGCCGGCGCAAAATACTCCGCACGCAGATCAGCATATTCAACAGCCGCATCAACAAGCCACATCAGCGATGCGCCCCAGTACATCAGCGCCAGTGTGCCGACGTGCAGCTTCCGTGCCTTTTCGCTCTGATACCAGACCGCTGTCGCGATCACGGCAGAAATCATTGCACTGAGCAGTGTCATGACTCCGTCACCTCCTGATGCAACGGAAGTGCCTTCTGCTTTTCAAACCTGCCGGCGATCAGCACCATCACGCCCCAGACCAGCGTGACAAGCACCGCCATTGCGACGCCGGATGTCGCCATTTCATGCAGCATTTCCGCTGTTGCCTGTGCATCGGATGCTGCCGTGAGGAACGGGAAAAAGGGCTGGATCTCGCCGTGCCAGAGATGCTCAAAGGCCAGCAGCGCAGAGCCGCCCCACAGCAGCTTGTTCAGCCAGCCGAGCTTCACGGAAAACGGCAGCTTTCCGCTATCCTCCGCCGGCTTCTGACATTCATGCTTTTTGACGAATCTGTTTGCGATCGTTGTGACGATTGCTTCTGTTGTCGGTACGATAAAACAAGCCATGGTTTACCTCCTGTGATTCAGCCGCATTGCGCGGCAGATTTACAATGCTTCATTGAGACTTCCGGTGCGGTAGCCCTGAAGATCCAGCGTGACATAGGAATAGCCGAGCGCTTTCAGTTGTGCGGATATATTTGTCCGCTCCGCAAGCAGAATACTTATTTCCTCCGGCAGCACCTCGATCCGCGCGATGCGCCCGTGCATCCGGACGCGAACCTGCGTCATGCCGAGGCTGCGGAGCAATGCTTCTGCGCGGTCGGTCATGCGGAGCTTTTCGGCAGTGAGCAGCTCGCCGTAAGGGATACGGGATGCAAGACAGGCCATTGCCGGACGGTTCCAGGATGGAAGGCCGAGCGAACCGGAAAGCGCACGGATCTCCGCTTTTGTCAGTCCGGCTTCACAAAGCGGACTGTGTATGCCCAGCTCCGCAACTGCACGCATCCCCGGACGGTAATCCGAAATATCATCGGCGTGCGTGCCCTCGCAGACATACGGGATCCCGCGCATCTCTGCGACACGGAGAATCTCCGAAAACAGCAGTTTTTTGCAGTGATAGCAGCGGTCAGGCGGATTCTCCGCAATGCTGCGGTCAGAGAGCGGATCAACGGTCAGAACGGTGTGCATGATCCCTCTGCTCTGGCAGAATGCAGCGGCCTCCTCCGTTTCATTCGCGGGGGAAAACGCCGAATCGACAGTCACCGCAAGCACCTTGTCGCCGAGCGCTTCCTGTGCTGCGGTCAGCAGAAAGGATGAATCCACGCCGCCGGAAAATGCGATGACGGCACTGCCCGCTCCGGACAGAATGTCAAGGAGCTTCTGATATTTTATCTGCTGATCCTCCACGGTAATCCCTCCTTTTGAATATTATACCATAAGAGCGCTGAAAATTCAACCCTTACACCGACTTATTTTCTATGAATCAGCAACGGCGGGCAGATGAAATATACAAATTGTATAAAAAGTTTGAATAATAACAAAAATATACATTAAATACAAAAACTAGTATCTATCCATTGACTTTTTGGTAAATCCATGCTATAATAAGAGCAGTATGTGATAATCTGCCTATCTTTAACCAAAAATGAGATCTGAAAGGAAAAAATCGCTATGGCACAGGCATTTTCGACACTGATTCCGAATGACAAAATCCGCAGCCGCATCACAGAACTTGCTGCGGAGATCTCCGCCGATTACAGCAGCAGCACGGAGGAGCATCCGGTTCTTCTGCTCTGTACGCTCCGCGGCGCGGCTTTCTTTGCCGCCGACCTCGTCAGAGCGCTGACGATCCCGTGCGAGCTGGATTTTATAAAGGTACATTCCTATTTCGATGACGTGAACCCCGCCGGCATTCCGGTCTTTGAGCTTGGGCGGGAGATCAGCGTTGCCGGCCGCGATGTGCTGATCATTGAGGATATTGTCGATACCGGCCAGACAATGGATCTTGTCAAGCGGCATTATACCGAACACGGCGCAGCTTCCGTCAAAATTGCATCGCTGCTCAACAAACCCTCCCGAAGACTTCCGGGGCTGAAGAATATGGTCGATCCCGATTACAGCGGATTCGAGATACCCGATTTGTTCGTTGTCGGCTGGGGTCTTGATTTCAATGAAAAATACCGTCTGCTTCCGGATGTCATGGTCTATGACCCGAAAGCAGAATAAAGAAAGGAACGCCTATGGCATTCGTGCAGCTCAAGGATGTCTGCAAGGATTACCGAACAGATGAGATCCATGTCCGTGCAGCCGATCATGTCAGCTTTGAGATCGAAAAGGGCGAGCTGGCGATCATCGTCGGCCCCTCCGGTGCCGGCAAAACGACGGTTCTGAATCTGCTCGGCGGCATGGACCGGTGCGACAGCGGCGAGATCGTCATTGACGGCTACCGCATCGACGGGCTCGATCAGCGTGAGCTGACCCGCTACCGCAGAGAAGATATCGGCTTTGTGTTCCAGTTCTATAACCTCGTTCAGAATCTCACTGCGATCGAGAATATCGAGCTGGCATCCGATATCATCAAAAACGCCGCCTCTCCGCTCGAAATGCTGCGGAAGGTAGGGCTGGAGGACCGCGCTTCGCATTTCCCTGCGCAGCTCTCCGGCGGCGAACAGCAGCGCGTTTCCATTGCGAGGGCGCTCGCGAAAAATCCGAAGCTGCTGCTCTGCGATGAACCGACCGGCGCGCTCGATTATCAGACCGGAAAGGCCGTTTTGCAGCTGCTCCAGGATTGCTGCCGCACAGACGGCATGACTGTCATCATCATTACACATAACCGCGCACTGACACCGATGGCGGATAAGGTCATCGAGCTGCGGGGCGGACAGGTCTCTGAGGTTACGGTGCAGGCAGAGCCTGTTCCCGTTTCGGAGATCATCTGGTAATACAGGGAGATGGGATGAAAAAAAACACGCTTCTTCGCAATACGCTGCGGCGTGCGCGGCGTACTAAGGAACGCTTTCTTTCTCTGTTCGGCATCATTGCGATCAGCACCGGATTCTTCGCCGGTCTGAAAGCATCGGGCCCTGATATGAAGGATTCCGCCGAGCAGTATTACCGCGAGACCGGTCTGATGGATCTGCATCTGCTTTCCAATGCCGGTTTCTGTGACGATGAGCTTGATGCGCTTGCGGAACGCAGTGACATCGCACAGCTTTACGGCGGATATTCCGAAACGGCCTATCTGCCGGCGAAGGAACAGTCTGCCGATCAGGTCGTACAGATCTACAGTCTGCCCGCAGGCGGCAGAAAGACCGGTGAGCAGATCAATCATCCCTCCGTCAAAGAGGGCAGACTGCCGGAGCGTTCCGGCGAATGTCTGCTGGATTCCGGATTCTCCGATCAATATGCGATCGGTGATACGCTGCATATCGTTCCGGATGATCCCGACAAAACGATTCTTTCCGTCAAGGATTATCAGATCGTCGGCATCGCGGACTGGTCGATGTATACGGGATACGAGCGCGGAACGACAACGATCGGCAGCGGCAGGATCGACTGCTTTCTGATCGTGCCGGATGATGCGTTTGATTCGGATGTGTATACCGATGTGTTCCTGACGCTGACGGAGACTGCGAATGTCAACAGCTTTACGGACAGCTACCGGACGATCGTTTCCGATGCTGCCGATACGCTGATAAAGGATTCCAAAACGCTCTCCGAATCCCACAAACAGCAGATCCTCTCGGAAGCAGATGCATCGCTCAGCAAGACCCGCAAAGAGCTGGACGACGGCTGGGCGGAATATGAAAAAGGCTGCGATCTGCTCAAAGTTGTTCGCACGAAAGCAGAAAAAGAGCTTTCCGCAGCGGAAAAGCAGCTTCAGGAGACCGAAGCGGATCTCGCAGAAAAGCAGAAGCTCTATGACGCATCCTACAAGGAATACAGCGACAAGCTCGCGCCGATCGAGCAGCAGCAGAAAACGCTCGATGCAAAAGAAGCCAAGGCGAACGGCCGGATCGAGGAGCTGAACAAACAGGCGGAACGAATCCGCTATGTGGTCGGGATGCTCGGCGGCTACCGCAATACCTGTATCACGCCGCCCTATTCCGACGATTTGCAGGCGATCATCGACGAGATGTCCGCTTATGATTCCGAGGAATTTGACGTTTCCGGCAAGATGACGGAATTCTTCCAGACGCCGATCCATACAGAGGAAAAATCCGTTCTGGAGGACACGATCAGTCTGTATCTGTCGAATCAGAGTGTCCTGCTTGAAAAGGAGGCCGAGCAGATCCAGTCGGATGCGGAGCAGATCACACTGACCCGCCGTCAGCTTCGCAAGGCCGAAAAGGAGCTCGACAGCACAAAGACCGAGCTGGAGGACGCAAAGGCTGAGCTTTTCAAATATACGAATGAATTCAACAGCGCAAAGCAGGCGCTGGATGACAAAAAATCTGAACTGGATGAACAGGAATCCGCAGAGCGCGAAAAGCTAGAGGAAGCGAAAGCGGAGTTGGAATCCGGTGAGGAAAAATATGAAAAAGCTGTCGAAGCAGTCAATCAGTACGCTGACGGCATCAAATGGTATGCCTTCGACCGGACGGCCGATCCCGGCTGGGACGGCTACGGCACCGATGCCGACCGCGTTGACCGCATCGCCCGCATTTTCCCTGTGTTCTTTATTCTCGTGGCAGCGCTCGTCTGCCTGACGACCATCACGCGCATGGTCGAGGAGCAGCGCACCGAGATCGGCACATTCAAGGCGCTCGGCTATTCGACCGGCAGCATCTCGGTACAGTTTGTGCTGTATGCCGTGCTGGCGAGCGTATTCGGTACAGCAGCCGGAACAGCGGTCGGATTTCAGGTGTTCCCGCGTGTCATCTTCAACTGCTACGGCATGATGTACCGCTACCCGCAGATCAGCTGTCCGTTCCGCTGGGACTGGGCGCTCATCTGTCTCGCTGCTGCAATACTCTGCACCGGTACAGCTGCATTCGCGGCCTGCTATACCACACTGCGCGAATCCCCTGCCCTGCTGATGCGGCCGAAACCGCCGCGCAGGGGCAAACGGATCCTGCTGGAAAGATTCAAGCGGTTCTGGTCAAGGCGCAGCTTCCGGTTCAAGATCACAGCGCGCAATTTCTTCCGCTACCGCAGCAGAGTTCTGATGACTGTCATCGGCATCTGCGGCAGCACAGCGCTGCTCGTGACCGGATTCGGACTGTATCACGCAGTCTCGGCGATTGTCGATCTGCAATATGAACAGATCTTTGTCTATGACACGCTCGGCATCTATGACGGCAGCAAAGAGCATTACGATGCACTGCTCGAAACCGTTGACAATACGGAAAGCATTACGGGCTTCCAGTTCGGCATGATGCGGACTGTGACCGTCCGTGCAAACGGCAAAAGCTATTCCGCGACGCTCACCGTTCCGGATCAGCCGGAGCAGTTCGGACAGTTCATTGTCCTGCGTGACCGCAAAACAAAAGCGGAGCTTTCGCTCGGCGATACCGGCATCATCATCAACGAAAAGCTCGGTAAGCTGCTCGGTGTCAAGGGCGGAGAATCCGTATCCATTTCCGGCGCGGAGTATACCGTTCAGGTCAGCGCGCTCGCGGAAAGCTATACGCTCAACCGCATCTACATGACGCCGCAGCTCTGTAAATCGCTCTTCGGCGAATATGAACCGAACTGCTTCTATGTAAACGAGAAATCCGGCTCGGATGAGGATGCACTCGCTGCACATCTTCTGCATACCGATGCCGTGCAGCGGCTCGAATTCACATCGCACAGCGGAGCAGGCTTCCGGGATCTGGTCGGCGCACTGCGCTATATCGTCATCGTCATTATCGTATTCTCCGGACTGCTCGCATTCGCCGTGTTTTACAATCTCGCCAATATCAACATTCTGGAGCGCACCAGAGAGCTTGCCTCTCTCAAGGTGCTCGGATACTATGATAAAGAAGTCTATCACTATATTTCCCGCGAGAACATGATTTCCGCTCTCTGCGGCATTGCTGCGGGACTGATCGCAGGCATATTCCTGTGCCGCTATGTCGTCACGACGGCAGAGGTCGATGTTGTCATGTTCGCACCCGATATCCCGTGGTACTGCTTTGTACTCTCCGCCGGTATCACGATCGTATTCACGTTATTTGTAAATCTCATCCTGCGGCGCAGACTGCGGATGATTGATATGGCAAGCTCCATGAAGGCTGTTGAATAATATATAAACGCCGGACACGATCCGGTCGGAAAGGGGTATTACTATGAAGGGAAAACAGAAAGGGCGATTATGGCGTCTGTGTCTCCCGCTCACCACGCTGTCTCTGCTCGGAACAGCTGTTTTGCGCGCAGGCGCTGCCGGTACAAAGCCAGGTGACGTGAATCTGGATCAGTTCGTTGACGTTTCAGATGCGGTGCTGATGGCGCGGTTTATCGTCGAGGATCCTATGGCGGTCCTTGACAGCGAAGGAAAGGCAAATGCCGATCTGAATGAGGATCATCTGATCGACGGCAGGGATCTGACTGATCTGATGCTCGGCATCGCCAAGAAGCGGCTGGATATCCTTTACCCGACGGTCACAACGACCGTCACTACAACAGAAGCAGCGACCACAACGACAACGGCCACAACAGCACCGGCTCCGGAGGACAGCACGGAGCTGATCGCGGACAGCGTGTCATATCCGTATGATGTTTCGCTTTCGGTGCTGTCCGGTCAGAGCGAGCCGGCAGAAATGCTGACCGTCGGCTATCAGTCCGGCAACATGACCTTCGCGGTCTTCAACGATCAGCCGGATGCGCTCAAAATCGCGATCGCGCATCAGGATAATATCGTCGGCTATTATCTCATGTGCTCTGAGTATTCCGCTCCGAAAGGCTTCAAAGTGACGGAATACAAGGACAAGATCGAGCCCGGCGCAAACGGCGGACTCTATGCCGTGCTGGTTCTCCGCGATGATATGAGCATCCAGTTTTCCGGCGTAAACACTGAGGACGGTCTCCGGGTGCTTTCCAAGCTGCAATACTATGCACTCAACGGCATCCGCGCCGCGAAGAAGCAGGATCTGAAGCCGCTGGACTGGAACGGCAATGCCTCGAAATCCGCAGAGGATCACAGCAGGGATATGGCGCAGAAGAAATACTTCGATCATATCGCACATGACGATGCGGGACATCTCATATACTATGAATTAATAGATGCATATGCAATGCTTTACGGGAAGAGACTGCTCGCCCTTGTCGGAACCGATGAAAACGGTATGCCGTGTCATTATCAGGTCACGGACGACGGCTCGCCGGTTCTCGACGCAAACGGCAATCAGATCATCCTCGGTAAATGGAACGCTGCAAAGGGGAAGGTCGAGGAGACAGACGGCTATTTTCCGAGCAATGGAGGCTACCGCCTGAATATGGTAAGCATCAACTGGGGGCGCTTCGGCGAAAGTATCGATTTCGGCTCGATAGAGCCGTTCCAAATGCTCAACGGCTGGCTCAATTCCGCCGACCACCGCAAGCATATCTTCACGGAGAGAGATACCGCTGTCGGCATCGGCATCGCGGGGACATCCGACGGCAAGCGCTTCTACGGTACACAGGTGTTCTATAAATACCTATGAAATGTATATTATGCAAAATATTCTGCATAATGCGTATATTATACATGAATATTCTTAAATTATACACAATAGACTTGACATTTTCTGAAATGCGTGTATAATAGGATATAGATTTTTTAGGCAGCCCCCATACCGCTGCCGGAAAGGAAGCTCAATCACTATGGCAGAAACAAAAATCCCGAAGAAGATCGTACTTGCATATTCCGGCGGTCTCGACACCTCGATCATCATTCCGTGGCTCAAGGAGACCTATCCCGGCTGTGAGGTCATTGCAGTTTCCGGCGACGTCGGACAGGGAACCGAGCTGGACGGCCTTGAGGAAAAGGCGATCAAGACCGGCGCATCCAAGCTCTATATCGAAGATCTGACCGATGAATTCATTGATGACTATGTATTCCCGACCGTCAAGGCGGGTGCTGTATATGAGGGAAAATATCTGCTCGGCACATCCTTCGCACGTCCGATCATCGCAAAGCGCATCGCAGAGATCGCGATGAAGGAGGGCGCGGATGCGATCTGCCACGGCTGCACCGGCAAGGGCAA